>JAYWAO010000418.1:0-28971 GCA_043782365.1 Deltaproteobacteria bacterium
CTCGGTCCAGGTGGGCGCTGCGGGTCCTCCATCGCTTTCCTCTATCCGGTATCCGAGCTGCCCGGTCCACCAAATCACCTGCGCCTGGCGCGCGGTCCAGTGCGCACCGGGTGTATCTACGCCAGGATGGGTGGATCCACTCGCTGCCAGCCGCTGTTTTTCGGGGATCAATACGGGGGTCGAGAGAGGACTATCCACTCTATTTTACTCGTGAACTTGACTCCCCGTGACGTTCTTGCCACAACAGATTCTCACCGTCCATCCACGCTGTAAAGAAACACCTCAGGCCGAGTCCCGACCATGGCAACCGACGTACAGCGTCTGATCAAATCTCTGGGCGGCATCTCCGACTTCGACTACCGGGAGGTCGCCGCGCTCGAGCGCTGGCAGGCTGCGGCCGCGCGCTGGCCGATGCTCACGGCGACCAACCGGCTGCTGGTCGAGCGGCTGCTCAACGGCCCGCCGCCGCGGCCTCCGCAGAAGACGCCGGTCCACGCCGCGTTCACCACCGCGCTGATCTCGCTCGCTGGAGGCACCGGCCGCTCGACCCTCGTCGCCAACGTCACCGCGGCCCTGGGCCAGAACGGGCGGCAGGCGATGGCGGTGGACCTCGACCCGCAGAACGGCCTCGGCCTCCACTTCGGGATGGACCCGGCCGAGGTGATCGGCCTCGTCTCGCCCAACCTCTCGAGCGTCGGGGTCCACACCTGGCTCGCCCGGTTCCGCGGCGGCGCGGCGGTCTTCCCCTTCGGCCGCCTCGACAGCGCCCAGTTGGCGACGCTGGAGTCGGTGGTCGCCGAGGACACCACCTGGGTGCAGCAGCGCCTCAAGTCGGTGGTCCCCGCGCAGACCGAGTTCCTCCTGCTCGACACCCCGGCTGTGCAGGGCCCGTGGGTGAAGGCCGCCCTCTCGTTCGCCGACGCCGTCATCGTCGTCCTGCAGCCCAACGCCACCGCCTACGCGACGCTGCCCGCCGTCGAGGCGCTCCTCTCCGAGCACCACCCGCACGGCAACCGCCACGCCCGGTACCTGCTCAACGGCTTCGACGCCCGCCGCTCGCTCGACCGCGACATCTTCGGCTCGCTGCGCGGGATGCTGGGCGACCGGGCGTTCGCCTTCCCCGTCCAGGGCGACAGCATCGTCCCCGAGGCGCTGGCCCGCCGCAAGCTGATCGTCCAGGAGGCGGCCGACTCGCAGGTGGTGGCGGCGCTGGCGGGCCTCGCCGAGTGGCTGGAGACCGAAGCCGCGGGCCGGATGGAGCCCGCCGAGCAGCCCAAGCGCGCCGCCGTCCGATGACCCCCCCTGCGCCCGAAACCAGCCCGGATCGACCTGGGAGGCCGCGGTCCGCCTGGGCGCTGCGCGCGCTCAGCGCTCCGCTGGCCCTGGCGGCGGTGGTCTCGCTGCTCCTGGTGGTGGTGACGCCGCTCGACCTGCGCGGGCAGTTCCTCTTCGGCCTGGGCGTCTTCGCGGCGAGCCTGATCCTCAACCGGCTCCACGCGGGCCGGATGGTCACGCTGGCGATGGTGATGGTGTCGATCACCGTCTCGACGCGCTACCTGTTCTGGCGCTTCACCGTCACGCTCAACAGCGACTTCACGCTCGAGGGCGTGCTCGGCCTGATCCTCCTCACGGCTGAGCTGTACGCGTTCGCGATGCTGCTGCTCGGCTACTTCCAGGTGATGGCGGTGCTGCCGCGCAAGCCGCACCCGCTGCCGCCGAACACCGCGCGCTGGCCCACCCTCGACGTCTTCATCCCCACCTACAACGAGCCGCTCGAAGTCGTGCGCGCCACCGTGCTCGCCGCCAAGGCGATGGACTGGCCCGGCGACAAGCTGCGGGTCTTCATCCTCGACGACGGCCGCCGCGACGCCTTCCGGTCCTTCGCCGCCGCCGCCAGCGTCGGCTACATCGTGCGGCCCGACAACAAGCACGCCAAGGCCGGCAACCTGAACCACGCGCTCGCCCGCACCCAGGGCGAGCTGATCGCGATCTTCGACTGCGACCACGTCCCGACGCGGTCGTTTCTGCAGATGACGGTGGGCTGGTTCCTCTACGACCGCCGGCTGGCGATGATCCAGACGCCGCACCACTTCTACTCGCCCGACCCGTTCGAGCGGAACCTCTCGACGTTCCGCACCGTGCCCAACGAGGGCGAGCTCTTCTACCACCTGATCCAGCCCTCCACCGACCTGTGGAACGCGACCTTCTTCTGCGGCTCGTGCGCGGTGCTGCGGCGGACCGCGCTCGACGACGTCGGCGGCATCGCGGTGGAGACGGTCACAGAGGACGCGCACACCGCGCTGAAGATGCAGCGGCTGGGCTGGAACACCGCCTACCTCGACGTCATCCAGGCGGCGGGACTCGCCACCGAGAGCATCTCCGCCCACGTCGGCCAGCGGATCCGCTGGGCGCGCGGGATGGCGCAGATCTTCCGCATCGACAACCCGCTGCTCGGCCGCGGCCTCACCCTGATGCAGCGGGTCTGCTACACGGGCGCGACCCTGCACTTCTTCTACGGCATCCCGCGGCTGATCTTCCTCATCGCGCCGCTCTCGTACCCGCTCTTCGGGCTGCACATCTTCAACGCGCTGCCGTTGGTGGCGCTCTCGTTCTTCTTGCCGCACATCGCCCACTCGACGATGACCAACTCCCGCATCCAGGGGAAGTTCCGCCACTCGTTCTGGTCGGAGGTCTACGAGACCTGCCTCGCCATCTACATCCTCATCCCCACCACGCAGGCGCTGATCACCCCGAGCAAGGGCAAGTTCAACGTCACCGCCAAGGGCGGCAACATCAACCAGGCGTACTTCGAGCGGCGCATCGCCATGCCGTACCTGGTGCTGACGGCGCTCAACCTGGTGGGGTTCCTCATCGGCGCGTTCCGGCTCTGGTCGGGCGCCGGGCGGCTCGACGTGCTGCTGATCAACCTCGGCTGGAGCACCTACAACCTCGTCATCCTCACCGCCACCATCGCGGTCGCGTGGGAGCAGCGGCAGGTGCGCAAGACGCCGCGGGTCGCCACCAAGGTGCAGGCGATGGTGCGGCTCGAGAACGGGCGCACGGTGCGCTGCCGCACCGCCGATCTCTCGCGCGGCGGCTCGAGCCTGCTGATCCCGCCGGGCTGGGACCTCCTGCCCAAGGACCGCATCCACGTCTCGCTCTTCTCCGCCGCCGACGAGCTGCCGATCCCCGCCGAGGTGATCGACCTGCACGACGGCCTGCTCCGCGTCAGGTTCGGCGCGCTCTCCATCGACCAGGAGTCGGCGCTGGTGCAGGCGCTCGTCTCGCGCGCGGACTCGTGGCTGGGCTGGCGCGACGCCGAGACGGTCGATCACCCGCTCGGCTCGCTGCGCGACATCCTAGTGCGTGGCCTAGGGAACGTGAACCAGATCCTGCGGGCGCGGCCGCCGCTGCGGGCGATCGGCGAGGCGACGCCCGCGGCGACGCTGGCGGTGCCGGTGGGCGCGATGGTGCCGCCCATCCCGCTGGCGAAGGTCTCGAGGGCCGAGCGGTGACCCGGGCGCGCGAGGTCCGCGGAGTGGCCCTGGCAGGCGTCGCCGCGCTCTGCGCGCTGGCAGGCTGCGCGCGGCAGCCCGCGAGGCAGCAGCAGGAGAAGTCGGGGCAGGCCCGGCGCGACGAGGGGGGCCGCACCTTGCTCCCGCTCGCGGAGCTGGGGCTCGACGACGCCCGCCGCTACAACACGCAGCCCACCCTCACCTTCCCGTTCTTCGCGCGCGCCGACCGGGTGCTGACCAAGGCCCGGCTCCTGCTGCACTTCGGCGACCCGGCCGACGCGGTGGGCGTGCGCCGCATCGAGGTCCTGGTGAACCAGGAGCCGATCGCCTCGCTCGGCCCCGAGGTGCTCCGCTCCCCCAAGCGGGACGTGGTGCTGCCGATCGAGGTGAAGTCGATCGGCGAGAAGAACCAGCTGACCCTGCGCCTGGAGCTGGAGCAGGAGAAGGGGAAGGAGAAGGAGCGGCCCTGCGAGGTGGTGCCCGCCGGCTCGTGGAAGGTGGTGGCGAGCGGAGAGCTGGAGCTCGACAGCGCGCCGCTGCCGCTGCCCGACGACCTGGCGCTCCTGCCGCTGCCGTTCATCGACCGCCGCTTCGACCGCGAGGCCGCGGTGCCGCTGGTGCTGGCGCCCGGCGCCCCGCAGGCGGAGCTGCGGCTGGCCGCCGCGCTGGCGGGGTGGCTGGGCGTGGACGCGGGCGTGGCGCTGCGCTTCCCCGTCACCTTCGGCGCGCTCCCGGAGACCTCCGCGCTGGTGCTGCTCGATGGCCCGGAGCGCGCGGCGGCGCTGGGCGTGCCCGCGCTCGACAAGCCGCAGATCCGGGTGATCGACCACCCGCGGCACCCTGGCGCCAACGTCAAGCTGGTGCTGGTGGGCGGCAGCACGCCAGCGGAGCTGGAGGCGGCGGTGGTCTCGCTCACCTCGGAAAGCGTCTCGCGCTTCACCGGCCCCTCCGCGCTGCTCACCCCGCCCGCGCCGGCGGCGCAGCACGGGCTCTACCAGGCGCCGCGCTGGCGGCCGCCGTACAAGCCGATCTCCTTCGACCAGCTGGCGAGCCCGGAGCAGCTGACCCACGACGGCACCGCGGGCGGCAACCTGACGCTGCGCTTCCGGGTCGCGCCCGACCTCTGGGTCTGGCCGGACGAGTTCGTGGTGCTCGACCTCGGCTGGACCGTGCTGGTGCCGCCCGGGACGCCGCAGCCCAGGCTGGACGTGGTCTTCAACGATTCGTTCCTCGGCACGCTGCCGCCGGTCGATCTCGCGCACGGAGAGTCGGCCGCGCGGACGCTGCTCGACATCCACCGCTCCGACCTGCGCGGCTTCAACCAGCTGGTGCTGCACGTCAACTACGGCGAGGCCGGCACCTGCGGCGGGCCGCCGGGACCTGGCGACGAGCACCGGGTGCAGCTGGCCGGCGACTCGGCGCTCCACCTCGAGCGGTACGGCCACTTCGCCAGCCTCCCCGACCTCTCGACGTTCGTGGACGACGGCTTCCCCTTCACCCGGCAGGCCGACCTCGCGGAGACCGCGCTGGTGCTCTCGGCGCAGCGCGCGCCCGAGGAGCTCTCGGTGGCGCTCTCGGTGCTGGCCCACCTCGGCTCGGTGACCGGCGTGGTGGGCTGGCCCGCGGTGCTCTCGCCCGAGGAGGCCCTCGCCGGCGCGGGGGCGGGCAAGGACCTGCTGCTGGTGGGCACGCAGGCGAGCCACCCGCTGCTCAAGCTGTGGACGAGCCTCTTGCCGCTGGCGGTCGCCCCCGGCGCGATCAAGCCGCAGATGCCGGCCGGCGCCAGCCAGCTGCTCTCGCTCCTGACGGGCCGGCGCGGCCTGCTGGAGCTGGAGCGGGCGCGGGCGGCGCTCGCCTCCACCCGCACCCTGGCGGCGCTCGAGGCGATCGAGTCGCCGCTGACGCCGGGCCGCACCGCGGTGATCTTCACCGCCCCGACCGCCGCGGAGCTGCAGCCGTTCGCGGCCTTCCACGGCTACGCCGACAGCCGCTCGCGCGAGGGAGACCTCCTGGTGCTGGCAGGGGGCAAGCGCCAGCTCTTCCGCATCGGGCCGCTCTACGGGCTCGGCGAGCTGACCTCGTGGGACGCGCTGCGCTGGTTCCTCGCCAGCCACTCGCTGCTGCTGGTGCCGTGCCTCTTCTTCGGCGTGCTGCTGCTCTCGGTGTGGCTGCGGTTCCAGCTCAACGCCAAGATCGAGTCGCGCCTGCGGGACGTGTCGGCGGGGGCGCCCACGTGAGGTCGCTCGCTGCTGGAGTATTACTCCTCGCCAGCTGCGCCTCCGCCGCGGTCCGCCAGGAGTCGGGGGCCGCCCGCGCTCCGCCTGCCCCGCGAGCGCGGCAGGAGTGGCGCCACTGGGAGGCCTTCCGCAAGGGGTTCATCTCCCCGGACGGCCGGGTGATCGACCGGGCGCCCCGCGGCGACGGCCGCACCACCTCCGAGGGGCAGGCCTACGGCCTGTTCTTCGCGCTGGTCGCGGGCGACCGGGACACCTTCGACCTGCTGCGCGGCTGGACGCTGGAGAACCTCCAGCGCGGCGACCCGGGCGCGCTCCCGGCGTGGCTGTGGGGAAGCGACGCGAAGCGGGGCGCGTACGGCGTGCTCGACCCGAACCCCGCCTCCGACGCCGACCTCTGGCTCGCGTACTGCCTGCTCGAAGGAGCGCGTCTCTGGGACGCGCCCCGCCTGCGCGAGGAGGCCCGCGCGCTGCTCGTCGCCGTCGCCGCGCGCGAGGTGCAGGAGGTCGCCAGCGCGGGTCCGGTGCTGCTCCCGGGGCCCGAGGGGTTCCGCCTGGAGGGGGGCGCCCTGCGGCTCAACCCGAGCTACCTGCCGCCGCAAGTCTTGCGCGCGCTGGCGCTGAGCGGCGTGCGCGGACCGTGGGCGCGCCTGGAGGACACCTCCCTGCGCCTCGTCGCCGCCGCCTGCGGCCAGCATGGCCTCGCGCCCGACTGGGTGCGGCTCTCGGACGGCGCCCTCCTCCCCGACGCGCAGGACGCGAACCGCGGCGCCTACGACGCCATCCGCGTCATCCTCTGGGCGGGGATGCTCCCGGCCGAGGCGCCCGGGCGCGCGCGGCTGCTCTCGGCGTGCGGCGGGCTGGTGCGCCTCATCGGTCCTGGCGGCGACGTCCCGGAGGCGGTCGACGTCGCGACGGGCCGCGCGGGGCCGAGGGCGGGGCCGCCGGGCTTCCAGGGCGCGCTGCTCCCGGCGCTGCTCGCCACCGGCGAGACCCTGCTGGCGGCGATGCTGCGCGAGCGCCTCGCCGCGGTCGAGTCCGACGGGCTCTTCGGCGCGCCGGCGGCCTACTACGACCAGGCCCTGCTCCTCTTCGCCCTCGGCCACGTCGAAGGCCGGTTCCGGTTTTCCCCCGAAGGGGCCCTGCTGCCCTCCTGGAGCGCCCCGTGAAACGCCCCCTGCTCGCCCTCCTCCTCGCGCTCGGCGCCGTGGCTGGCCTCTCGCTCGCCGCCCGCGACGCCGCGGCGCAGAGCCCGCCCACCGCCATCGAGCTGCTCCTGCGCAACGCCCGCTACTGGCAGGCGCGGGGCCGCGAGGACAAGGCCGTCGAGACGATGGAGAAGGTGCTCCGCTCCGACCCCAAGGCGCCCGAGGCGCTCGCCACCATGGTGAGCTTCCACGCGCGCGCCGGCCGCATCGACAAGGCTCGCGAGTTCCTGGCGCGGCTGCGCGAGGCGAAGGGCGACCCGGGTGAGATCCCGGCGCTGGAGCGGGCGATCGTCGTCGGCAAGGAGTTCGACAATCTGTTGACCGAAGCGCGCGCCCTCTCCAAGGCGGGCAAGCCCGACGAAGCGGTAGCGGTTTATCGAAAGATCTTCGGCCCGCTCGCTCCGCCCCGCCACTTCGCGCTCGAGTTCTACCTGACGCTCGCGGGCTCGAAGGAGGGCTGGAAGGAGGCCAAGGACGGCCTCGCCGCCCTCGCCGCCAAGGCGCCCGACGAGCCCGTCTACCGGCTGGCGGTGGCGCGCCACCTCACCTACCGCGAGGAGGCCCGGCGCGAGGGGATCAACCACTTGCAGAAGCTGCTCGACGACGGCGCCGTCTCCGAGGACGCCGACGCCGCGCTCCGGCAGGCGCTGCTCTGGCTGCGGCTGCAGGCGGGCGACGAGGCGCTGCTCAAGGCTCACTTGGTGAGGCACCCCGACGACGCCGAGATCAAGAAGCGCCTCTCCGAGCCGCGCGAGGGGCCGGCCCGCACCGAGGTGAAGGCGGGCTACGAAGCGCTCGACCGCGCCGACGTCAAGGAGGCCGACCGTCTCTTCCGCACCGCGCCCAAGGCCGACACCAACCCCGACGCGCTGGTGGGCCAGGGCCTCGTCGCGCTGAAGAAGGAAGAGTGGGCGCGGGCCAGGGAGATCTTCACCCGGGTGCAGAAGCTCGCGCCCGGCAAGCCCGACATCTGGGAGCGCAGCCTGCGCAGCGCCACCTTCTGGCAGCAGCTCGCCGACGCCAAGGCGGCACGGGCGGCGCGGCGCGAAGAGGAGTCCGAGCAGCTGCTCCTGGCGGCGATCAAGACCTCGCCCGAGGAGCGGCAGTTCGCCGAGGCGGCGCTCGCCGACCTCTACCTCTCCCTCGACCAGCCCGAGAAGGCCGAGGCCCGCCTGCGCGCGCTGCTCAAGGAGCGCCCCGACCAGCCCGAGGGCCTGCGCGCGCTGGTGACGCTGCTCCTGCAGAAGGGGCGTGGCGACGAGGCGTCCGCGCTCAACGACAAGCTCACGCTGCTCGCGCCCAAGCTCGCCTACGGGCACGGCGCGCTGGAGTCGGAGCTCTTGCGGACCAAGGCGGTGGCCGACATCGACGCCGGCCGCTGGGAGCTGGCGCGGCAGGACCTCGAGGCCTCCTGCGCCGCCGACCCTGAGAACCGCTGGGCGCTGCACGACCTCGCCAACCTCCACCTCGAGCTCGGCGAGTACGCGCAGGCCCGCGCCGCGCTGGCGAAGCTGACGCGGCTCGACCCGGGGATGACGCAGGCGCGCGCGATCCAGGTGCGGCTGCTCGGCGCCGAGGGAGACCCGACCGCGGCGCTCGAGCTGCTCGGCGGCCTGCCCCCGGAGCAGCTCACCGACACGCTGCGCGCGCTGCGGCAGCCGCTCGAAGTGAAGGCCGAGGTGGAGCGGATCGTCCAGCGGGCGGTGCGGGACCGGCGCAGCGACACGGGCCACGACGCGCTCCTGCGGCTGCAGCAGCGGGTGCGGGCCGCGCCAGAGCTGGAGCTGGCGGTGGCGCAGGGCTGGAGCGCGCTGGGCGAATCGGAGCGGGCGGTGGCGCTCGCCAACGAAGCGCTGCTGGCGGTGGTCAAGCCGACCAACGGCATGCGGCTGTCGCGCGCGGCGATCCTCCTGCGCGCGGGCGCCGAGGCGCAGGTGCAGGCAGCGTTGCTCGAGCTCAACAACGACCCCTCGCTCTCGCCCCGCGAGCGGCGCGACCTCGCCGCCCTGCGGGTGGCCCACGGAGTGCGCCGCGCCGACCAGCAGCGCGAGTCCGGCGAGTTCGCCCAGGCCTTCAACCAGCTCTCGCCGCTCCTGCTCGAGTACCCCGACAACCCGCGGCTGCTCTGCTCGCTGGGCCGGCTCTTCGAGAGCGCCGACAAGCCCGCCGACGGCTTCGCCACCTTCCAGCGGATCGTCGAGGACGACCCCGACGACCTCGAGGCGCGCGAGGGCGCGATCCGCACCGCGGTGGCCCGGCACGACGCGACCCGGGCCCGCCGGCTCGCCGAGGACGGGCTCTCGCGCGCGCCGCAGAACCCGCGGATGCTGCTGGTGGCCGCCCGCTGGGCCGCGCAGAGCGGCGACGACGGCGAGGCGATGGGCTTCCTCCAGCAGGCGCAGGTGAAGGCCACCGACGAGCTGCCCAAGAGCCCGGGCCTGCTCGACGTCGCGCCCGGCGCGGGGAGCCTGACGCCGAAGAGTAATACACTCGAGGTCCTCCGCGAGGGCCTGCTGGTGTTCGGCAAGCCGGCTCCCGTCGGCGGCAAGCGGGCCGCCGAGACCTTCGCGCTGCAGTCCGAGATCCAGAAGGACATCGACGAGGTCCGCGACCGCCACGCCGTCGTCATGTCGCCCGAGCCCGCGCTGCGCAGCCGCTCGGGTTCGCCGGGCCTCTCGCAGCTGACCGAGCTGTCGGCGCCGTTCAACATCGACGTCCCGCTCGGCTGGCGGGGCAAGATCCTCCTGCAAGTGAGGCCGGTGATCCTCGACGCGGGCGCGGTCGACTTCGCCGACCCGCTCTCCTTCGACCGCTTCGGCACCGCGGCCCCCGCGCCGCCCGAGCACCCGGGCATCCGCCTGCCGCAGAACGATCGCGGCACCGCCGTCTCGGTCGGCTACCGCGAGGGCGAGTTCTCGGTGGACGCGGGCTCCACCCCGCTCGGCTTCCGCGTGCGCAACGTGGTGGGCGGGATCCGCTACCGGCACGAGGTCGGCACCTTCGGCTTCGCCCTCGAGGCGTTCCGCAGGCCCGTCACCGACTCGCTGCTCTCCTACGCGGGCATGAACGACCCGGCCACCAACACCACCTGGGGAGGCGTGCTGCGCAACGGCGGCCGCGTCGACCTGGCGCTCAACACCGAGTCGGCGACCTTCTTCGTCTGGGCCGGATTCGCGTACCTGAACGGCACCCACGTCGCCAGCAACCTCGAGGGGCGCGGCGGGCTCGGCGTCGAGTGGAAACTGTATGACTGGGGCAACCTGACGCTGGTGACGGGGTTGTCGATCACCGGCCTCGGCTACCAGAGCAACCTGCGCTACTACACGCTCGGCCAGGGCGGCTACTTCAGCCCCAGCGCCTTCGTCAACACCGGCGTGCCGTTCACCTTCCGCGGCGTCGCGGGGAAGCTGCGCTGGGAGCTGACCGGCAGCCCCGGCGTCAACTGGTTCCACGAGAACTCGAGCAGGTGGTTCCCGCTCGACACCGACCTCCAGTACACGCGCGAGCACGCGATGGATGCGGGCGGCGCGCCGCTGACGGCCTCCTACGGCGAGCGGTCGAGCACCGCCTTCGCCCTCTCCCTCTCCGGGCGGGTCGCCTACCCGATCACCTCGGGGCTGGAGGGCGGCCTCTCGTTCGACCTGCACCAGGGCGACGACTTCCAGGAGGTGACGGCGGGCCTCTTCCTCCGTCTCACCTTCCGGAGCCGCAGCCAGACCACCACGCCGTCCGGCGCGCTCCCCGGCCCCCGCGCGGGCCCCTGAGCCTCGAGGAAAACCATGCGCCCCAACCGCAAGCCGACCACCCGCACCGCCTCCGCCGCCCTGGCCGCGCTCTGCGCCGCCGCCTGCCTCGACCCGAACCAGACCGACGCGTTCAAGGTCACCACCGGCTCGATCGAGCTGACGCTGGTGACGCCGCCCGACCTGCCGGTCAGCGTCACCGTCACCGGCCCCGAGAAGTTCTCGGCGGTGGTGAAGAAGAGCGACAAGCTGATCGGGCTCGCCCCCGGCGACTACACCATCACGCCGAACCAGGTGACGCTGCAGACCTCGGTGATCGACACCGTCTGGTATGCGCCGCCGCCCGTCGCGCCCCTCAAGGTGACCACCGGCAAGACGCTCGCGCTCACGCTCAAGTACGAGCTCCGCCCGGGCTCGAGCTCGGTGTGGATGAGCCACTTCGGCGACTCGCGCCTGCTCGGCGGCTGGCTCGGCTGGGAGCTGATGCAGGGCGGCGCCCCGGCGGCGGCCGCGCGGATCCTCTCCAGCTACCAGCAGATCAACGGCCTGGCGGTCGATGCGGCCGGCACGCTCTGGGTGCTGTCCGGCGACGACGGCGCGAGCACCTTCGTGACCTTCCCGGCCGTCGCGCAGACCATCGGCGAAGGGCAGCCCGCACCCGCGCTGATCTCGCCCAACCTGCGGCTGTCGGCGTTCACCTTCGACGCCCACGGCGGGGTCTGGGCGGCGAGCGCGGCCAGCGCGTCGCTCGTCCACTACCCGGCGGCGCAGGTGCTCGGCGGAAACCTCCTGGTGCCCGACGTGACGCTGCTCGGGACCGCGCACTCGCTCTCCGACCCGCGCGCGCTCGCCTTCGATTCGGTGGGCAACCTCTGGGTGGCCACGGGCGCCGCGGTCGGGAAGTACTCGCCGCGGCAGCTCCTCGCGTCGGGCTACTTCCTTCCCTCGGCGAGCATCCCGGTGACCACCCCGGGCGCGATCGCCTTCGACGCCGGCGGCAACCTCTGGGTGTCGTCGGCCGGGCACCTGCTGCAGTACAGCACCGCGCAGCTGGGCGGCGCCACCGCCGTGCCCGCGGTGGACCTCGACTTCGGCGAGGCGAAGCTCTCGGGCTTCGCCTTCGACGCGCTCGGCCAGCTCTGGGTGGTGCGGACGACCATCGCCGACAACCGCTCGATGCTCTGGATGCTGGTGCCCGGGCAGCTTGCCGTGAGCGGGCCGGTGCTGCACCCATACGAGGCGCTGAACACGCCCGCGGGGAGCGGGGCGGCGTCGCTGTTGGTGATGAACCCGACCCCGGCCGGGCTGCCGCTCTACGGCGCGGCGCACTGAGCCTCCCAACCCGATGAAGATCCCCGACCCGTCCAGCTCCTTCCGCCGGCTGCGCGCGCTGCGCCTGGCGCTCTCCGCCGGCGCCGCCGTGCTCGCGGCGCTGATCGCCCACACCGCGAGCGCTCCCGCGGCGCCGGTGATGGGCGGCTCCGACCCGCTCCGCACCGGCTGGTATCCCGATCAGGCGGCCCTCTCGCCCCAGCTCGTGTCCGGCGGCACCTTCGGCAAGCTGTGGACCACGCAGGTGACCGGCCAGGTGCTGGCGCAGCCGCTGGTCTACGGCGGCACCGTCCTGGTGGTGACCGAGGCGAACTGGATCTACGGCATCACCCCCGCCACCGGCGCGGTGGTCTGGTCGCGCAACGTCGGCGTGCCCTTCGGCTACCTCGACACCGGCCCCGACGTGCCGACGCCCGGCGTCACCTACTGCCCGGACCTGACGCCGCTGATCGGCATCACCGGCACCCCGGTGATCGACGACACCACCGGCACCGCCTACTTCGTCGCCAAGACCTACGCCAACGGCGGCAACGCGCTGCCGGCCGCCATCTTCATGCACGCGATCGACGTCGCCACCGGCGCCGAGCGCGCCAACTTCCCGGTCGAGATCAAGGGCACCGCGCAGAACGCGCCGGGCCAGACCTTCGCGCCGCGGCACCAGATGCAGCGCCCCGGGCTCTTGCTCACAGGGGGCGTCGTCTACGCCGGTTTCGGAGCGCACTGCGATTTCTTGCCCTTTCAGGGCTGGATAGTCGGGGTATCGACCGCCGGCGCGATCTCCACCATGTGGACCGACCGCTCCGGCAGCGGCACCTCGGGCAACGGCATCTGGATGGGGGGCTCGGGGCTCGTCTCCGACCGGGCAGGCTCGATGATCTTCTCCACCGGCAACGCCTTCGGGGGCGCCAGCCCCTCGGGCGCGATCCCCGGGAACCTGCCCCCGGCCGACCTCGGCGAATCGATCGTCCGCGTCAACGTGCAGACCGACGGCGCGCTCAAGGCGGTCGACTTCTTCACCCCCACCAACGCCGCCGCGCTCGACAACGCCGACGCCGACGTCGGCTCGGGGGGCCCGGTCGCGTTGCCCTCGGCATACTTCGGCACCGCCGCCTATCCGAACTTGATGGTGCACGCGAGCAAGGACGGCTACGTCAACATCTTCAACCGCGACTCCCTCGGCGGCGTGGGCCAGGGCCCCGGCGGCGGCGACGCGCTGGTCGCCCACCTCGGACCCTATGGCTACGGCGTCTTCGGCCGCGCCGGCGTCTGGCCCGGCGACGGCGGCTGGGTCTACTTCCCCGTCAGCGGCAAGCTCAGCCCCTGCCAGTACGGCCTCACCGGCGCGGGCAAGCCCACGCTCAGCTTCTCGAACACGGCCTTCGCCTACCAGGGCTACACCTCCGGCTCGCCGGTGATCACCAGCAACGGCACGCAGACCGGCAGCGCGCTGGTCTGGCAGATCTGGATTCCCTCTCCCACCGGCGTGGGCGCCCAGCTGCGCGCCTTCGACCCGGTGCCCGTGAACGGCGAGCTGGTGCAGCGCTTCGTCGCGCCCGTCGGCACCGGCTCCAAGTTCTCCGTGCCCGGCGTCAGCGGCGGCCGCCTCTTCGTCGGCACGCGGGACGGCACCGTGCTCGGGTTCGGCGCGCCCATCACCACCACGCTGAGCGGCGGGCCGGTGAACTTCCCCGACACGGTGGTGAACCAGACCTCCACCGTCCTCGAGACCTTCACCGCCTCGGCCGCGGTCACCGTCACGGGGCTCAACACCTCGAGCGCGCTCTACACCCTGGGTGCGCCGACGCCGGCGCTCCCGGCCGCGCTGGTCGCGGGTGGGAAGCTGACCGTGCCGGTGACCTTCACGCCGGTCGCCGAGGTGCTGAGCGCGGCGGCGCTCAACGTCACCAACAGCGGCGGGCTCTTGCAGGTGGGCCTCGCCGGCAGGGGGATCGCGGCGGGGCCGGTGCTGGCGGTGGTCCCGCTGGCGGTGGACTTCGGCACCATCGCGGTGGGCAGCCAGGTCTCCTCGAACGTGACGCTGCGCAACCTCGGAGGCACCGCGGTGGTGATCTCCTCGGCCACCGGCCCCGGCGCCCCATACTCCTCCACCGGACTCCCCGCGGCGGGCGCGCAGATCCCCGTCGGCGGCTCGCTCGGCGTCAGCATCACCTTCGGCCCTACCGAGGTGGGCGAGTTCGACGATGGCCTGCACCTGCGCTCCAACGGCGGCGACTTCGACGTGCCGATCACCGCCCACGCCGCAGCGCCCGGCCTGCTGGTGGTCTCGCCGCTCACGCTCGACTTCGGCACGGTCGACGTCGGCTCCTCCAAGACCTTCTCCTTCACCGCCGCCAACACCGGCGGGACCGACATCACCATCCTCCGCTCCAAGCCGGGCACCGGCGGCTGGTTCCTCCGCGGCGCCGAGCTCTACGAGGGCGCGCCGCTCGCCGCCGGCGCCTCGGTGGTGATCCCGATCGAGTTCGCGCCGATGGGCGCCGGGCCCCAGAGCGCCTACTGGACCCTCAACTCCAACGGGCTGGGCGGGCTGCAGTCGCTGACCTTCACCGGCATCGGCCGCGACGCGGGCCTCGCCGCCATCCCCGACCCCGCGGCCGGTGGCTGGCAGGCCAACGGCGTCGCGCACGTCCTCGGCCCGCTGCGCGGGTCTCCGCTGCAGCTGACGCCGGAGGGCCTCGCGCAGGCCGGGAGCGCGTTCTGGCCCGCCGCGATCGGCAGCGCCAACCTCGACATCACCTTCCTCGCCACCCTCGGCTCCGGCACCGGCGGCGACGGCCTCGCGCTGGTGCTCGCCGACCCGTCGAAGGCGCAGGCCACCGCGCTCGGGGCGGCCGGCGCGGGGCTCGGGTTCGCCGGCATCGGCGGACTGGCGGTGGCGCTCGACACGGTCCAGACGGCGACCAACCCCTCGGCGAACTTCGTCGGGATCACCGACGGCTTCGGGGCGGGCGCCGCCACCTTGCGTTGGCTGGCCACCTCGACGGCGGTCCCGGCGCTGCGCGGGACCGCGCGGCTGGTGCATGTCCGCGAGTCGGGAGGGACGCTGCTGGTGTGGCTCGACGGCGTCCTGGCGATCTCGCAGCCCGTCACGCTGCCGCCCGCGGTGCTGGTGGGCTTCTCCGCGAGCACCGGCACCCTGAGTGACAACCACGCGGTCTCCAACGTCTACATCACCAGCGGCGTGCGCGAGGTGGAGCCGGTGGTCACCCTCACGCCCCGGGACGGCGCGCCGCTGTCGGGCGCCGCCGCGATCCACGCCGACGCCACGCCGGTGTCCGGCGGGTCCATCGCTGGCCTCACCCTCCGCCTCGACGGCGCCGTGCTGGCCCGCTCCACCAACAGCCGCGCGGATGCGCTCTGGGACACCACCCTCGCGAGCAATGGGCAGCACACCCTCGACGCCGCCGCCACCGCCGGCAACGGCTCGGTCGGGACCGCCACCGCGCAGGTCCAGGTGGTGAACGGACCCCGGGTCGCGCTGGTCGCCCCGGTGGACGGCGCGCAGGTCTCCGGGCTGGTCGCGGTCTCCGCGCGCGGCAGCCCACCGCTGGGCACCACGCTCTCCTCGCTCGCGCTCCTCATCGACGGCGCCCAGGTGAGCCAGGGCGTCGCCTCGCCGCTCGCGTGGTCTTGGGACACGCGGGCGCTGCCCAACGGGAGCAAGCACGCCCTCAGCGTCGCCGGCCTCGACGCCGACCAGACCTCCGCCGCTTCCTACGCGGCGGTGGTGACGGTGAGAAACCCTCCGGTGGTCACCCTGACCACGCCAGCGGCCTTCGCGCGGGTGAGCGGCGCGGTCGCGGTGACCGCCGCTGCCAGCGCGCCGCCAGGCACCACGGTGGCGACCACCGCGCTCACCGCCGACGGCGTCGTCTTCGCGACCGTGAACGGCGCCGGCGCCGCGGGGGTCTGGCAGACCGCGGGCCTCTCCAACGGGCCGCACGTGCTGGGCGCCGTCGCCACCGACGCAGACCAGGGCGCCGCCGCCGCCGCGCCGCTTTCGATAACGATCGCAAATCCGCCCGCGGTCATGCTCTCGGTCGCCGACGGCGCCACCGTCGCCGGGACGGTGGACTTCCAGGCGACCTCGACGGCGCCGCCCGGCACCACCGTCGCCTCGACCACGCTGACGGTCGGCGCCCTCGCCCCGGTGAAGGCAGACCTCCCGCGCGCCACCCTCAGCGTCGACACCACCGCGCTCGCCAACGGGACGTCGCTCGCCATCTTTGGAGCCGCGCTGGACGCGGACAGCACCACCTCGACCGCCCGCGCGACCGTGACGGTGCGCAACCCGCCGGTGGCGCAGATCACCAGCCTCACCAGCGGGGCCGTCGTCTCCGGCGTGGTGCCTGTGACCGTCGGCGGCGCGCCCGCGAAGGGCGGCGTCCTCGCCACCGTCTCGCTGGCGATCGACGGCGCGCAGGTGGCGAGCGGGACCGCGCCGCTGACGTACCGCTGGGACACCACGCCGCTCCTGCGCGGCAGCGTCCACGCGGTGGTCGCGACCGCCACCGCTGACGACGGGCTCTCGGCGCCGGCCGCGCCGGTGGGCGTGATCATCGCCGACCCTGACGCAGGCCACGCGCCCGGGGTCGCCATCCTCGCGCCCGCCGACGGCGCCCAGGTGGGCGGCACCACGCGGGTCACCGTGATCGCCGCGGCCCCGAGCACCACCACGCTCCGCTCCGTCACCCTCCGCCTCGACGGCGCGCAGGTCGCCACCTTTGCCACCTCGCCGCTCACCTGGAGCTGGGACACCAGCACGGCGGTCAACGGTCCGCACCTCCTTCAAGCCAGCGCCGCCGGCGCCGACGGGGCCACCGCGGAGTCGCCGCTCGCCTCGGTGACGGTGAGCAACGACTTCAGCCTGATCCTCTCGCCCGCCGTCCGCGTGCTCACCGTGGGCGGCGCCGCGTGGCCCGTGGCGGTCTTCGCCAGCGCCAGCGGCGCCACGCAGCCGATCACGCTGGGACTCTCGGGCCTGCCGCCAGGGATCAAGTTCGCCTTCGCGCCGCCCACCCTCACCGGCGAAGGCGTCTCCACCCTGACGCTCACCGCCCCGGCCGGCATCGCGCCGGCGCCCGAGACCCCGGCCTTCGTCACCGGGACCAGCGTCGGGCTCCCCGGAGGCCGCACCGCGCGGCTTCTCGTCTCGGCGGTGGCGCCGCCGCGGGTGGCGATCACGCCGCCGGCCTCCAGCCTGGTCTCGGGCCCGGTGTCGCTCTCGGCCAGCGCCACCAGCGACGCGAAGGCGCCGCTGGTCAGCCTCGAGCTCTTCGACGGGGTCACGCGCATCGCGGGGAGCGCGGCCAGCCCGCTCAGCGCGCTGTGGGACACGCGCCTCGTCCCCAACGGCGTCCACACCCTGGTCGCCGTCGCGCAGGACGCGCTGGGGAACACCGCCCAGAGCTCGCTGACGCTCACCACGCTCAACGACTTCTCGGTGGCGGTCTCGCCGGGCAGCGCGGCGCTGATCTCCGGCGGGGCCGCGGCGAACCTCCTCGTCACCACCACGGTGACGGGCGGCGCAGAGCCGCTGGCCCTGGCTGCGAGCGGGCTGCCCGACGGCGTCAAGGCGACCTTCACCCCCAACCCGGTGATCGCCGGCAAGAGCGCCACGCTCGCGCTGCAGGCCGACGCCAGCGCCGCCTCGCTCACCGGCGCCGTCTTCCAGGTGGTCGCGACCTCGGCTTCGGTGCCCGCGCCTGGTCACGCCGCATCCGCCACCATCGACATCGCGCGCAGGGGATCGAGCGGCGGCTGCGCTTCGGCCGTGGCCGCGTGGAGCGCGCTGCTCGGCCTGCTCGCCCTCGGTCGCGCCCGGCGCACCTCCAACCGAGGGACCTGACGAGTGCAGCGCTGGAGCGGCAAATGGCGCCCGGCCGCCGCCCTGCCAAGGCTGCTGCCCTCGCTGGTGGCGGGGCTGCTCGCGGGCTGCAGCGGAGCGGCGCTCGAGGTCAGCGTCTCGCCCTCGCTGCTGGCGCTCGCGCCCGGCGCCAGGACCAGCTTCCTCGTCTCGGTGGAGGGCGGGAGTGACGTGTCGGTGACCTGGTCGGTGGACGAAGCGGGCGGCGGCGCGGTGGACGCGCTCGGCACCTATACCGCGCCTGGCGCTGCCGGGGCCTACCACGTCCGGGCCACGTCCAAGGCCGACCCGCGCGCCTCTGCGAGCGCGACCGTCAGCGTGGTCGTGCCTGAGGCGGAGATCCGCGCCTTCTCCGCCGACCCGCCGGCGATCCCGCTCGGCTGGTCGACGAAGCTCTCCTGGCTGACGCTGAACGCCGCGCAAGCCTCGCTGGACAACGGGGCCGGCGACGTCGGGCCCTTCGGCTCGCTGGTGCTGCGCCCGCTGGCGACGACCACCTACACGCTGACCGCGCGGCGCGGAGAGAAGAGCGCCACCCGGACCACGACCGTGACGGTCGGACCGCCCCAGCCGCCGGCGATCCCGGCGTTCGCTGCGGGCCCGGCGTCGATCCTCACCGGCGAGCAGGCCCGGCTCGCCTGGACGGTGCAGGGCGCGGACGCGCTCTCGCTCGACCAGGGCCTCGGCGCGGTCACCGGAGACGGCCTCGTGGTGGGCCCTCTGGCGACCACCGTCTACTCGCTCACCGCGGCGAACTCGCAGGGCACGAGCAGCGCCACCGCGACGGTGACCGTGCGCCCGCCCGAGATCCGCGCCTTCGCCGGCGTGCCCGGCTTCATCCACCCCGGCGAGCAGATCGCCCTCACCTGGACCGCCGCTGGCGCGACCAGGCTGTCGATCGACCAGGGCGTCGGCGACGTCACCGGCAGCGACCACGTGACGGTCGCGCCCGGCTTCACCACCACCTACACGCTGACCGCGTCGGCCGCGAGCGGGACGAGCACGGCCCAGGCCTCGGTGATCTTCACCACCGTCCCCGCGCCGGTGATCGCGGGCTTCTCGGCCATGCCCGCGGCGGTGCTCACCGGCGGCTCGTCGCTGCTCGCCTGGAGCGTGGACGGCGCGAGCACCGTCTCGCTCGACCAGGGGCTCGGCGGCGTCACCGGGGTGTCGCAGCTGAAGGTCAGCCCGCGGGCGAGCACGGCGTACCAGCTCACCGCCGCCGGGCCGGGGGGCGTCACCACCGCCGCCGCCTCGGTCGAGGTGGCCGTGGTCGCGCCGCCGGTGATCGCCGCGTTCTCGGCGGCGCCGTCTACCCTGGCGGTCGGGCAGGCGACCTCCCTCTCCTGCGAAGTGGGCGGCGCGACCTCGCTGCGCATCGACCAGGGCGTCGGCGTGGTCTCCTGCCAGACGCTCGCGGGCCTGCAGTTCAAGCCCGCCGGCTCCACCGTCTACACGCTGACCGCCACGGGCCCGGGCGGGACTGCCACCGCCAAGGTGCCCGTCTCGGTGCTGCCGGCGGGCAAGGGCCTGCCCGTCGTCGCCACGGCCGCCGCGGCGATCACCGCGGGCCAGGGCACGACGCTCTACTGGACCGCGCCCGGCGCCCTCTCCTACTCGGTGGACCACGGCGTCGGCGTGGTGAAGGGCACCAGCGTCAACGTCAAGCCCACGCAGAGCACCACCTACTTGCTGACCATCACCTACCCGACCGGCGCGCTCTCGCTGCCGGTGACGGTCTCGGTGCACCCTGCCGCGCCGCCGCCGTGGATCGCCTCCTTCAGCGCCGACGCCCCCGTGCTGGCTCCGGGCGGCGCCGCCACCCTCTCCTGGACCACCAGCAACGCCGCGCAGGTGTCGATCGACCCCGCGCCGGGCGCGGTGGGCCCGGGCGGCAGCGCCTCGGTGTCTCCCTCGGCGACCACCGTCTACACGCTCACCGCCGCGCAGGGCAGCCTGACCGCGACCGCGCAGGTGACGGTGGTGGTGGACCCGGCCGCCCAGCTCCCGCCCGCGGACCCGGGCACGGCGAGCGTCACCGTCAGCGTCGACACGCGCGCGGGCGTCCACCCGATCTCGCCCCTGATCTATGGAATCAACGCGCCCTTTCCCGGCGCCGACCTGACGCTGGTGCCGGCGACGCTCCTGCGCCTGGGCGGCAACCGCTGGGCGGCCTACAACTGGGAGACCAACGCCTCCAGCGGCGGGATCGAGAGCAGCTTCGCCTCCGACGGCTACCTCGGCGGCGGCACCTCGCCAGCGGGCGCGCTCCTGCAGACGCTCGTCCACTGCCAGGACCGCAGCGGCGCGGCGAGCGGCTGCGCGACGATGATCACGCTGCCGCTGCAGGGCTGGGTCGCGGGAGACAAGGCCGGCCCGGTCGCCGCCGGGACGCCGCAGCTGGCGCGCTTCCACGCGAGCTCCCCGCGCCTGGGGACCACGCCGGGGGCGGGGCCCGACACCACCGACCGCGTCGTCTACCAGGACGAGTTCGCAGGCGCGCTGCTCAAGCTGTTCCCCGGCGCGCGGCGCGATCCGCTGCGGCCGCTGCTGATCGAGCTGGGCAACGAGCCCGATCTGTACTCGTTCGTCCACCACGAGATCCAGTCCGACCCGCTCACCTACGCGGCCCTCTTCGACCAGGTGGTCACCGGCGCGGTGTCCCTGAAGGACGCGCAGCCGGGGACCTTGCTCTTCGCTCCGTCCAACTACGGCTGGCACGGGTTCCACAACCTCCAGGAGGCCTCGGACGCGAACGGCCGCGTCTTCCTCGACGCCTTCCTCGCGCTGATGATGGCCGAGAGCGCGGCCGACGGGCGGCGGCTGCTCGACGCGCTCGACCTGCACTGGTACCCCGAGCTCTACGTCGGCGCGCAGCGGATCAGCGAGCTGGGCGCGGCGCGCAACTCGGCCGAAGTGGCCGCGCTCCGGGTTCAGGCGCCGCGCTCGCTCTGGGATCCGGGCTACGTGGAGAGCAGCTGGATCACCGAGAGCGGCACCAGCGGCGGGCAGGGCCAGACGGGCGGCCAGCCGCTGCGCTTCATCCCCTGGGTGAACGAGAAGATCGCGGCCAACTTCCCCGGGACCGGGCTCGCCATCACCGAGTACCGCTTTGGCGGCGGAGACCACATCAGCGGGGCGGTCGCCAACGCCGACGCGCTGGGCGTCTTCGGGCGCGAAGGTGTATTACAGGCGAGCTACTTTCCGCTCGAGCCCTCCGAGCCATACATCGGCGGGGCCTTCAGGGCCTTTCGCGACTACGACGGCGGCGGCGGCCGCTTCGGCGACACCAGCGTCTCGGCGACCTCCAGCGACTCCGCCCACGTCACCGCCTACGCGAGCCTCGACGCCGGGCGCCCCGAGCGGGTGGTGGTCGTGCTGATCAACCGCGACACCGCCGCCCGCACGGTCCGCCTGCTGGTGAACCACACCGCGGCGCTCTCGCGCCTCTCCGCGTTCCGCATCGCCGAGCCCGTCCTGCTCTCGCGCGGGGCCGTCGTGCCCCGGGCGCTGCCGGCCGCGGCGCTGACGGCGAACGCGGCCAGGCTCACCCTCCCTGCGATGAGCGTGACCACGCTCGCGCTCACCCCTTGACCGCGCTGCCCCCCGTGCCCGCCCCAGTTCGCCCTCCGCTGCGCTCCAACGCCTGGGTGGCCCTGCTCGGCGCCGCGCTCGCCGCCTGCACCGGGACAGACCTTGGGTCGGTGGAGGTCGTCCCCGCCGCGCGCACGCTCGGCGCCGGGGAGCGGGCTGCCTTCGTGGTCAGCGTCTCGAACGGCACCGACCCTGCGGTGCGCTGGTCGGTGGACGAGGCCGGCGGCGGCACGGTCGATCCGTCCGGTTTCTACACGGCGCCGCAGACGGCTGGGCAGTACCACCTGCGCGCCACGCTGGCGGGCGGCGCGAGCGCGGCGGCGGTGATCACCGTGGTCGCGCTGCTGCCGCAGATCCTCTCGCTCGGAGCGAGCCCCGCGGCGGTGCCCCTCGGGTGGAGCAGCGCGCTCTCCTGGCGGACCTCCAACGCGGACCGGGTGACGCTCGACCAGGGCCTCGGCGAGGTGGCCTCGTCCGGACAGCGCGCGCTGACGCCGCAGGCGACGACGACGTACACGCTCACCGCCTTTCGCGGCACCAAGAGCGTCACCGCGACCGCGGTGCTGGCGGTGGACCCGCCGCAACCTCCGCGGATCGACCGGTTCACGGCCACGCCCGCGGCGGTGCTCCCGGGCAGCGCGAGCACGCTCACCTGGTCGGTCGCCGGCGCCGACGCGATCTCGATCGATCAGGGCGTTGGCCCGCTCACCGGCGCCGCCTCCAGCCTCGCCGTCCAGCCCGCGGCCGCCGCCGTCTTCACGCTGACCGCGAGCAACTCCCAGGGCAGCGTGAGCGCGACCGCGCAGGTGACGGTGCTCCCGCCGCCGCCTCCGCAGATCGCCGCCTTCACCGCGACGCCCGCGGGCATCCACGCGGGCGACTCCAGCGCGCTCGCGTGGAGCGTCACCGGCGCGCGCTCGCTCTCGATCTCCCCGGGGGTGGGCGACGTCACCGGCAAGCAGCGTGTCTCCGTCTCGCCGCTGGAGACCACCGCCTACACGCTCACCGCCACCAATGACGCCGGCGCCTCCACCGCGGTCGCGCTGGTGACGCTGCTGCGGCAGGCGCCCGTCATCGCCGCCTTCGCCGCCACGCCCGGCGCCATCTCCGCCGGGGACACCGCGGTCCTCGCCTGGAGCGTCACCGGCGCGCAGACGATCACGCTCGACCACGGCCTCGGCGACGTGACCCTCTCGCAGCAGCAGGTGGTGAAGCCCGCGGCCGACACGACCTGGCGGCTCACCGCTACCAGCCCCGATGGCGTGGCGACCGCCGAGGCCACGGTCACCGTCAGCCTGCTGCCGCGCCCGGAGATCCTCCGCTTCAGCACCCTGCCCACCACCATCGGCCCCGGGCAGGGGACCACGCTCAGCTGGGGAGTCTCGGGCGCCACCAAGCTGGTGCTCGACCCCGGCGGCACCGACGTCAGCGCCAAGACCGGCATCACCCTCGCGCCGGCGCAGTCCACCATCTACACGCTCACCGCCTCGGGCGCGGGCGGCCACAGCAGCGTCTCGGTCCCGGTGACCGTGCTGCCCAACGGCGGCGCCACGCCCACCTTCACCGCCGACCCGGCGGTGATCACCGCGGGCGAGAGCACCACGCTCCGCTGGAACGCGCCGGGCGCGACCGGGCTGACCCTCGACCAGGGCGTGGGCGCGGTGACCGGCGCGGCCCTCACGCTGCGGCCGACGGCGAGCACCACCTATCTGCTGACCATCCGGTACGCCACCGGCGCGCTCACGCTCCCGGCGACGGTGACGGTCAACCCGGCGAAGCCGCCGCCGTGGGTCTGGGGCTTCGCCGCCGACGTCGCGCAGGTGCGGGCGGGCAGGTCGACCACGCTGCGCTGGGCGGTCGGGAACGCCGGCGCGGTGTCGATCGACCACGGGATCGGCGCGGTCACGCCGAGCGGTTCGGTGGTGGTGACGCCGGCAGAGGACACCACCTACACGCTCTCTGCCATTGGCGGGGCGACCACCGTCACGGCCGCCGCCGCGCTCTCCGTCGACGCCGCTGCCGCGCTCGCGCCCGCCGACCCGGGCGCTGCGGAGATCACCGTCGCGGTGGACACCGGCGCGGCGGTGCGGCCGATCTCGCCACTGATCTACGGCTACAACGCCGCCTTCCCGGGCGGCGACACCTCGGCGTTCCCGGCCACCAACCTCCGCCTCGGCGGGAACCGCTGGGTCGCCTACAACTGGGAGACCAACGCCTCCAGCGCGGGCATCGACTACCAGTACGTCCTCGACGGCTACCTGGGCGGCCAGCAGCGAGCCGCGGGCGCCTACGCGCAGACCCTGAAGACCTGCCAGGACCGCTCGAGCGCGCGCAGCGGCTGCGCCACGTTGGTGACCATCCCCAACCAGGGCTGGGTGGCCGCCGACAAGGGCGGCGCCTCCGAGCCCACCGCCCCGCAGCTGGGCCGCTTCAACCCGACCGTGCCGCGCAAGGGCTCCGCGCTCTCGCCGCAGCCCGACACCTCCGACCGCGTCGTCTACCAGGACGAGCTGGTCGCCGCGCTCGCCGCACAGGCGCCGCTGGCCGCCACCGATCCGCGGAGGCCCATCCTCTTCGCGCTCGGCAACGAGCCCGACCTCGACTTCATCATCCACCGGGAGCTCGCGCACGAGGCGCCCACCTACGCGGCGCTGATCGCGCGCACCGTCGGCAGCAGCGCGGCCCTCAAGGACCTCCGGCCCGACGCGACGGTGCTGGCGCCGGTGGTCTCCGGCTGGCACGGGATGATCAACCTGCAGGAGGCCCCGGACGCGGGCGGCCGCAACTTCGTCGACGCCTTCCTCCAGGGCCTCGCCGAAGCGAGCAACGCGCAGGGGCGCAGGCTGCTCGACGTCCTCGACCTGCACTACTTCAGCGACGTCTGGTGCGACGGCCAGCGGATCAACGAGCCCGGGCCTGCCGCCAACTCGCCCTGCACAGCCGCGGTCCGCGTGCAGGCCACCCGCTCGCTCTGGGACCCGGCCTACGTGGAGACGAGCTGGATCACCACGGGCAACTCCGCCACCCAGACCAACGGGGCGCCGATCCGCCTGCTGCCGCGCCTGCAGGCGAAGATCGCCGAGAGCTTCCCGGGCACCCGGCTGGGGATCAGCGAGTACCGCTTCGGCGGCGGCGGGCACATCAGCGGCGCCATCGCCCAGGCCGACGCGCTCGGCATCTTCGGCGGCCAGGGCGTGTGGCAGGCCAGCTACTACCCCTCCGCGGCGAGCGAGCCCTACGTGGCCGGCGGCTTCCGCGCCTTCCGCGACTACGACGGGGCGGGGCACGACTTCGGCGACACCAGCGTGGCCGCCACCAGCAGCGCCCTCGCGCTCGTCAGCGCCTACGCGAGCTTCGACGCGGGGCGCCCCGAGCGGCTGGTGCTGGTGCTGATCAACCGCGATCTCGCGGACCACGCGGTGCGCCTGCTGATCAACCACACCTCGGCGCTGCGCACGCTCACCGGCTGGCAGATCGCCGAGCCGGTCAGCTTCGACGGCGACGCGGTGGTGCCCGTGGCGCTCCCCAAGGTGACGCTGGTGAAGCCCAACGCCGCGCGGCTGGTCCTGCCCTCGACCAGCGTGACGACCTACCAGCTGACGCCGTAGCCCCCCTTTGGCCTCGCTGCGCTGGAGCGGCGGGGACCCGCTTGGTGTAGGTTCCGCCCCATGACGTTCGACGAGCTCGACATCCCCGCTCCGCTGCGCCTTGCCATCTCCGCCCGCGGCTACCAGAGCGCCACTCCGGTCCAGGAGGCGGTCCTCGCGACCGCGCTCGCGGGCCGCGACCTGCTGGTCTCCTCTCGGACGGGGTCCGGCAAGACCATCGCCTTCGGCATGCTGATCGCGCGCGAGCTCTTGAAGGGCGAAGGGTCCCTGCCCCCCGCGAAGTCGCCGCGCGCGCTGGTGGTGGCGCCGACCCGCGAGCTGGCCTCGCAGGTGGCCGGAGAGCTGACCTGGCTGCTGGCGCAGATCGGCGTGCGGATCGCCGTCTGCGTCGGCGGGATGGACATGGGCGCGCAGATCCGCTCGCTGAAGTCGGGCGCGCAGATCGTGGTCGGCACGCCGGGCCGGCTGGTGGACCACCTCACCCGCAAGAGCCTCCAGCTCTCGGCGCTCGAGGTGCTGGTGTTGGACGAAGCCGACGAGATGCTCGACCTCGGCTTCCGTGAGGAGCTGGAGACGCTGCTGCAGGCAGCGCCCAAGAGCCGCCGCACCCTGCTCTTCTCGGCGACGCTGCCGGCCGCGACGCTCTCCTTGGCGCAGAGCTACCAGACCAACGCCGAGCGGGTGCAGGCGACGCCGCCGCGGCAGGCCCACCAGGACATCGAGGTGCGCGCGCACCTGATCTCGTCGCGCGAGCGCGAGCACGCGGTGGTCAACCTCCTGCGGCACCAGGACTCGACGAGCGCGATCGTCTTCTGCGCGACGCGCGACCACGTCAGCCACCTGCACGCGAACCTCTCCGAGCGCGGCTTCGCGGCCGTGGCGCTCTCGGGCGAGCTGACCCAGCCCGAGCGGACCCGCGCGCTGCAGGCCCTGCGCGATGGCCGCGCGCGGGTGCTGGTGGCCACCGACGTCGCCGCGCGCGGGCTCGACCTGCCCGATCTCGGCATCGTCATCCAGGCCGACCTGCCGCAGAACGCCGAGGTGTTCCAGCACCGCAGCGGCCGCACCGGGCGCGCAGGCAAGAAGGGCGTCAGCGTGCTCCTGGTGCCCGCGGGCTCGCAGCGCACCGCGGAGCGCATCCTCCACGTGGCCGGGGTGAAGGCGACCTGGTCGCAGGTGCCCACGCCCGAGGCGATCCGCACGCTCGACACCGGTCGCCTCCAGGAGACGCTCGCCGCCTCTATTAACGAATCGTTTACCGACGAAGATCTCGCGCTCGCCCGGAAGCTGCTCGAGACGGTGCCCGCCGAGAAGGTGGCGGCCGCGCTGGTGGCGAGCCGGAGGGGGGCGCTGCCGGCGCCGGAGGACCTGCCGCTCACCGCGCTGATCGAGCCGCCCCGCGCTGCCAAAGGCAAGCCGCAGACGCACCCTTCGGCCCGGCAATACTTCGACGAGCCCGAGGACAAGCCGCGCATCCCCAAGGGCCTGCGCGAGCAGCTGGCTGCCAAGGGGTCGGCGGCGCCGCACCTTCCCAAGCACGCCGGGGACCACGCGCCGCGCTCGCACCACAAGGCCGAGGACCGCGCCGCGCCGCACGAGCGCAAGGCCCCGCCCCGCGCGGCCGAGGCTGCGCACCGCCCGCCCGCGCGCGACCGGCCCTCCGCGCACGCGCTCTCGCACGGCGCGCCCCGCGAGAAGCCTTTTGCCGCTGGAGGCCCGCGCGACAAGGCGGCCTTCACGGGCGCGGTCTGGTTCAAGGTGAACGTGGGCCGGGCGGGGAACGCCGATCCGCGGTGGCTCTTGCCGATCCTCTGTCGGCGCGGAGGCGTGGTGAAGGACGAGATCGGCGCGATCCGGATCGAGGAAGACGGCACGCGCTTCCAGGTGAAGGCCGCGGCGGCGCGGCGGTTTGAAGTGGCGGCGTCGGCGCCGGACAAGAAGGATCCGAAGATCTTCATCACGCGGGAGAAGAAGTAGAGATGACCACGCCCCAGGCAACCAAGCGAGACAGGCAATGGACCTGGAGCGAGTATCGCGCGTGGCCTGAGGGCGAGCGCTGGGAGATACTCGGCGGCGTTGCTTACGCGATGTCTCCCGCGCCGTCGATCGCGCACCAGGGAGTGGCAGGCCGGTTCTTCGCGCGGCTGGAGCGCGCGCTCTTGGGGAAGCCCTGCCGGCCTTTCGTGGCACCCACTGATGTCCGGCTGTCCGAGACCGACGTGGTCCAGCCCGACATCCTCGTGGTGTGTGACCCCGCGAAGATCACCGATGCCTATATCGACGGCGCGCCCGAGGTGGTGGTCGAGGTGCTCTCGCCTGGTACGGCGGCGCGCGACCTGCGGGAGAAGAAGGCGCTCTATGCGCGGAGCGGGGTTCGCGAGTACGTCATCGTCGACCCGCTGGAGTGTTACGCGATGCGGTTCCTGCTGCAGGGGAGCGCGTACGACGCGGGGACGACCTGGGGCGGGGACGAGACGCTGGTGTTTGGGACGCTCGAGGGGATTGAGATCAGGCTCTGGGAAGTGTTCGAGCTGGCGGGGCCGGGCACTGTGGCGGTCGCCGCGGGGCCCGGCGCTGGCGGCTAGTACTGGATCGACGAGGGCGACCGCCAGCGGCTCGTGCAGCACGACTATCCGGCGTCGGCAGAGCTGGACCGGGAGTCGCCCGAGCGTCGGAGCGAGCTGACGCCGTGGACCTCCGCCGGAGTCGAGCTGGAGCAGCTCTGCCTTGTCGCGCCCGTCGTCGAGGCGTTGCGGCGAGGCCAGCTTGAGGAAGGGACGGCGAAGGAGCTGCTGGGGTTGACCGCCTTCGATGAGCTGCCCGAGGCGGCCATTGGCGACAGGGAAGCTGCTGCGGGTGCCGGGGCTGTAAGGTTGGGTCAGGAGGGCACGTCAGGCCGAGGCGGGGAGTGAGAGCGAGCGCGCCGAGTTGAGCGTCCCCGCGAGCCAATCGCACTCCTACCCGATCACCCTCCCCACCACCGCCCCAAGGCTCGCCCCCGCCATCGCCAGCCAGAGTATTACACCAAACACCAGCGGCCGCACGCCCACCTCGCGCAGCGACTCCCGCGACAGCCCCGCGCCGATGAGGAACAGCACCACCACCATCGCCTGCTTCGCGGCCGCCGCCGCGTAGTGCCCCGGCATCTGCAGCGCGGGCACATAGGTGACCAGCGCGGCAGCCAGCACGAATCCCAAGATGAACCACGGCCGCTTCGGCTGTCCCTCGGGCAACTGCCCGTCCGCACCGACAAGTGTATGACGCTTGTTCCACGCCCCAACCGCCAGCGTCAGCGGGACGATCCAGAGCGCCCTCGCCAGCTTCACCGTGGTCGCGACCGCCACCGCGCCGCCGCCCCAGGCCACCGCCGCGCCCACCACCGACGAGGTGTCGTGGATGGCGATCGCGCTCCAGAGGCCGAACTGCCCGTCGCTGAGGCCGAAGAAGTGTCCGATCGGCGGGAAGGCGAAGAGCGCCACCGCGTTGAGCAGGAACACCGTCGCCAGCGCCACCGTGGTCTCGTGCTCCTTGGGCCGCAGCACCGCGGCCACCGCGGCGATGGCGCTGCCGCCGCAGATCGCCGTGCCCACCGTGATCAGCGCGGCGACGATCCGCTCCACCCCCAGCAGGCGCGAGAGCAGCGCGCCCAGCAAGAGCGCGGTGGCGATGCCGAGCGCCGTGTAGACGACGCCGCTCGCGCCGGCGCGGGCGACCGCGCGCAGGTCCATCCCGGCGCCCAGGCCCATCACCGAGAGCGAGAGGAGCGACGAGGTCAGCGCCTTGGTGCGCTGCGCGTGCGGATTGCCCACCGTCAGCGCGAGCCCGAGGCCGAAGAGCAGCCCGAGCCCCG
>JAYWAO010000419.1:0-11033 GCA_043782365.1 Deltaproteobacteria bacterium
CACTGGGACCTGCACGGAAGATCGCGAAGAGCCGCATTTGCCGGGGCTCCTGCCCGCGATACCCCAACAGGCTTCAGCCCGACTCGCGGGATCTGCACCCGCCGCCCAGCCCCCGGCTTGACGCTGCGCACCCTATCGGTTAAACCCCGCCCCCAATCTTCAGACGGTCGAGACCCCGCCACCCAGGCGAGCAACGACCGGAAAGAGCAAGCCGATGCGCCCCGACCTGCACCCGCCCTACTCCGTCACCAAGGTGAACTGCGCCTGTGGCAACACCTTCGAGACCCGCTCGACCAAGCCCGATGGCGAGCTCCACCTCGACATCTGCTCGGCCTGCCACCCGTTCTACACGGGCAAGGTCAAGCTGATGGACACGCAGGGCCGCATCGAGCGGTTCAACAAGAAGTACGGCGCCAAGCCCGCCGCCGCCGAGGCCGCTCCTGCCCCCAAGGCCGAGGAGAAGGCCCCCAAGGCCGAGGCCGCCGCCAAGCCCGCCAAGGAGAAGAAGCCGAAGGCTCCCAAGGCGGAGGCGTAGCGCACGCTCGGGGATCAACCCCCGAAGCACCGCGGGCCCCGTGGTCTCTGAGAAGAGACGGCGGGGCCCGTTTCATTTCCCCGCAGACGGAGCGGTGCTCTAGCCGGCGGCCAACCGCGAGAGCGCCGCCTCGTCCTTCACCAAGAGCGCGCGCCCCTGGCTGGCGAGCACGCCGTCGCGCTTGAGCTGGTTGATCAGCGTGCTGACGAACGACCGCGAAGCGCCCACCAGTTCGGCGAGGTCCTGCTGCGTGACGCCGTGGAGCGCGCGGGCGCGGCCCTCGAACCCGCCCGACGAGGTGGCGAGCGACAGCACCGTCTGCGCGAGCCGCGCGGGCACGTCCTTGCGGGTGAGGCCCACCACCCGCGCTTGCAGCGAGCGGACGCGCTCACCGAGGGCGCGGACGACCTCGACCGCGAGCGAGGGACGGGCCTCGAGCAGCGCGCGGAAGTCGCGGGTCTCGATGCTCCAGACCTCGCTCGGGCCGGAGGACTCGGCCTGCTCGTCGCTGTCCGGGTGCGCCGAAGGGCCCGCGCCCCTCGACTCGAACACGTCGCCGAACAGATCGCCCGGCTTGAGGATGGCGTGCACCGCGAAGCCGTGCCCGGCGGCGTCGAGGAGGCGGACGCGACCGCTGCGAAGGAGGTAGATCTTCTCGTTGGACTGTCCGGCCCGGTAGATGACCTGCCCGGCCGAGAACGCTTCGACCCGGAAGTAGCCCCGGAAGTCGAGGACGTCGGCCGCAGGGAGGCTGGGAACCACCACCGGCTGGTAGGGCAGGCGAATCTCGTGGCTGATCGCGCGCATGGTTGGCTCTGGAGGGAGCCGGCGCGGTGCGCACCGGCAAGCAGGTCCCGCCTGCGTCAAAGCACCTTCCGTGCCAGCGGCAATCTGGCGCAGGGTTCTTGGGGTAGGGTGAAGTGTTCTTCGCAGGGGATCGGAACCTGATTGAACGATTCGTTCTGGGGATTCGCCGTCCTGTTACAACGATTCGTTCAATCGCCGAGCCCCCAGCGCCGCAGCTTGCGCTCCAGCGTCGGCCGCGAGATTCGAAGAATTGCACAAGTCTTTCCCCGGTGCCGGCCGGTGAGCTCGAAGACGCGAACCAGGTGGGCGCGCTCCACGTCTTCCAGTGAACCGAGCCCCGCCAAGGGATCGACCGAGGACGAACGTCGCTCGCCTGGCTTGCCGGGCTCTACCCCTCCAGGCTCGACGGCCGCGAGCGCTTCGAGGACGTGCTCGTCGAGCAGCACCTCGCCCGGACAGAGCACGGCTGCGCGCGTCAGCACGTTCTCCAGCTCGCGGACGTTGCCGGGCCAGTCGCGCTGCCGCAAGAGCGCGATGGCCGCGCGGGAGACCTTCTTGATCGTCTTGCGGCCGTGGCGCGGACCGAGCCGGGAGAGCAGGTGCTCGACGAGCAGCGGGATGTCCTCGCGCCGCTCCCGCAGCGGCGGGACCCGGAGCGTCAGCACGCGCAGGCGCTGGTGGAGGTCGGCGCGGAACCGGCCGGCCTGCACTTCGGCCCCGAGGTCGCGGTGGGTGGCCGCGACCACCCGGGCCTCCAGCGGCAGCGACCTGGTGCCGCCGACCCGCTCGTACTCGCGCTCCTGCAGCACGCGCAGCAGCTTCGACTGCAGGCCGGCGGGCAGCTCGCCGATCTCGTCGAGGAAGAGCGTGCCCTGCCCCGCCAGCTCCAGGCGTCCGGGCTTGCTCTGCGTAGCGCCCGTGAAGGCCCCCTTCTCGTGGCCGAACAGCTCCGATTCGAGCAGGGTCTCCACCAGCGCCGAGCAGTTGACGGCGACGAACGGCTGCGCCCTGCCCTCGTGCTGCGAGGCGTGCAGCGCGCGCGCGACCAGCTCCTTGCCCGAGCCCGTCTCGCCCACGATCAGCACGCTCGCGCGCGCGGCCGCCACCTGCCCGAGCTCCTTGAAGAGCTGCTGCATCGGGCGCGTGTCTCCGACCAGACCCGCCAGCAGGCCTGGCTCGCCGCCGCCCCCGGTGGCGACCGGCACGTGGCCCGCGCCCCGCGACCGGCGGCGAACGTCCAGCGCGCGGTCGAGGGCGGCGTCGAACGACCCGAGGTCGAGCGGCTTGTGGAGGTAGTCGAAGGCGCCCGCCTTCATCGCCTCGATGGTCGTCGAGGCGTCGTGGTGGGCGGTGATCACCAGCACCGGCGACTCCGCCGCCTGCGCGCGCAGCGAGGGCAGGAGCGCGATGCCGCTGCCGTCGGGCAGCCGCATGTCGAGCACGATCGCCGAGGGCTGCGAACGGGCGGCGAGCCGCGCCCCCTCTGCGCCGCTGGACGCGGAGATGACGCCGAAGCCGCGCTCCTCGAGGTGGAGGGTGAGCAGCTCGCGGCTCGAGCGGTCGTCGTCGACGATGAGGATCGGCTCCACGGCCCGCAGTGTAATCCGATCGCGCGCGGGAATCCTTTTCCGCGCCCCTTGTTCCACGGCACTGAGGCGGTCGTCCCACGGTCGTTCCCCCCTAGCCCGCGCACTCCGCCGGTGCTAGGTTACCGCCCCCCAGAGGGCCCCGGCGGGCCTCCTGGCAGTCCCAAAGGTCGTCCAAAAGCAGAAGGGTGCACACCGCGATGAAGAACTTCAACGTCGTCATTGGAGCGCTGGTCGGGGCCGTCATCGGCTTCGCAGTCCGCTCGCAGATGTCCAACTCGACCCCGGCCTCCGCGCCGGTCGTCCAGAGGGCCCCGTCCGGCGGCGCTGGGGCGCCCTCCGCGCCCGGCGCCGACCAGATCTTCAAGGCGATCGTCGGCCCCGACTCGCCGCAGAAGGGCCCCTCGGACGCCAAGGTCACCATCGTCGAGTTCTCCGACTTCCAGTGCCCGTTCTGCAGCCGCGTGATGGACACGCTCAAGCAGGTCGAGAAGACGTACGGCAGCGACATCCGCATCGTCTTCAAGAACAACCCGCTGGCGATGCTGCACCCCGACGCCACCTACGCCGCCAAGGCCTCGGTCGCCGCCCAGAAGCAGGGCAAGTTCTGGGAGCTGCACGACAAGATGTTCGAGGCCACCGCCAGCCGCAAGGAGAACGGGCTCAAGCCGCCGGCGCTGGTAGATCTCGCCCGCGAGCTCGGCCTGGACCTCGAGAAGTTCAAGGCCGACGTCGACTCGCCGGAGGTGACGCAGTTGATCACCTCCGACCAGGCGCAGGCGCGCCAGCTGGGCGCCAACGGCACGCCGGCGTTCTTCATCAACGGCGCCAAGCTCTCGGGCGCGGTCCCGTTCGAGCAGTTCAAGACCGCCATCGACGCGGCGATGAAGCGTGCCGACGACAAGCTCGCCTCGGGCGTCTCGCGCCGCGACCTCTACGAGGCGCTGATCAAGGATGGCGCCACCTCGCCGCCGCCCCCGCCGCAGCAGGCGCCCCAGGCCCCGCCTCCGGCGCAGGCCCGCAAGATCGACCTCGACGACTCGTTCCCGGCCAAGGGCGGCAAGGCCCCCAAGGTGACGATGGTCATCTGGAGCGACTTCCAGTGCCCGTTCTGCTCGCGCGTCGAGCCGACGCTGGCGAAGATCGAGGAGACCTACCAGGACGACGTGAAGATGGTGTGGCGCAACCAGCCGCTCTCCTTCCACCCGAACGCGATGCCTGCTGCCAAGGCGGCGATGGCCGCCCACAAGCAGGGCAAGTTCTGGCAGATGCACGACCTGATGTTCCAGAACCAGGGCCTGCTCGCCGACGGGCAGTACGAGACCTGGGCCAAGCAGCTCGGCCTCGATCTCAACCGCTGGAAGAAGGACAAGGAGTCGCCGGAGATCGCCGCGGCGATCCAGAAGGACATGTCGGCCGGCAGCGCCGCCGGCGCCGACGGCACGCCCACCTTCTTCATCAACGGCAAGCTGATCTCGGGCGCGATGCCGTTCGACAGCTTCAAGGCAGTGATCGACGAGCAGCTCACCAAGGCCAACGCCGAGCTGAAGAAGGGCACGCCGGCAGGCAAGCTGTACGAGGTGCTCACCGCCGAGAACGTCAAGTCGGCAGGCGCGGCACCTTCGCCCGGAGCCGCGGCTGACAACGCCGCCCCCGTGAAGGTGGACATCGGCAGCTCGCCCGTGCTCGGCAACGCCAAGGCCCCGGTCACGGTGGTGATCTTCTCCGACTTCCAGTGCCCGTACTGCTCGCGCGTCGAGCCTGCGCTCAAGCAGCTGCGCGACGACTACGGCGCCAAGGTGAAGTTCGTCTGGAAGAACCAGCCGCTCAGCTTCCACCCGAACGCGCTGCCCGCCGCCGAAGCCGCGATGGCCGCCCACGAGCAGGGGAAGTTCTGGGAGATGCACGACAAGCTCTTCGCCAACCAGGGCGCGCTCTCGCCGGAGTTCTACGAGAAGACCGCCAAGGAGCTGGGCCTCGACATGGGCAAGTTCAAGGCCTCGGTCGAGGCGCACAAGAACAAGGGGGCGATCGAAGCCGACATGGCCGCGGGCAACGCGGTCGGCGCGGGCGGCACGCCCACCTTCTTCATCAACGGCCGCAAGCTGGTGGGCGCGCAGCCGGTCGACGCGTTCAAGTCGGTGATCGACGCCGAGCTGGCCGCGCAGGTGGCGAAGAAGTAACCCGGCGCCAGGCAACCCTGCAGTGCCCGCCGGGGCGGTCCGCTTGGGATCGCCCCGGCGGCGCTTCGGGGCCCGGAAGCGGCGGTTTTCTGGACCTGGGGCGTTTCTTTCTGTCTACTCTCCTTCGCCGAGGAGCAGCCCACGATGGCCCTGCCGCCGCTGTCCCAGCCGCCGCCGCCGAAGTCCGACGGCAAGGACTACCGCATCCGCCCGCTCAAGCGCGGCGACCGCGACAACGCGTTCAAGCTGCTGGCGCAGAACGGCTGGAGCGTGCCCGCGGGAGAGCAGGAGCTGGCGATCTCCTGGGTGGTGCAGCACCCCGAGATGGAGTCGTTCGTCGCCCACGACGTGGCGCTCTTCTCGCGGCTCTTCGGCGTCATCACCATGTCCCACCGTCCGCAGCTGCGGGTGGGCGGCCGGGTCGCTTGCATCGACCTCTTCGTGGTGGGCGAGGAGCACCGGCACAAGGGCGTCGGCTCGGATCTATTGGCGCAGGCGCTGCGGCGCACCGAGGCGCTCGCCTGCAAGCGGATCGAGCTCTACCTGCCCCCCGTGCGCGACGCCCGCCACGACTTCTTCGAGACCCACGCCTTCGCGCGCGTCGGCGAAGAGCTGTACGTGCGGCAGAAGTAGCCTACAGGTCGAGCTTGATCACCTTGGTGGTCTTGCCCACCTCGATGGTCACCTGCTGCTCGAACCGCTTGCCCTGCGCGGTCTCGAAGACCACCGTGTGCGAGCCCGGCGGCAGGTTGATCGGGTTCTTCGGCTGCACCGGCGTCCAGCGCCCCGTGTCCTTGCCGTCCACCAGCACCTTGGCGATCGGCTTGGTCATGGTGATGAGGTAGCCGACTGGCGCGTCGGGCTCCGGCAGCGGCGGCAGCGCCGCGGCCTGCGGGGCAGGCTCCTTGGGCAGCGGCGTCAGCGTGAGGTTGAAGGCCGGGAAGTGGCCCTCCTCGCCCTTCGCGACGCGCTTCTCGGGCTTGTACCCGTCGAGGGTGACCTTGACGATCATCACCTTGCCCAGGTCGAGCTTTTCGACCGCGAGCGGCGTCTGGCCCACGGCCCTGTCGTCGATGGCGACCTCGGCCCCTGGGGGCGTGGTGGTGATGCGCAGGCGCGCTGGATCGGCCATGGGATCGAGCGCCGCCGCAGGCTTCCTGGGCTCGGCGGCCGCGGACTTCGGCGGCGGCGGCGGCGCAAGCTCTGGCGCGGCGGGCGGAGGGCCCTTGGTCGCGCCAGAGTCACCGGACTTCGCCGCGCTGGCGTTCCCGGACTTCGCCGCGCCGGCGTCGATGGGCGTCGGCGCGCTGGCCTCACCCGGCCTCGCGGACGCCTTGCCCGGGGCCTTGCCTGGGGCCTGTTCGAGCTTGTTGTCGATCTTGTCGATCTTGTCGATCTTATCGATCTTGTCGATCTTGTCGATCTTGTCGGAGCCCTTCTCATCGGCCTTCTCGGGCGCGGCCGCCTTCTCGGGCGGGGCGGACGAGCCGGAGCCCTGCGTGCCCGACAGCCAGCGCGGGCGGGTGGGCTTGCTCGGCACGACCTCGCCCGCTTGATCCGGCTTCGCGAGGTCCATGCCCTCGACCTGCATCGGGCCCTCGGGCACCAGCGCGACGTCGAGCGTCTTGTGGTCGCTCGCGCCCACGTGGACGGTGGCGGAGAACGGCTTGAACCCGCCCGCCCTCACCTCGATCTTGTGCGCGCCCGCAGGCAGCGTGCGCACGAACGGCGGCAGCGGACCCGAGCTCTTGCCGTCCACCAGGAGATCCGCCAGCACGGAGGGAGTGACCTGCACCACCAGCTTGCCTGGGGCGGCTTCGTCGGTGGGCCAGAGCGCGAACGCGAGACCCGCAGTCACCAGCAGGGCGACCACGCCCAGCAACATCCCGAGGCGGCTCTTGGCCGGCGGCGGCGCCTTGGCGGGCGCGCGCGTGGCCTTGGTGAGCCCGGCCTTGCGCTGCGCGCGGGGCGCGGCGGTGTCGCCGTCCGAGACGTCGAACGCCGAGGGCTGCACAGGGAGCGGCTGCGTGTTCTCGTTGGCGAGCGCGTGGAGATCGACTGGCCCCGCCTGCCCCACGAGCGCGCCCGCCGAGCGGACCTGCATCACCGGCACGGGCGGCCCCGAGCCCTGCGGCGGCGCGGGCGGCGGCGCAGGCTTCTGCTGCTGGGTCTGCAGGGTGGGCCCGCTCGGGACCTTGGCGGCGGCGGGCTGTGCAGGTGGAGGCTGCGGGCGTGGCGGCCGCGCTAGCGACGGGACCTGCGCGGGCGTGGGGTCGGCCGGCCCGAGCAGGCGGCTGTCGGGCGGCGCGGCCGGGGTCTTCTCGTCGTCGCCGAAGGCAGCAAACCGCTCCCCGAGCGGCTGCGCGGGCTTGTGGCCGCCGGCGGGCGTGTGGTCGAGCGGGGGCGGCGGCGGGCGGGCCGGCGGCAGGTCGTCGCGGATGACGCGGAACCCGAGCGACTCGGTCTCCAGCAGCGACTTGTCGACGCCCTTGCGGGGGCCCAGCCCGGCGTCGTTGACGGTGCTCTCGTCCTCGGCGTCGCCGAGGCTCCGGCGGCCGAGCGCGCGCTCCGCCTCGATGCGGGCGAAGAGCGCCTTCTCTGCGGCGACCAGCGCCTCGCCGTCCATCTTCTGGGTCGGCAGGTCGTGCGAGAGGTTCTCGGGCGGCAAGGGCGGAGCGGGCTTCTGCGCTGCCGCGCGGGGCGCAGCGGCGCGGAGCTCTCCGGGTGGCGGAGTGGCCCGCTGCGAGGCCGTCGGCGTGCCGCGGACCCCGGTGGGCGTGGGCGGCTGCACCAGCGGCAGCTGCGCCTCGGGTTCTGGCTGCGGAGCGGGCGGCGGCCGCGCGGAGGGCCGGGCAGCGGGCGTCAGCTCGGCCGGACCGCCGAGCGACTGCGACCCGCGCGGCGTCTCGCTCCTGGCCTGGGCCTGGGCCGGGGCCGGCGGCTGCAGCGGCGGATAGGCGCGCTTGCGGTGGGGGTCTGACGGCGTGACCTCGATGTCCTCGTCGGCGATGCCGAGCCAGCGCCGCAGCCGCTCCTGCTCCTTGGCGAACTCGACGTGGAACTCTTCGCGCATCCACTCGGAGAGCTGGCGCGCGCCGTACATGATGTCGCCGATGAGGGTGAACTTGACGAGCGCGTCATGCAGCTCGCTCGCCCACTGGTAGCGGTCCTTCACCTCGGCGGCGAGCGCCTTGAGGACCACCTTCTCCAGCGCCTCGGAGACGCGCGGGTTGCGGGTCCGCGGCGAGGGGACCGCGCCGTTGCGGACCTTCTCCAGCACCGCGAAGTCGCTGTCGCCCGTGAAGAGCTTCTCGCCGCAGAGCAGCTCCCAGAGCAGCACGCCGACCGCGAAGATGTCGGAGCGGTGGTCGATCGGCAGCCCGCGCACCTGCTCGGGCGACATGTAGCTGAACTTGCCCTTGAGGATGCCCGCCTGCGTGCGCTGCAGGCGGCTCTCGGCCTTGGCGATGCCGAAGTCGATCAGCTTGGTGTCGCCCTCGAACGAGACGAGGACGTTCTGCGGCGAGACGTCGCGGTGGACGATGCCCAGCGCCATCCCGCGCGCGTCGCGCTTGCGGTGCGCGTAGTCGAGCGCCTCGCAGACCTTGGCCACGATGGTGCAGGCCTGCGGGATGGGCATCGGCTCGCCCTTTTTTCGGAACCGCTCGAGCAGCTGCCGGACGTCGCGCCCGGAGATGTACTCCATGGCGATGAAGAGGTTGTCGTCGTGCTTGCCGAGCTCGAGCACCTGCACGATGTTCGCGTGCGCCAGCTGCACCGCGATGCGGGCCTCGTCGACGAACATCGTCACGAACTCCTGCTCCTCGGACATGGTGGGCAGGATCTTCTTGATGGCGAGCAGCCGCTCGAACCCCTCGACGCCGAAGGCCTTGGCGACGAAGACCTCCGCCATCCCGCCCACGGCGATCCGCTCCAGGAGGAGGTACTTCCCGAACTTGGAGGGCTGGAGCATCAGGGCGGACGGGTCCTTGGACCTCAAACAGGGAGGCCCAGTACACGGTATCCTGCCCGGCAGCGCAGGAGCAAGAATTCAGGGCCCGATCCACCAGCGCCCGGCGCTACTTCTTGAAGAGCGCTTCCAGGGCCGCCATCGCCTTCGCCTTGGGGTCCTCTTCCTTGGGCCGGGGCGTCCCCTTGCGGAGCACGAAGAGGTCGCAGAAGTTGCCGGCGTCCTTGTTGTACGGCGGCTCTGCCTCGGGCTCGCGGCACCCGTGCCGCGCGGACTGGTCGTAGGCGTGGCAGTTGCGGCAGGCGTGGAGCGGCGCGCGGCAGTGCGGACAGTCGTCGGCCCGCCCCACCGTGCCGCCCACGCCCAGGTCGAGCGCCTGTCCGCAGGCGTGGCAGAAGTGCGTCGAGCCGGGCGCCTCCATCGCGCACCCCCTCAAGCCTTGCGGCGGCGCAGGGCGGCGGCGAGGAGCAGGCCCACGGGCAGCGCCCAGAGCATGCTGCTCGACGTCTGTCCCGCGCCAGTGGAGCAGCCGCTGTTCGAGAGCGTGGCGGGCGGGTTGTGCGGGTTGGTCGGGAGGCCGCCGTCGTCCACCGTGGCGGTGATCGGGGCGCACGCGCCGGCCGCCTCGCCCGTCATCAGGCACTGCTCCATCGGGCCGCAGGAGACGTCGGAGCAGGGGTTGGCGACGATCGGCGCGGTGTAGGTGGCGGTCACCGAGTGGTCGCCGTTGACCACGATCTCGCTGATGGCGATGCCGCTCGGGGTCCCGTCGTACCAGTTGGTGGCGGTGTAGCGGTTGGTGGCCGAGAGCACGCCGGCGCCCTGGATCGACGCGAGGCCCTGGTTGCTCTGGAAGAGCACCGAGTCGTCGGCGATGCCGGCCTTGCTGGAGCGGTTGGCCGCCGGGCCCGAGTAGATCAAGCCGAAGTGGCCCGCCGACTCGAGGTTGCGGATGAAGGGGTGCCAGGCGTCGCAGTTGAGGCAGGAGAGCAGGCGCTCGGTGAAGGCGCCCTCGGCGGCCTTGGGACCCTTGCTCCAGTCGATGTGGTAGACGGCGAGGCCCCAGGTGGGTTTACCGTTGGCGTCGGCGATGGTGGTGTCGAACGCCCCCGCGGGGCCGCGCGCCTCGACGAGGAAGTACTCCTTGCGGGCCTTGTCCATCTGGCCGAGGCGCAGCGCGTAGCCCCCCTTGGCCGCGGGCTGCAGGGTGATCTTGCGCGTGCCGCTGATGACGTGCGCGTCCTGCCACGCCAGCGCGCGGCGGCTCTCGGCGTCGGGGATGACCAGCTTGTCGCCGTAGTCCCAGTCGCCCATCGAGGAGTAGTGGAGGCCCTGGTAGAGCGGGTACTGGTCGAGCGCCGTCGGGTGCTCGTAGTACATGTCGGCGAGGCCGAGCACGTGGCCGAACTCGTGGACGATGACGCGGTCGAGGTGCTGCACGCCGGCGCTGAAGGTCGCGCCGCCGATGGCCACCAAGGGGATCTTCACGCCGTCGAGGACGAGCGGGCCGCCGGAGCCGCCGGAGAGGTTGGAGCCGCTGTTGATGAACTTGATCGGCAGGGCGATGCCGAAGCCCGGGACGTTCACCACCATCATCACGCCGTCGATGATGCCGTCGGCCTCGCCGCGCGGGCCGTTGACGTCGAACTGGCTGAAGTCGACCTTGCCCTCGTCGTGGGCGCGGCGGAAGACGTCGCGCACGAAGTCCATCCCGCGGGTGAGGGCCGAGACGTCGCCGCGGGGCACCGCGCAGTCGGCGCTGGAGGCGAGCATCGGAGGGCAGCCCGAGTACTTCACCAGCGGGGCGACCGTCACGTCGGCGCGGTAGCGGTTGTTGGAGGCGACGTTGAGGTAGCTGGCGAAGGTCAGCTCGTTCACCGAGCCCGAGGCGGCGAAGAACGAGGTGAGCGCGTCCATGTCGACAGCCTTGAAGACTCCGCCCGGCGCCGTGT
>JAYWAO010000420.1:0-3964 GCA_043782365.1 Deltaproteobacteria bacterium
CGACCTCGGCCCTCGGTGGTGCGGGGCGGGCGCAGCGGCGCTGCTGCTCGCTGCGCTCGGCCTCGGGCTTCGGAGGCGTGGCGAGGCGCCGCTGGCGGACGAGGACGCCACGCCTTGGCCTGCGCTCCTCGCCCTTGCGGCGGTGAGCGCGGCGCTCGGGCTGCTGCGGGCTAGCGCGGCGCCACCTCCCAGCACCGACCCCGCGCTCGAGGTTTGGCTCGACGACGCCGCCGCGGCGCGCGGAGGGCGCGAGCCCTTGCTCGTCGAGGCGACCGTCGAGTCGAGCGACCTCGGGCCCGCCGGCAGCAGGCTGGTAGCGAGGCTCACCGCTCGCGAGCCACGTCCCCTTGCGCCCCTCGAGGCTGCGCAGGGGGCAGTCCGCGCGGCCCTCGCGGCTCCGCCGGGGTTGCACGCGGGCGACCGCGTCCGAGGCCTCGTCCACCTGCACCGGCCCGAGCCCGCACGGAACCCGGGCCAGGACGACCAGCGCGCCCGCCTCGCCCGCCGCGGGATCGCCTACGCGGGGACGCTCGACGCGCAGGACCTGCAAGTGCTCTCTCGCGGGGGCCCGCTCGACGGCGCCTTGGACCGGCTCCGCGCCCGCTTCTCGGCGCGCTGCCGCGACCTCTGCACCACCCCGCAGCGGGCGGCCTTGGTGGCCGCGCTGGGCGCCGGAGATCGCAGCGGGCTCGACCCGGCCACCGACGAATCGCTCGCGGCGAGCGGCCTCGTGCACCTCCTCGCCTCGGCGGGCCTGCACCTCGCCGCGGCCGCGTGGCTCGGGCGGGCGCTCTCGCTCTGGCTCTTGCAGCGCCTTCGCGTGAGACGGGCCGGCGCGTTCGCGGCGCTGGCCGGGCTCGCCTGCGCCGGGGTGCAGGCGGCCCTGCTCGGCGGCCCGTGGCCCGCGCTCCGGGCCTCAGCGGCGGCGGCGATCTTCCTCTGCGGTCCCCTGCTGGAGCGCCGGGCCGACAGCCTGACGCTGCTCGCCACCTCGGCCGCGGCCTGCGCGCTCTGGGACCCATCCGCGCTCCACGAGCCCGCGCTGCAGCTCTCGCTCTTGGGGGTGCTCGGCCTGCTGGTGGCGGCCCCGCGCCTGCGCGAGCTCTTGCCGCTGCGCGGTCCGCCCGACCCCGGCACGCGGCCGCGGTCCGCGGCCTCCCTCGCCAGGCTCCTCTCGGAGGAGCTGACCCGGCTCTTCTTCGCCAGCCTCGCCGCCACGCTCTGCTGCGCGCCCCTGCTCGCGGCCACCTTCCACCGGGTGTCGCTGGTGGCGCCGCTGGCCAACGCGGTCGCGCTCGGGCCCGGGCTCGCCGCGCTGCCGCTCGCCTCGCTGCTGGTGGTGCTCGACGCAGCCCTGCCGAAGCTCACGCTGCCGCTCTTCTGGGTCTGCGACGGCCTCGCCGGTCTGGTGCTCTCGCTCTCCGCTTGGTTCGCCGCGCTGCCCTTCGCGGTGGTGCGGCCGGCCGCCCCCACGCTGCTGCAGGCGCTGCTCTGGTGCCTCTTCGTGCTCCTGCTCTGTGGTCTGCCGGGGCCGCTGACACCGCGGCCTCACCCCTCCCGGCCGCGTCCGCGCTCGAGGGTCCTGCGCGCCGCCCTTCCAGCCCTGCTGCTGCTCCTCACCCTGAAGGCCCAGGAGGCCCGCGCCGCGAGCGGGGGCGTCTTGCGGGTGACCTTCTTCTCGGTGGGGCAAGGAGACAGCGCGCTGGTGCAGTTCCCCGGCGGCGCGGCGGTGCTCATCGACGCCGGCGGAGACCTGCGCGGCCTGCCTGCCCCGCTGGGCGTGGGCTTGCGCGATCCGGGCGCGCGCGACGTGCTGCCGGCCCTGGCCGCGCTCGGGGTCTCGCGGCTCGAGTTGGTGGTGCTGACCCACCCGCACCCGGACCACGCCGGCGGTCTGCCCTCCGTGCTGCGCGCGCTGCCCGTGGGCGCGCTCTGGATGACCTCCGAGCCCGGGCCGGGAGACATCGGCGGCAAGCTGCGCGGCGTCGCCCGGGAGCGCGGCATTCCCGTGCACGAGCCCGCGCCCGGCGAGCGGTTCTCCTCTGGAGGCGCCTCGCTGGAGGTCCTCGCTCCCGACCCGCGCTGGTCACCGGAGCGGAGCACCAACGACAACTCGTTGGTGCTCCGCGTCGACCACGGCGCCGTCTCGCTCCTGCTCGCGGGAGACGCCGAAGCGCTCGCGGAGGCGGCCCTCGCCCACGGCCCGCGCAGGCTGCGCGCGCAGCTGCTCAAGGCCGGTCACCACGGCAGCCGCACCTCCACCACCGAGGCGTTCCTGCGGGCGGTCTCCCCCGAGGTGGTGGTCTTCAGCGCGGGGCTGCAGAACCCGTTCGGCTTCCCTCACCCAGAGGTCGTCGCGCGCGCCTCCGCGGCCGGCGCCCGCGTGCTCACCACCGAGCGGAGCGCAGCGCAGGCCGAGAGCGACGGAGCGACGCTGCGCGTCTGGTCCTACGCGAGCGACTAGCGCGCCGATCGGTCGGGCGACGGGAGTCAAACCGTTCGGCGCTCTAGCGCGCCCGTCGGCCGATCCGGATCGAGCCCGGCAGCAGCGCGCTCCAGGGTTGAATGGCGGGCGCGCGCCAGCGTCCAAGAAGGGTATCGTTTGACGCAAGCCCCTCTCGATCGCCACCATCCGCTCCTTGGCCAGCCTGCCCACCCATCCGCTCCTGCTCAGCGTCGCCGCGCTCGGGCTCACTGCGCTGGTGAGCGCATGCGTGCCGGGCTACGACGCCTGCTTCGTGCCCGCCAGCATCGTCTCCGATCTGCGCGTGCTCGCCATCCGCTCCGATCCTCCCGAGGCGCTCTACGACCTCGCCCTGGCCCAGGTGGAGACGGTGCAGGTCCGCGCGCTGATCGGAGGCCACGACCGGACCACCCGCCTGCGCCTGCAAGCGAGGCTCTGCGTCCCGGGTCCTGCGCTCGCTTGCCCCGCCGGCACGCCGGTGCTCGAAGGGCTCCCGTCGGAGCCAGACTCCACCGAGGCGACGCTCGACGTGCGCGCCACGCCCGCGCTGCTCGCCCGGGCCCGCGACGCCGACCCGCTCAAGGGCTTCGGCGGGGTGCGCCTGCTCCTCGAGGTGGACGCCTCCGCGGCGGGCGCCCACGCGCGGGCCACCAAGACCCTGCTCTTCAGCCCTCGCGCGACCACGCCCAAGCCCAACCGCGCGCTGGAGCTCGACGCGGTGGAGCTGCTGCGCGATGGCGTGCTCGACCAGCGCGTCGCCCCCGGCGGCACCGCCGTGTTCTTCGTCCCGATCAGCTACGGCGTGCGTCCGCGGATCGCCGCGCAAGCCGACGGCAGCCCGGGCCTCGAGGAGTTCGACACCGTGGACCTGCAGGGCCGCGACGTGCACCTGCGCGAGCAGGCCACCTACTCGTTCTTCACTGATCCCCAGCTGATCTTCGGCGACCTCCGCGTGGTAGCGGGCAACCCGATCGGCGCCTACTCGGTCGGCGCGGACGAGGCCTCCGAGCCGGCCCAGGGCGCTCCGGAGCCAGCGAAGGGCCTGGTGCGCATCACGCCGCTCGAGGGTGCGGACGCGCACCTGTGGGTGGTCGCCCGCGACTCGCGCGGCGCGGTGGCCTGGGCCGTGCTCAAGGCCCGCGGCATCGACGAGCGGATCTGCGACCGGGGTGAGGGCGTGCCCTGCGCCGCCGGTCAGCGGTGCTGCCCGAGGCTCTTCTTCGGCTGCAATTAGAGTGTTACTCGGGAGCGGTCACTCGGCGAAGCGCAGCTCGGCGAAGCGCTGCACCGCGTGGAAGTCGCCCACCAGCGGTGCGCGGAAGGCCTGCCCCTCGTTGGGCTGCCCCGGGCCCTGCAGCAGCCGGTAGAGGTTGAAGCGCCAGACGTCTCCGGGCTGCGGCTTGGGCCTCGGCATGCCCGGGAGCGTCGCCCAGGGGATGGCGAGCTCCGCGGTCCAGCCGCGGTCGACGTCGCCCGGGTCGTTGAGCGTTCCGTCGAGGT
>JAYWAO010000421.1:0-10923 GCA_043782365.1 Deltaproteobacteria bacterium
TCGCGCCCGAACGATTCGTTCGAGTAGCGGGCAAAGTAGTCGGCCTGGCCGATCAGGCCCACCGGGGTGACGCCGAGGTCGTCGTCGATCCGCTTCTGCACGCTGGCGAGGCCGGCGGGTGAGGTCTCCGGGTCGTCGAGCAGCGCGCCCACCTGGAAGTTGTGCAGCACGGGCAAGTAGGTGCAGCACTTGGTGTCGGGGTGGAACTGCTTGGGCCCCATCGGCTCGCCCGGGGGCGGGACCTTGACGCAGGCCTCGCAGGTGGTGCGCGTCTCGGCGGGCGGAAGCTCTCCGAGCAGCCCGATCACCCAGCTCTCCTGGAGGCGAGGCAGGCGGGCGCGCGGGGCTTCGGAGGGGTCTGCCTGCACGAGCGGAAGCTGCATGGGGATCGTCTAGCACAGGCGCCACCCCGCTCCACTGGTGCGCTCATGCTCCACTCCACCCGGCGCCCGTCGGATCCTCGCCCGATGCCTAACCGCGCGCGAACACTGCACCACCTGCGGCCGCAGTGATTGGCATTCCCCGTGCTTTTGTTCCGTTCGTCCCGGCGCTACCTCGGCGCCGCTCTTGGAGAGCCTCGATGACCTCGAAGACCTCGCTGCTTCCGCTGGCCGCCGCGCTCCTCGCCGCGTTCGCCGTCGCCTGCGGCGCCGAAACGCAGGGCCTCTCGAACGACAGCGACACCGACGACCTCTCCGACTCCACCCTCTCGATGGAGATGGTCCGCGGAAACCCCGCGCTGGCGCCGACCGTCGCGCTGCCCGAGGGCAAGAAGGTCAACGGCCACGCCCGCCCCAAGGCCGCCGCGACGTTGACCGGCGAAGGCAACGACAGCTTCCAGCTCGGTCCCACCAGCTGGCTCTACGACGCCAACGGCCTTAGCCAGTTCAAGCAGCTGCCCGACCCGGCCCTGCACAAGGACGATCTCAAGACGGCCACCAGCTCGCGCAAGCCGGGCGACCTCTTCGCCGCCGACAACAAGCTCGCCTGGGACAACGTCGCGCAGGGCGGCCTCGGCGACTGCTACTTCGCGGCGGGCCTCTCGTCGGTGCTCTTCGCCGACAACGGCGGCGCGCTCACCCAGAACCTGATCAAGTCCAACACGGTGTCCGGCAAGGTCGTCTCGTACACGGTGACGTTCTTCCAGGCTTCGGGCCGCAAGGTCGCCATCGAGATCGACCCCGACCTGCCGCACGACAACGTCTCGGGCGACATCTCCTACATGTCGTCCACCGACAACAAGCCGGGCTACGAGGAGTGGGCGCCGTCGCTGGTGGAGAAGGCCTACGCGAAGTGGCACCACAGCTACAACGCCATCGGCAACGGCGGCACCGCGGCCGACGTGCTCTACGCCCTCACCGGCAAGAAGACCCGGATGTACAGCCCCAAGGGCACCGCGGCGGTCACCGCCATCGAGGCAGCGGCCGAGGCCGGCAAGGCCCAGGCCGCCTGCACCTTCGCGGAGAAGGGCGGCCCGGTCGACTACACCAACACCGGGATCCACGGCGACCACTGCTACACGCTGCGCGGCATCGAGCGCTCGGGCGGCCAGGTGTTCGTGCTGCTGCGCAACCCCTGGGGCCCCTGGAAGAACACCGAGCCGCCGGACGACGGCGTGCAGGACGGCATCTTCAAGCTGGAGCTGTCGAAGTTCGCCAGGTACTACGCGGACGTCACCATCGTGCAGTAGGTTTGGTTACCGAAGTCCGGTCGCACCCGCGGGTCGGTCCTCGAAGCGAGGTCCGTCCCGCGCTGCTTCGCGCGGCGACTACGGCGAGTCGAGGATAAAGAAGGGCGCAGCTGCGCAGAGCCCGGCGCGCAAGGGGCCGCGTGAACGCTACTTCTTCAGCCGCGAGATCGCCGCCGCCACCGCGCCGGGGCCCTTCAGCCCCTTCTGCGCCAGCCAGCCCACCACGCGCGGGCCGCCGTGGGCGAGCACCGAGAGCCACCCGCGCAGGGTCAGGCGCATCAGGCCGCTGTGCAGCTTGACCCGGATCTTCTGCTCGGGCGCCTGCGCGACCATGTGCTGGAAGAAGAGGATGCCGAGGTCGCCGATCTCGGCCTCGGCGCGGCCGCAGATGGCGGTCACCGCGCCCGGGGCGAGGGTGAGGTCGAAGTCGGGGTCCTTGGCGGCGCCGGGGGCGAGCACGGGCTTGCCGCCGTCCGAGAAGAAGCGGAACGAGCCCGGCACGTCGGTAAATGTAACACCGACCTCGGCGGCCCTGCCCAGCGAGGCGGCGGCGGTGCGGGCGGCGGCGCTGGCGGAGAAGAACTTCGTCAGGGCCACGTCGCTGGGGGCGGGTTGGGACGCAGCTGGGGCTGGCGCGGGAGCAGGCGCGGCGGAGGCAGAGGCCTCGGAGGCTACAGGCGCGGGGTTCGCTGCGGGAGGAGGGGCGGGCGTGGTCGGGTCGCTCATCGGCGGTTTAGAGTAGCAGGATCCGCGCCGCGGTCAGCCGGCCAAACGGGGGCGCCTCCTCCGCTCCCGGCGGATTCGGGGCGTCGATTCGAGGCCAGCCGGCCCAAGCCCGCGCGCCGCCTGATCGGGCCGCGGGTTTGTCGGACCGAGGGTGTATCTTCTCCCGATGACGCCGCAAGAAGTCGCCACCACCCTGCGCGAGATCGCGCAGCTGCTGCTCCTCAAGGGGGAGAACACCTTCAAGGTCCGCGCCTACGAGACGGGGGCCGAGGCGTTCGAGGCGATGCCGCCCGACCCGTCGGCGCCGGGCGGGCTGTTGCCGCGCATCGCCGCGGGCACGCTGGGAGAGCTTTCGGGAGTGGGGAAGGCGATCGACCAGAAGGTGTCGGAGCTGGTCACCACGGGCCGGCTCGGCTACCTCGAAGGCCTGCGCAAGGAGTTCCCGCCGGGCGCGCTCGACCTCATCCGCGTGCCGGGGCTGGGGCCGAAGAAGGCGCTGCGGCTGATCGAAGAGCTCGACGTCGGCACGCTCGAGGACCTCGAGCGCGTCTGCGCCGAGGGCAAGGTGCGCGCGCTCAAGGGGTTCGGTGAGAAGAGCGAGCAGCAGATCCTCGAGGGCCTGCACAAGCTGCGCGAGCGCACCGTGCGGCGGCCGCTCTGGCAGACGCGGCCCGTGGCGGAGGCGCTGCTCCTGCGGGTGCGCGCGTCGCCCGGCGTGGCCGAGGTGTCGATCGCGGGGAGCGTGCGCAGGTACGCGGAGACCTCGGGCGACGTGGACCTCGTCTGCGCGCTCGCGGAGGGCGCCGAGCCCGGGCCAGTGATGGAGGCTTTCTGCACGCACCCGGGCGTGGCCGAGGTGATCGCGCGGGGCGAGACCAAGTCGAGCGTGCGCGTGCGCGACCCGGCGGGGCTGCAGGCCGACCTGCGGGTGGTGGGCGCGGGGCGCTTCGGCACGGCGCTGCACCACTTCACGGGGAGCAAGGCGCACCACGTGAAGCTGCGCGGGCTCGCACGCACGAAGGGTCTTACAATTTCTGAGTACGCGCTCGCGCGCATCGATCCCGCCGCGGGCGGCCCGCTCGAGGTGCCCGACGAGGCCGCGCTCTACCGCCACCTGGGCCTGCCGTACATCGCGCCCGAGCTGCGGGAGGACAAGGGCGAGCTGGAGGCGGCGGCCGCGGGGACGTTACCGGAGTTGGTTACCGAACCCGACATCACCGGCTTTGTCCACTGCCACACCACCTCGAGCGACGGGCGCGGGACGCTGCTGGAGATGGTGCGCGCCACCAAGGCGGCCGGGCGGACGTGGATCACCATCAGCGACCACTCGCCGGGCGCGGGGTATGCCAACGGGCTGACGGCGAGGCGGCTGGTCGAGCAGCAGGAGGAGATCTCGCGGGTGCAGCAGAAGGTGCCCGAGGTGCGCATCTTGAGGGCGGTCGAGGTGGACATCCTGGAGACGGGCGCGCTCGACCTGCCCGACGAGTATCTGCAGAGCCTGGAGTTGGTGATCTGCTCGGTGCACCAGCGACACAAGCTCTCTGAGGCGGAGCAGACCGCGCGGCTGGTCAGGGCGCTCTCGCACCCGCTGTGTCAGATGTGGGGCCACCCGACGGGGCGCAGGCTCGGCGACCGCGGGCCGATCGACGCGCGCTGGGACGAGCTGTTTACGCTCTGCGCGGAGAAGGGGGTCGTCGTCGAGGTGAACGGCACGCCGGAGCGGCTCGACCTGCCGGCCGACCTCGCGAAGCAGGCGGGCGCAGCGGGGTGCCTGTTCAGCATCAGCGTGGACGCGCACGACCCGGAGCAGCTCTTGGGGAACCTGCCGTGGGCCGTGGGGACGGCGCGGAGGGGCTGGGTGGACAGGGCGCGGGTGGTGAACACAGGAACCGCTGAGGAGTTCCTGGCGAAGCTGCGGAAGCGGTAGCTGCTTCCCGGAGCTGAAATGGTGAGCCGGAGGTGCTCGTATCCATCGGTGGGAATCGGGGAGATATGAGCGATTCGACGTCCCAGGCCGCTCCGCCAGCGCCAGACCCCTCGCCCGACTTCATCCGCGAGGCGTGGCGCGAGGTGGTCTCCTTCATCGAGACCACGCTTGCCGTCATCGCCCGCCCGGGCGCGTGGCGGGCTGGGAGAGCGGCTGCGGTGGGCTCGCAATACGACAATGTCGCGTGGCTCTTCCTCGTCGTCCAGTTCGTCTGGTTGACCCGGGCGCTGCTCGCCGTCATCACCGACAAGGCCAGCCTCCGCTCGGTCCGCGTGGTCACCGAAGCGGTGCTCTCCCCGGTCTGGGTGGTCGGCTCGCTGGTTGGTGGCATCGTGCTGCTCCTCCCGGTAGGGCGGGCATCGTCGATGGCCGTCGCGAGGAGGAGTGGAACGCGAGGGCGCGGCGCGCGCTGCTCAGGCCAGGCGCGCAGGCCAGCTGGGATCGCGGTCACACTGAGCGAGTGGACTTGGGCAAGTGGCGGTCGGGTCCAAGTCGGGAACAGGCCGATGCGGCCGCCCGCCGGTCACTCACCAAGCCCGGGGCGCAGGCAGAGTGGGACCGGCCGGCGAACCTGCCGCGAGCGCCGGCTGCGCCACCAGGCGCGGCCCCTCCCCCCGCGGCTCGTGCGACCGCGCAAGCGAGGCCCGCCGAGGCCGAGGCGCCCCCAGCCCAGGGCGCGGTCGAGAGCTTCATGTCTGGACTCAGCCAGGGCCTGGAGTCCGGCAAGGCGGCGCGGCGACAAATGGCACCAGCGAGCTCGCCCGCGACCGCCCTTCCGGCCACTGCCCCGCCCGCGTCCGCCCTGGCAACCGGCGCGCCCACCGCGCAGGCAACCTCGACGTCCCGCTGACTACAGCGCGAACTGCGCCGCTTCGATCAGCTCCTTCACCCGGAAGAGGAACCCATTACCGGTGACCCCATCGATCACCCGGTGGTCATACGACAGCGTCAGGTACATGATCGGCCGGACCACGATCGCGTCCTGCCCATCGAGGCTCCGCACCACGGCGCGCTTGACGATCTCCCCCATCCGCAAGATCCCGACCTGCGGCTGGTTGATGATCGCCGCGCCGAACAGGTTGCCCTTGAGGCCCGGGTTCGAGATGGTGAACGACCCGCCCGAGAGCTCGTCCGCCGTCACCTTGCCAGTGCGCGCCTTCAGGGCGAGGTCGTCGAGCGCGCGCGACAGCCCGAGCACGCTCTTCTCGTTGGCGTTGCGGATGACCGGGACGAGCAGCCCCTTCTCGGTCTCCACTGCGACGCCCAGGTTGATGTCGCGGCGGACGATCAGCGACTCGTCCTGCACCACCGCGTTGAGCTTGGGGAACTCGGCGAGCGCCTGCACGGTGGCGCGGCAGATGCCGACCAGGAAGCTGGGGGCTTTGCCGCCCGTCTCCTTCGACTTCTTCCACTCCTCGCGCAGCCTGGTCAGCGCGGACATGTCCACCTCTGCCGTGCAGGGCACGTGCGGCGAGGTGGCCTTCGAGTAGACCATGTGCTCGGCGATCAGCCGGCGGCGGTGGTCGAACGAGACCACCTGGTCGCCGTCCTTCGGCGTGTACCGCGCCGGCTTGTAGCTCTTGAGCGAGAGCTGGATCGGCCCGAAGCCTGGCGTGAACCCCGGGGGCGGCGGCAGCGTCGGGCGCGCGAACGGGGGCGCGAGGATCGGCACCGCGAGCGGCGCGATGACGGGCGCGGCGAGCGGCGCCGAGCGCGGCGCGGCGACCGGGGGCGGCGCGCTGGCGGAGGGCGCGATCGGCAGCGTGTCGGTGGGGTCGAAGGACCGCTGCTGCTGGGCGGCGACGAGCACGTCGGCCTTGACGATGCGGCCACCGGGGCCCGAGCCTTGGACCGCGCCCAGGTCCACGCCATGCTCTTGCGCGATGTTGCGGGCGACGGGGCTGGCGTCCACCGACGCGTGGGCCTCGGCTGCGGGCGCGGCCACCGGGGCCGGGGCAGACGAGGGCGCTGCAGCAGGCGGGGCGGGGGGCGCGGGTGCGGGTGCGGGCGCCGAGGGGACCGTGGAGACGGCGGCGTCGTCGAGCGAGCAGAGCGGCCCGCCGACGGGCACCACCGCGCCCTCGGGAGCGAGGTGCGCGACCAGCACTCCAGTGGTGGGCGAGGGGATCTCGGTGTTGGCCTTGTCGGTGGCCACCTCGACCAGCGGCTCATCGCGCGCGACGCGCTGGCCGGGCTTGACGAGCCAGCGGACCACGGTGCCTTCGACGACCGACTCCCCGAGCTGCGGCATCACGACTGTGGTAGCGGGCATGGATCGCCGTGATTACTGCCCTGGGTGCCGGGAGTCAACGCGAAGCGGCCAGCGAATTGGACAGCGGCTCACGGGCGATCCCGGAGCGCGCCGGACATGGATCGCCAATCTGCGGATTGAAACCTGCCGAGAGTTCGGCTTCGGCTTTGGTCTGACCACGGGCTCGTCGGGCGGCGCGCGCAGCACCGAGAAGTACCCTACCGCCGCCGCGCAGCAGCTCTACAGCTCGCGGCCCGACCTCGCGAAGTTCCACCGCTCGACCCCGGCGAAGATCTCGCGCTGGACCGACGTGACGCCGAAGGGGTAAGTGCTCTACCGCGATGGCGGCTGCCCCCACGACGAGCGCAGCCCCACCAAGGGAGCCCACCGGCCCCGGGGGGGCGGGCGCGCCCGGCGCTCCGCCATCCGAATCGCGGGGCATCGCGCGCCTCCGGTCGCTCGGCGCCGCGCTCGGCCAGCAGCCCCACTTGCAGGCCGTGCGCGACGGCGTGGTCGGCGCGCTGCCGCTGATCCTGCTGGGCTCGGGCTTCCTGCTGCTGGCCCAGCCGCCCTGGCCCGGGCTCGCGCGCTACCTGCCGCCAGTCGAGGCGCTCAAGGCCGCCTGGCGCGGCTGCGCGGGCCTCGTCTCGCTCTATGCCTGCGCGGCCTGCGCACTCTCCTTGGCGAGGCGGCGCGAGACCGACCTCGCCGCGGCGGTGACCACCTCGCTCGCCGTGCTGCTCCTCGCGCAGCACCCGCAGCCCCTGGCGGCCGGCGGCCTCGGCCTGCCGCTCGCGGGCCTGGGCGCCGCTGGGCTCTTTCCGGCCTTCGCGGCGGCGCTGCTCTCGGTCGAGGTGCTCGCGTTCTTCCAGCGCCGGCAGTGGGGCATCAGGCTCTCGGGCGGCGCGCCGGAAGTGGTCGTGCGCTCGTTCGCGGCGCTCCTGCCGAGCGCCACCTGCGCGCTCCTGGTCTGGGCCGTCGTCCACCTCGCCGGGGTCGATCTCGCGGGCGGCATCGGCCGGCTCTTCGCCCCGCTAGTCTCGGCCTCCGACGCGCTCCCGGCGCTCTGGGCGGTGGTGCTGATCGACTCGTGCCTCTGGATGATCGGCATCCACGGGCTCTCGGTGCTGGCCGCGGTGCGCCCGCTCTGGCTGGCGGCGCTCGCGGAGAACATGCAGGCGGCCGTCTCCGGCGGCGCGCCGACGCACCTCGCGACGCAGGAGTTCTTCGTCTGGTTCGTCTGGCAGGGCGGCTCGGGCGCGACGCTGGCGCTGGCCATCTTGCTGCTCTTCGCGCGCAGCAAGCAGCTTCGCCTGGTGGGCCGCGCGGGCTTCGTGCCGGCGCTGTTCAACATCAACGAGCCGCTCCTCTTCGGCACGCCCGTGGTGCTGAACGGGAAGCTCGCCCTGCCCTTCATCCTCGGGCCCGTGCTGATGACCGCCACCACCTGGGCGGCGATGCGCCTGGGATTTGTGAACCTACCGATCGCCGAGGTGGTCTGGACGCTGCCCGCGCCGGTGGGCGCGTTCCTGGCGACGGGCGGAGACGCGCGCGCGGTGGCGCTGCAGCTGGGCAACCTCGCGCTGGCGCTGGCGCTGTGGTGGCCGTTCGTGCGGCGGTATGACCGGGCGCTGGCCCTGGCGGAGGCGGCGGCGGGGGTTGGGTAGTCGGCGCTGCGCACCTGGGACGGGGCGCCAGGCACAAGGCCCGTCGACCGTGGTTCGACGTACCGGCGGACGATTGAAGATGCTGTTACCGCCCGGTCGCCTTCCGCCTCCAGAGCACCAGCCCCACGAGCCCGAGCGCCCAGAGCAGGCTGGCGCTGCCCACCGCGCTGCAGCCGCTCGTGTCGGGCACCGTCGCCTTGGCCGTGGCGGTGTTCCCGAGCGAGTCGGTGACCAGCACCACGTCGGCGCCGCCGTTTGCGCCGGCCGAGTAGATGCCGCCGTGGGCGTCGATGGTGCCGCCCGTCGGGCTCGCCTGCATCGACCAGACGTACCCGCTGCTGCTGCCGCCCGAGGCGCTGAACTGCTGCAGGGCGTGCGGCTGCACGGTGACGTCCCTGGGCGAAATTGTAATACCCGGACCCACCGTCACCTTGGCGTTGGCGCTGGCGCCAGCGGAGTCGGTGACCTTGACCACGTCGGTGACCCCGCCGGTGGGGCCGGCGACATACGCGCCCGTGGTGGCGTTGATGGTGCCGCCCGAGGCGTTGGTGGCGAATGCGAAGGCGAACCCGGCGTTGCTCCCACCCGAGGCAGCGAACGGCACGCTGCCCTTGGGCGCAACCGAGGCGGACACGGGCGCGATGGCGAGCGGCCCGCCGCCATAGGTGCAGGGGAGCGGCGTGGTGGCCACGGGGCGCGAGGTCACGCCGGTGCTGCCGGGCGTCACCACGAACAGGTCGTAGCCAGGGGTGAGCGCCGCCGGGGACGAGAACAGCAGGTACCAGGTGCCCGCGCCAGGGATGTTCATGCTCGCGTTTCCGAGCGAGCACTTCTGCGCGAAGGTCTTGCTCGCGTCGGAGGTGACGGTGGCATCGAGCGTGTTCGGGTCGGTGACGGTGATCGACACCGGCAGGCCGTTGCGCAAGTAGGCGGTGGTCGAGGAGCCGTTGGCGCTGCACACCACCAGCGTCGCGGCGGCGGTGGTGGTGATCTTCAGCTGCAGCGCGGACCAGCGCAGCCGCACGTACTGCACCTGCCGCTCGCTGGCGTAGAGCGGCACCGTGCGGTCGCACTTGTCGAAGCCGCGCCGCTTGGCGACGCACTCCACGTACGTCGCCACCGCCGGGGTCGAGGGGAAGAGCGCCGACGCCGCCGACTTGAACGTCTGCCAATAGCTGCCCAGCGTGGGCGAGCCCACCCCGAGCTGGAGCGCCTTGTACTGGATGGCCGCGCCGGCTTCGCAGTTGCCGCTGCAGCCCTTGATGCTCGCGGCCCGCAGGCCCGCGTAGACCTCCCAGAAGAAGCCGTTCCAGATCTCGCCGTCGTCGTGGACCTCGCCGTCGAGGCCGTTCACCGAGGTGGTGCCGAAGCGGCTGATCACCTTCCCGCTGCCCTGGCAGGTGCGGCTCGCGTTGGTGTCATTGAGATCGCGCAGGTAGGGCGCCGCGGGGGACTCGGTGCTGCTGAGAAACGAGCCGATCTGGCTGCGCCCGAGCTCGGCGGCGGCCATCGCGTCGGCGGTGCCCTCGTTGACGGCGCCGGGCTCGTCGACGCCGCCGCGGCTGTCGACGTCGATGTGGAACCCGCCCCAGGCGGAGACCGCACCGTGGGTGAACTCGTGATACATGACGCTAGCGTCATATGCGTAGTCGCCGGCCGCGCCCTGGCCAAAGACCATCGCGTCGAGGCCGCCGGAGAAGTAGGCGTTCTCGAAGGGCGCGCCGGAGTCCTCCACGTTGACCATCGCCGGGAGGCTGGCGCGGACGGCGCGGCCGGCCCCTGAGGGCAGGGCCGGGTCGAGCGCCTTCATGAACGAGACGTGCTTGTCGAGGTGGTAGTAGGCCATCGCCGCGGAGAAGTTGTCGGTGGCCGAGGTGAAGTTGAGATCGGGGGAGAAGTTGAAGGCGCTGGACACCGCGTTCACCTGCGCGCACGCGCCAGGGATGCTGCCGCTGCTGGTGGGCGCGTTGCCGCCGTTGCAGTTGTAGACGGCGGTCTGCGAGCCCTCCAGGGACGAGCCACTGGTGAGGTTGGGCAGCGTCTTCACCGCGGTGGCGGCGCAGAAGGAGTGACCGCCGCTGCCGGCGAGCGGGCAGACGGTGGTGGAGGTCTCCACCGGCGAGACCTCGTAGACAGTGCCGGGGGCGGAGGCGTAGTCGCGCCGGTTGAGGCGGAAGCGGGTGGCGCTGGTCTCGCCGTCGATGAAGACGCGCCAGTCGCCGGCGGGCTGCGCTCCGATGAAGTCGACCTGGTAGACGGCCCGTAGCAGGCTGCCGACGGTGCGGTACCCCTTCTCGATGGTGGCGGTCGAGGAGGCGCGCGCGGCGGGGCCGAAGGAGGCGAGGGCGGCTTCGGCGGCGGCGCCTTCGCCGAGCGTGTGCTGGCCGGAGAGTTCGCTGCCGACTTCGGCGGCGTTGACCAGGAAGGCGCGGGCCTGGGCGTCCACGCCGACGACGAGGTCGCCGTTGAACACGGGCAGGCCGTTCACGAGGCGGCTGAAGCGGACGGGGCCCACGGCTCCTGCGGGCGGCGCGTGGCGCAGCACCAGCGTCTGCTCGGGGGTGATCCCGAAGGCCGCTCCTTGGCTGGCGAGGAGGTCGCG
>JAYWAO010000422.1:0-10906 GCA_043782365.1 Deltaproteobacteria bacterium
GGGGGCAGGGTCCCGTTCGCGAGGCCCTCGGCGACGGCCTGGCCGCAGCGGGCTGCGTCCGCGTCCTCCTCGTTGGCGGGCCGGTGACCGTAGCCGTCCTCGAAGTCGATGCGGAGGTCTTCGATCGCGCTCTTGGACTCGCCGGAGAGCTTCCTCTCGACGCGCGCGCGCGCCGCGGCGGCGAGGGGGCCCAGGCCATAGACCTCTGCGAAGGACGCGTCGTCCGGGGTCTGGCTTGCGAGCGCAGCGCGGGCGAGCGCGCCGAGCTTCCGCGCGGAGTCGGCGCGGAAGAGGTGCGCCCCGCCGTAGAGCACGTGCACGGGCTGGCGGGTCGCGCCGGCGCTAGCAGCGGGGCTGGCTGCGCGCGCGGCGGCGAGGCGCGCGAGGAGCGGCGCGGCTTCTGCTGCCAGCGGACCGGGATCGTCGGAGAGGCTCATGGACGCAGCATCCTCCGCCGGGCGGACCTCTGCAAAGCCTCCTCGGAGAAGGGCCGCACCTGCGACGGATCGTCGCCCCGGGGTCTCGCCCCGGGGCGGCCCACAGCGATCGATAGAGAAAGTTTGTCGAAGACGGCGCCACCTGTGTAAAGGAGGGCCTCACCGTCTACGCCCGGAATCCTCGTGACTTCGATGCACGCCCGCGCCGCGCTCCTCGCCGCCAGGTTGCGCGCACTTGAACCCGCCCGAGCGCGGGATTGCGCTGGAGCGACCTCACCGACGACGCAGGGAACCCCGGCGTCCGCGAGTGGCTGCTCGAGCCCGCGGCGCCCGCGCCCCGCGCGTGCGCGCTGCACGCCGAAGGCTTCATGACGTTCCTCACGCAGTTCCCGCGCATCACCGACACCCTCCTGCGCAGCGTGGAGTTGGAGCCGGCGCCGGCGCAGGGTCAGCGCGCGCGGGTGGCCGGAGCGGCCCGCTTCAGCAAGCGGGCGAGCTCCCTGGGCGCCGCCGCGGAGAGCGCCCCGGCGTCGAGCGTGCCGAGCTGGCGGTCCGCGACGAGGCGACGTCCGGCGACGATCACGTCGGTCACGTCGCTGCGCTGCGCACAATAGACGAGGGTCGCGTGCGGGTCGGGCCCGTTGGGGGCGCAGTGGGGGCCGGTGAGGTCGACCACCGCCACGTCGGCCTGCTTGCCGACCTCCAGCGAGCCGAGCGTGCTGCCCAGCCCGAGCGCGCGCGCGCCGTTGATGGTGGCGAGCGCGAGCACCTCGCTGGCCGGGAGCGCGCGCGGCCCGAACTGCGGCAGGTGGAGCGTAGCGGCGAGGCGGAGCTCGCGCAGCGCATCGAGCGTGTTGTTGCAGGGCGCGCCGTCGGCGCCGAGGGCCACGTTGACACCCGCCGCGAGCAGCTTGGGCACGGGCGCGAAGCCCGACGCGAGCTTGAGGTTGGCGCCCGGGCAGTGCACCGCGTGCGCGCCGCTCTTCGCCATCTGCTTCATCTCGCGCGCGGTGAGGTGGACGCAGTGGGCGAGCACCAGCCGGTCGTTTCCCAAGCCGAGGCCGTGGAACCAGGCGACGTTGTCGTCGCCCACCTGCTCGCGCACCAGCCGGACCTCCTCCTTGTTCTCGCTGGCGTGCGTGTGGACGCGCCACCCGTACCGCTCGGAGAGCGCGCGGACGCCCTCCCAGAGCGGCTGCGAGCACGAGAGCACGAAGCGCGGGCAGAGCGCCCACTGCAGCCGGCCCTCGCCCTGCCCGTGCCAGGCGAGGCCGAGCGCTTCGGTCTCGTCGAGCGCGTCGTCCGCGTCCTGGCGCAGGCCCTCGTACCCGACGTCCATCAGGCACTTGCCCCCGGTGTAGCGGATGCCCGAATCGAGCGCGGCCTGCAGCACGGCCTCGGTGTGGCGCACGGTGCCCATGTCGAGCACCGCGGTGGTGCCGCCGAGGAGGAGCTCGGCGATGCCCAGGCGCGCCGAGAAGCCGAGCGAGCGGGCGTCGTGGGCCGCCTCGAACGGCCAGATCCGCTGCTGGAGCCAGTCGAGCAGCACGAGGCCGTCGGCCTGGTTGCGGAAGAGCACCTGGCAGAGGTGGACGTGGGCCTGGATGAGCCCCGGGATCACCACGCGGCCCGCGCAGTCGATCACCTGCGCACCCCTGGGCGGCCGCAGCCCGCGGCCGATGCGGGTGAGGTGGCCGTCCTCGATGAGCAGGTCTTCGCGGCGCACGCTGCGCGCCTTGTCCATGGTGAGCAGCGTCCCGCCGCGCAGGAGCAGCGGGCCCTGTGCAGGGAGCACGCTAGGTGACCTGCGCCCAGGCCGGCGCGCCCAGCGCAGGCGGGGGCGCGACGAGGTCCTGCACCAGGCGCACCAGCACGTTGCCCGCGACGCGGCGGCGATAGACCGCGCTCGAGCGCACGTCGTCGATCGGCGCGATGTCCTTCTGCAGAGCCTCACGCGCCTCGGCGAGGACCTCGACGGTCACCGCCTTGCCCTCCAGCGCGGCCTCCGCGTGGGGGCAGCGCAGCGGGATGGGCGCGACGCAGCCCGCGGCCACGCGCACCCCGGCGAGCTTGCCGGCCTCGACCCGGCCGCCCACCGCGAGCAGCACCTTGCTGATCGACTGCGCGCGGCGCGTGCCCACTTTTCGGTAGACGACGCGCCCCGCCTGCGGGCCTGCGGGCACCTCTACACAGAGGAGGAGCTCGTCGGCGGCGAGCTGCGTCTTTCGGTAAGCGAGGAAGAAGTCGCGCGCCGCCACCGCCCGCTCGCCGCGCGGTCCGCCGAGCACGAAGACCGCGCCTGCGGCGAGCAGCAAGGGCAGCGTGTCTCCCGCGGGCGAAGCGTTGCAGATGTTGCCGCCGAGGGTGCCGCGGTTCTGGATGGCCCAGGCGCCGACCTCGCGCGAGACGCCCGCGAGCGCGGGGAGGTGGGTCCGCACGGCGGCGCTGGCGATCAGCTCGGAGTAGGTGGTGAGCGCGCCGATCCGCAGGCCCGGCGCGGCGGCCGAGTCGACGTAGGTGATGCCGCGCAGATCGGGCACGCGCCGCACCTCGAGCACGGGGCCCAGCCGCTCCATCGCGACGCGGGCGTTGACGCGCACCATCACGTCGGTGCCGCCGGCCAGCACGGTGAGCCCGGGCTCGCGCCGCGCCAGCACCTGGTAGGCCTGCGCCAGCGAGCGCGCGACGGTGACCGGGACCTGCGAGGGCCGCACCTCGTGCTGGTGGCCGCTCACCGCGCACCTCCGCGCTTCAGCGATTCGTCGATCGGTAGCACCCGCACCTCGGGCGCGGGCTTGCCGGCGGCGAGCTGCACCGCTTCGACAATCTTCTGGTAACCGGTGCAGCGGCAGAGGTTGCCCGCGATCGCCTCGCGGACGTTCTCCTCGGTGGCCGGCGCGCCGGAGAGGAGGAACCGGTGCGACGCGAGCAGCATGCCCGGCGTGCAGATGCCGCACTGGGCGCCGCCGCGCTCGATGAAGCAAGCCTGGATCGGCTGCAGCTTGCCGGCCTCGCCCGCGAGCCCTTCCACGGTGGTCACCTTCGCGCCCTCCACCTGCGCCGCGATCACCAGGCACGAGTTGGCGAGCTCGCCGTCGATCAGCACCGTGCAGGCGCCGCACTCGCCCTCACCGCAGCCCTCCTTCGAGCCGGTGAGGCCGAGGTCCTCGCGGAGCACGTCGAGCAGGCGCTTGAGCGGGGGGACGTTGGCGGTCCGCGGCGCGCCGTTCACTTCGAGGACGAGCGCGATGGTGTTGGTCGGGCTCATCGCGACACTCCGACCTGCGCCGCCTGCGCCGCCGCATTCGCGTCGCACATCTTCATCAAGCGCTCGGGGGTGATGGGGAGCTCCGGCACCAGCGCGCCGGTCGCGTGGAGGATGGCCGCGAGCACCGCTGGCGCGGGCCCGTCCATCGGCAGCTCGCCCAGGCCCTTCGCGCCCCAGGGGCCGGCGGGGTAGGGGTTCTCCAGCAGGACGGTCTCCATCGGGGGCGCGTCGAGCGCGGTCGGGATCAGGTAGTTCTGCATGCGCGTGTTGACGATGCGGCCGTCCCTCCAGAGCACCTCTTCGAGGAGCGCGTAGCCGAGCGCCTGCACCGTGCCGCCCTCGACCTGCCCGGCGGCGAGCACGGGGTGGATGGCGCGGCCGACGTCGGCGGAGGCCCAGACCTTGTCGAGTGTTACTTCAAAGGTATCGACGTCGAAGGTGAGCTCGACCGCGGTGGCCGCCCAGGCGAAGCACGGGTAGGCCTCGCCCGTGTAGGTCTGGTCGTCGAAGTGGATGCCCGCGGGGTGCGTATACAATTCGATAATTTGCAAGGGTCCGCGCTCGTCGAGCCACGCCCGCGAGAGCGAGTCGAAGCTCTCCAGCCGCTTGTCCGCGGCGAAGTAGACGCCGCCCTCGCAGCGCACCAGTTCGGCGGCGACGCCGTGCCGGCCCGCGCAGTACGTCGAGAGCGCCAGCGCCAGCTGCTGCGCGGCCTTGGCGATGGTCCCGCCCACCACCATGGTGGTGCGCGAGGCCACGGTGGGCCCGGAGTCGGGCATCTTCGAGGTGTCGGGCTGCGCCACCTCGACCAGCTCGAGCGGCAGGCCGAGCGGCTCGGCGGCCATCTGCGAGAAGACCGTGATCGTCCCCTGCCCGATGTCGGTGGAGATGGCGAGCACGCGCACGCCGCCGGGCAACAGCTCGACGCCGGCGCGCGGCTTGAGCTTCACCTCGCCCGAGCCCGTGAAGCCCGCGCCGTGGTGCGCGAGCGAGATCCCCAGCCCCTTGCGCTTCTGCGCGCCGGGGTTCGCCTTCGCCTCGGCGTCGAAGCGGGCGCGGGTCTCGTCCCACTTGCAGAGGGCGGCGACCGCGTCGAGCGACTCCTGCGCCGAGACGCTCCACTTGAGCACCTGCCCGGTGGGCGTCACGTCGTCCAGCACGAAGGCGTTCTTCTTGCGCAGCGCCAGCGGGTCGAGCCCGAGCAGCAGCGCCGTCTTCTCGACGTGCGCCTCGATGCCGAACATGGTCTGCGGTACGCCGAAGCCGCGGAAGGCGCCGTTGGGCGGCGTGTGCGTCTGGACGACGCGGCAGGCGATGCGCGCGTGCGGCCAGCGGTAGGCGCCGGCGGCGTGGAGGACGCCGCGCGAGGCCACCACGGGCGAGAGTGTTACATATGCGCCGCCGTCCATCACCACGTCGATCTCGCAGGCGAGGAAGGTCCCGTCGGCGGCCACGGCGGTCCGGTAGTTCATCACCGCCGGGTGGCGCTTGGTGGTCGCGGCGACGTCCTCGTCGCGCTGGTAGATCATCCGCACCGGCCGGCCGGCCTTGAGCGCGAGTAGCGCGGCGTGCCCCGCGATCATCGACGGGTAGTCCTCCTTGCCGCCGAAGCCGCCGCCGGTCACCGCCTGCAGCACGGCGATCTTGTCCTCGGAGAGCGCGAGCAGGCGCTGCAGCGCGCGGTGCACGTAGAACGGGCACTGCATCGAGCCGTGCAGCACCACGCCGCCGTCGCCGCGCGGGAGGGCGCAGACGGCATTGGGCTCGATGTACATCTGCTCCTGGTGGCGCACGACGTAAGTGCCCTCGATGACCCGGTGCGCGCTGGCGAAGACGGCCGCGCGCGCCGCGGCCTTGGCGGCGGAGCCTTCGCCCTCGCCGTGCTCGATCAGGTAGGCCTTGAAGACGTGCTCGCTCTGCAGCGGATCGAGCACCGCGGGCAGCGGCTCGACCACCACGTGGACGTGCTTCATCGCCTCTTCGAGGCGCTCGCGGTCGTCGCAGGCGAGCAGCGCGATCGGCTCCTCGGCGTGGCGGACCTCGTCCTGCACGAGGCAGGGCTGGTCGTCGACGATCAGGTTGATGATGTTCTCGCCGGGGATGTCGGCCGCCGTGACGCGGGTGATGCCGGTCCAGTCGAACGCGGGGTCGAAGGTGATCGACTTGAGCGTCCCGCGCGGCACCGTGCTGCGGATGGTGCGGCCCCAAAGCTGTCCCGGGAAGCTGAGGTCGTCGAGGTACTTCGCGCGCCCGGTGACCTTGTCATGGCCATCCATGCGGGGCGGGGAGCGACCGACGGCGGTGTTCAGCGGGGAGACGGGCACGCGCACTCCGGAGGCGAGGGGACGAAGGTCACTGATACCAGAGGTGGCGACGCGTGGCGCATCGGTCGCTCGCGCGGATCGAGGAGTGCAAGTCGGTGGATGCCATCCTGAGGCACCTCGGCTTGCCGACAACCGGCCCGCCGATCGCGCGGGCGGGCGGCGGAGAGGGGCTGAGGAAGTGGCGCGGAGTGGTTGGAATGGGTGCGTGATCTTCCGCTTCGCGTCCGCATGATCACGGTTGCGTGACCGCTGCGCGCGAGGGACTTTCCGGGGTCCATGACCAAGAAGTCAGTGGACCCGCTCTCCCTGCAGTTGAAGCAAGTGTGCGACGCGCTCGAGGGCCCGCGTGCGCTGGATGGCTTCGCGCGGCTCGTCGAGGTGTGGCGTGCGCACCGTCTCCCTGAGCTGTCCCGGGCCTTTGCGCGCTGGGTTCAGGACCCCCGCGACGGCCGGCTGCGCTTGGTGGCCCCGCTGCCGGCGGAGGCCCTCGTGCGGCTGCCTGCGAGCGAACGCGCTGCGGCGTTGTGCCACCATGTCCTCTACTTCATGGTCACCCTGCCCGATCAGGACGGCTGGTGGCGCGCGCTGGAGGAGGGCGAGAGCCATCCGGGGAACGGGATCGCGGCCGTTTCCGTGCTGGTCAACGCGGAGACTCCGGCGCCGGTGCGAGAGCGGGCACAGCGCGTGTTCCTGCGCGATGCAGATGAAGCCGCGGCCGATGCGCTCCTCGGGAAGGCGAACGGCCGCCAGGACTTGCTGGCCGGTCCCCAAGAGCATGCAGACGCGTTCGCCAGCGGCGAAGAAGGAGCTCACGCGACTCGGCAAGCTCTTGGCCCCGGTCGCCGCGATCCCCTCCCGCATCCGGGACGTCCGCCGCGTGCCGACCGAGCTCGACCGGGACTTCCAGCCGCCCATCGAGAAGGCCGCCAGGCGCCTCTCTGGTGAACTGCGCACGCTGATCGATTCGGTGCGGCCGCCCGTCGTCTACTCGCCCGAGGCGCTGGAGAGGATTCGCCTCGAACGCGAGCGCGCGCAGCGTTACCGACTGGCTCTCGGCGCGGCGATCGCGGACGCGATCGGGCAGGCCGTGACAACCCTTCCCGCGGGGAGCAGCCGTGACCCGTTCGCGGCCATCGGAGCAGCGGTCGGCTCGCTGACCAACGACAAGAAGAGCGAGGTCCGCAAGACGCTGGGGCGTAGGATCGACGCGATCATCGAGCAGACTCGCCGGGACCGCGCGCGGGAGAAGAAGAAGTAGACGCGCCCTCCTCGACGGAGTAGCCGTCCGGCTCCAGGCTCAGCGGCTGCGCCAGTAGCCCGGGAGCCGCCTTTGATGAGCGACGGCCACCACCAGCACGGTGGCGCTCTGGATGCGGTAGACGAGGTTGAACGGGTAGCGGACCAGAAGAACGCGCCGGGTGCCGTGCAGATAGGTCGGCCACCGTTCCGGCGCCTCGCCGATCAATTCGACGGCGCGATCCAGCGCCCACAAGAACCGCTCCGCCGTCGCCGCGTCGTGTTGCCCGTACCAACGCGCGGCCTCGAGGGCCTCGCGCTCTGCGACTGGGTGGAACTCGACCGGGAGCGGGCTCACTCGCCGGCTGCGAGTCGGCCACGAACGACCGACCAGGGGACCGGCTTCACGGCCCCGCTCTCGACTTCGTCGATCCGGCGCTTCAACTCTGCGCCCCAGGCCGCGTCATACTCGTCTTCGTCGAGGGGCGGCCCGTCGGCGTCGAGGCTGCGGAGCAGCTCGCCTGCCAGTCGCGCGCGCGAAGCGGCAGGCAGGGCGAGGGCTTCATCGAGGAGGGAGAGGGGGTCGCGAGGCACGAGTTGGAGTCTAGTCTCGGGCTGGGGGCAGATCAATGCGTGGCGTCGGGCCGTGTCTTCTCGCCGACGCCAGCGAGGCCCCCAAGTCACCGCAGCAGCTTGCCCACCGCTTCGCGCAGCAGTCGGGGCGCTTTGTCCCGACATCCCGACCTCCCGTCAACCCAGGTGCCTGAACGCGTCCTCCAGACGCTGCTGGGCAATCTTTCGCAACCGGGAAGAGGGGATGCGCCTCGCCCACTCCCGCGCGTCGCCTCGCTTGAACCCTCGCGGCAGCTCCAGCTCCGGCAGCGCGGCAAAGAGCCGACTTCGCGTCGGCGACAGATAGAAGAAGTCGACCAGCGCCTTCTCGGGAAGGGCCATCGAGACGCCGCCCGGCAGCAGCTCGAAGCCGCCGAAGAAGGCGGGCTGCACGTGGTGGATGCTGTAGCTCCCGACCGCCGTGCGCAAGAGCCCGCCGCGCGCGAGCGACACGAGGTAGATCGACGCCGGGATCTGCTCGATCATCCCGTGGTGGTGCAGCGCGGTCTGCAGGGAGAGGTAGTTCGGGTACGGGGCCGTCACGTATCCCGCGAGCGCGAGCGGGTCCGGTGTCGCGCCGAGCGCCCAGAGGCCTCTGCGCACGGGCGTGAGCAGGTCGGCCGCCGAGAGCCTGGACAGCGCGTGGCTCGCCGCGCCGATGGTGAGCCCGAGCACCGCGGCGGTGTCCGCGGTGGTCACAGCCGGAACACGCAGGCGCTGCAGCCTGCCCAAGGCAGCCGTGGCGTTCACGGCGCGGCCCGCTCGAGCGCCAGGGCCACCTGGGTCTGCAACGCATTCCACGCCTCGCGTGAGCCGTACTCGCCAGCGTGCTCGGGCTTGAGATACGAGACGACCTGGGAAGTGTAGTCATCGAACGAGACGTCCATGGCGCGCTCGAGCGCCTTGGGGAGCTGCGCGGAGATCGGCGCCAGCGCGTCGAGGATCCCGCCGCCCTTTGCGAGCAACACGGCGAGGTCGAAGACGTCGCGCGCCTGGACCGCGCTCCGGCCGACGAGCGCAAAGACCTTCTGTCGCAGCGCCGTCGCGAGCGGATAGTGAGGGAGCAGGAGCGCCATCAAGCGGTGCTCCGCCAGCACCGAGCCGACGACCGGAGCGATCTCTGCTTCCTCGGTGGTGGGGCGCCGGGAGAACTCGACCCTGGTGTGCAGGGCGAGCGCCCGCCCGTCGATGGCCAGGGACATCTTCCAACGCTGCGTGGTCTCGGTCTGCTTCGGGGCCGACCACTCCGAGAGAGACAGCCCGCGGCTGCGCAGGGTGAGCGCGAGCGGCTGTCCATCGAGCAGCTTCGACACCCGCTGCCGCAGCGTGTGTGGCGGAAGCCTCGCCACGTCGAGGTCGAGGTCCTCGGAGTACCGCACGCTGTCGAAGAAGAAGCGGAGGTTGCAGCCGCCCTTCAGCGCGAAGTCGTTACGGTCGGGACCGGCGCTGAGCAGGCGCAGGAAGCAGAGGTGGAACAGTTCGACGGCCTGGCGCTCGGAGAGCATGCCACCATGACAACGTTATGATGACGTATTTGTCAACAGCACGTAGTGTCACTTCGGCCCTGCACGAGGGGACGCAGCGGGAGAGCTGGCGCCCGCCTCAGGAGGTTGCCCCCGGGGCCGCGGTCGTTCTTGCGCGCGAAGCGGTGAACCCGCTGTTCAGGGATGAGCATTGCGCCGGTTGCTCATTGGCCCCTGAGTCTCCCCTCATTCTGACTGAACGGCCGTGAGGGACATCTGGCCGATCCCAACCAGGAGCGCCGGGCATGCCCGGCGCTCGAAATGCCGCCGCCCCACCTGCGGCGGGGCTGTGAGCTCGGGGTTCACGGCAAGGTTATTCCTGCCCTCTGCCGTGTCGAAGGCCGCGCCTGGTTGGCAAGGTTCGTGATTAAGGGCTCCTGGGCCGGTATCGCGGCCCAATGTTGTCCGTACCAACGCGCGGCCTCGAGGGCCTCGCGCTCTGCGACTGGGTGGAACTCGACCGGGAGCGGGCTCACTCGCCGGCTGCGAGTCGGCCGCGAACGACCGACCAAGGGACCGGCTTCACGGCCCCGCTCTCGACTTCGTCGATCCGGCGCTTCAACTCTGCGCCCCAGGCCGCGTCGTACTCGTCCTCGTCGAGGGGCGGCCCGTTGGCGTCGAGGCTGCGGAGCAGCTCGCCTGCCAGTCGCGCGCTTCGGCCCTTCTACAGCCCGCCTCCAAACAGCAGCGCCGTGTACGCCCCGTACCCCACCAGCAGCGCGGCGCCCTCGGCCCGGCTCACCATCCGCTCGCTGCGCAGGATGGGCCAGCAGATCACCGCGGAGAAGAGCATCACCGGCAGGTCGAACCGCAGCGCCTCCGGCGGGATGGCGACGCCGTTCGCCGAGATGGCCGCGATGCCCAGCACGCCGAGCAGGTTGAAGAGGTTGCTCCCCACGATGTTCCCGACCGCGAGGTCGCCCTGCCCTCGCCACGCAGCCACCAGCGAGGTCGCCAGCTCGGGCAGCGAGGTGCCCACCGCCACCACGGTGAGGCCGATGGTCAGCTCGCTCACCGCGAACGCCCGCGCCACCGCCACCGCGCCGCCCACCAGGAGCTGCGCGCCGCCCGCCAGCGCGCAGAGGCCCAGCAGGCAGAGGAGCGCGCCCGCGAACACCTCGCGGCCGGCGGGCCCGGATTCGGTAACCGATTCGTTTGTGGACGGCACGGGCTGCCGCCCGGCGGGCCCGGCCTCGTCCTGCAGCGCCAGCCGGAACGACTCGGGCACCGCCTTGGGCCCGAACTCGGCGCGCAGCTCCTGCCGCAGCTTCTCCCGCTGCTTGCCGGCGCGCGCGGTCCGCACCTGCATCCACAGCCAGCCCACCAGGGCGGCCACGAAGAGCAGGCCCTCGACCCGGCTGAAGCGGCCCGAGAGCGAGGCGAGCCAGGTCGCCGCCGAGACCACCAGCAGGAACGGCAGCTCGACCCGGATCACCTCTTCGGCCACCCAGAGCGGCGCCACCAGCGCCGAGGCGCCGAGGATGAGCAGCGCGTTGCAGATGTTCG
>JAYWAO010000423.1:0-10894 GCA_043782365.1 Deltaproteobacteria bacterium
TGGTCGCTGCTGCTCAGCGACCAGAGGATCAGGGTGCCGCCCATGGAAGGGGTGCCCTTCTTCTTCTGGTGCGACTCGGGCGTGTCCTCGCGGACGTTCGAGACGCCGAGCTGCTGCACGCGCAGCGCCTCGATGAAGCCCGGGCCGAGAAAGAGGCCGATCAGCATCGCCACCAGCCCCGCCATCAGCATGCGGAACGAGGGGTAGCGGAGGACGTTGAACAGGCCGATGCGGTCGGAGAAGGGGTACAGCAGCAGGTAGAGCATCAGCGCGCCCCTTCGCCGGGCACGGCGGGCACCGGCAGGCCGCTGAGCCGATCGCTGATCCGCTCCATCTTCATGCCGCGCGAGCCCTTCACCAGCACCACGTCGCCGGGCTGCACCACCGCCTGCACCGCGGCCGCCGCGACGGCGGGATCATCGGTGCGCACGACGCGACCAGGGCCGAAGCCCGAGGCGACCGCGGCGTCGGCGAGCGCGGCGGCGCGGCGGCCAAAGGCCACCAGGAGCGCCGGCTGCAGCGCGGCGGCGGCCGGACCCAGCGAGGCGTGGAGCTCCAGCTCGGTGGGGCCCAGCTCCAGCATGTCGCCGAGCACCAGCAGCGTGCGGCCCGGCGGATTCACCAGCGACGCCGCGGTCTCCAGCGCAGCGCGCGTGGAGGAGGGGTTCGCGTTGTAGCAGTCGTCGAGCAGCAGCGCGCCGCCTGGCAGCATCGAGGGGCGCAGGCGCCGGCCCGGCGTGCGCGCGGCCGCCAGCCCGTGGAGGATCGCCTCGGTGGAGAGCCCGAGCGCCAGCCCCGCGGCAGCGGCCGCGCAGGCGTTGAGGCCGTTGTGCAGGCCGACCAGCTGGAGCTCGGCGTGGACCGTCTGCCCGCGCAGCGTGAAGCTGAGCTGCAGGCCCGGCCCGCCGTGCTGAGCCGAGAGCAGGCGCACGTCGGCGCGCTCGCTCTTGCCGAAGGTGAGCAGCTTCCGGCCCGAGAGGTGCGCCTGCGCGAGCACGCGCGGGTCGTCGGCGTTGGCCACCGCGGTGGCGCCCGCGCGGAGCCCGTGGAACAGCTCCCCCTTGGCCGCGGCGACGCCGTCGAGCGAGCCGCACCCTTCGAGGTGCACGGGGCCCACGTTGGTGACGACGCCCACGTCGGGATCGGCCGCGGCGCCGAGGCGCGCGATCTCTCCGAGGTGGTTCATCCCGCACTCGACGACGGCGTAGCGGTGCGTCTCGTCGAGGCGCAGCAGCGTCAGCGGGACGCCGATCTCGTTGTTGAGGTTGCCCTCGGTCTTGAGGGTGGCGCCGTCGGCCTCGAGCACCGCCGCGATCAGCTCCTTGGTGCTGGTCTTGCCGGCCGAGCCCGTCACCGCGACGACCTTGAGTCCCGCAGCGCCGCCGCCCCACTTGCCGCGCCACGCCCGGCCCAGCCCGAGCAGCGCGCGGGTGGTGTCGGCGCAGACCAGCACGGCGGTGGGCAGGCCTGCCGCCTCGATCGCAGCGAGCACCTGCTCGGAGCCGTGCGCGTGCACCAGCAGACCTGCGGCCCCGTCGCGCGCCGCCTGCAGCGAGAAGGCGGCGCCGTCGAACCGCTCGCCCGTCAGCGCCACGAAGAGGGCGCCGGGCGCGGGCTTGCGCGAGTCGGTAGACAAACCTTCGAAGGCGCCGCCGCCGTGCAGCGGGCCACCGATTCGAGCAACGCGGGCGGCAGCAGCGAGCGCGGCCTCCTGGAGCGTGAAGCGCGCGGTCACTGCTTCACCCCGGCGAGGCGCGCGAGCGCGGCAGCGGCCTCGAGCCGATCATCGAACGGCCGCTGCTCCTGGCCGACCACCTGCGCCGCCTCGTGGCCCTTGCCGGCGATGACGACCACGTCGCCGCGCCGCGCGCAGGAGAGCGCCGCCTCGATCGCGGCCCGCCGGTCGGCGATGACGAGATACCCCGGGGTGCCCGCCTGCGCCTGCTCGCAGGAGAGCTTCTTGGCGCCTGTCCCGGCGAGGCCCGCCTCCACCTGCGCGAGGATGGCGAGCGGATCTTCGTTGCGCGGGTTGTCGCTGGTGGCGACCGTGAGGTGGGAGCGTACGGCAGCAGCGCGGCCCATCAGCGGCCGCTTCCCCGCGTCGCGATCGCCGCCGCACCCGAACACGCTGATCACGCGCGCGCCCACGGCCCGCGCCGACTCGCCCACCGCTGCCAGGACGCGGGAGAGCGCGTCGTCGGTGTGCGCGTAGTCGACCAGCACCACGCGGCCCGCGGCGTCGGGCACCCGCTCCATCCGGCCCGGCGCGCCGGTGGCGCTGGCGGTGAGCCGCGTCAGCAGGTTCAGCGGAGCGTGCGCGCCGCCCGTGAGCAGACCGAACGCCGCCATCAGGTTTTCCGCGTTGTGCGCGCCGATCAACGGGCTCTGCACGGCGTAGCGCTGTGCGGGCGCATCGGGCGCGCCGTAGTGTTGGCTCGCGCGCTCGGCCCGCAGCGTGAACGAGAGGCCCGCCAGCGAAGAGACGAGCCCCTCTGCCGCCAGCAGCGAGGCCCCCCGCGGCGGACGCGCGTCGCGCGTGGTGAAGCCGATGACCCGGTGCCCCGCCGAGGCGAGCTCTGCCGCCAGCGCGCTGCAGCGGTCGTCGTCGAGGTTGAGCACGGCGGGCGCCGACGCCGGGAGCAGCGTGCGGAAGAGCCGCGCCTTCGCCTCGAAGTAGGCGTCGAGCGTGCGGTGGTAGTCGAGGTGGTCGCGCGTCAGGTTGGTGAAGGCCGCCGCGGCGAACCGGCAGCCGTCGGCGCGGCGCTGCGCGAGCGCGTGGCTCGACACCTCGATCACCGCCACGTCGACCCGGGCCTTCGCCATCTGCGCCAGCGCAGCCTGCAGGTCGTGCGACTCGGGCGTGGTGTGGCTCGCCTTCGCCGAGAAGCCGGGCCAGCGCTGCTCCACCGTGCCGAGGAGTCCAACCCGTTCTCCGAGCGCGGTCGCGAGCTGCTCCACCAGGTAGGTGGTGGTGGTCTTGCCGTTGGTGCCGGTGACGCCGAGGAGCTTGAGCTGCGCCGAAGGCTCACCGTGGAAGCGCGCGGCCGCGATCGCGAAGACGCGCCGCGGATCGGCCGCGACGATGGACGCCGCGGTGCGCGTCGGCAGCGGGCGGTCGCAGAGGATCGCCGCTGCGCCCTTCTCCTCGGCGGCGGGCGCGAACCTCGCGCCGTCGTCCTTCTCGCCCCGGAAGGCGGCGAAGAGCGCGCCGGGCTTCACCGCGCGCGAGTCCACCGCGAGCGAGCGGATCTGCGCGTCGGCGGCCGGGCCTGAGACCTCGACGCCGAGGCCCGCGAGCAGCTCGCCCAGCGCGATGCCCGGGCCAGCCGACGGGGTCTCCGGCGCCTTGGGCGTCTCCGGGGCGTCCAGGTCGGTAAGTGTAGTTGGCTTCTTGGGCGTGCTCACGGTGCGGCCTCCGGCGGGCTCTGGGCCGTCGCCACCTGCAGCTGCTGCGGCTTGCCGCTCGCCGCGCTGGGAGACACGGCCGGCGCGGGGTTCGCGGCCTTCGACTCCGCCGCCGCCTTGGCCGCCGCCGCCTTCGCCTGCGCGGCCGCCCTCCACGCCGCGGCGCGGGCCTTTGCCTCCGCAGCCTTCTTGCGATCCTCCCGCAGCACCATCGCCTCGTGGCGCTGGGGCGGCGCGATGCCGAGCTGCCGCAGCGCTTCGGTGGCGATCTGTCCCCACGCGGGCGCGGCCACCTCGCCGCCGAGCGTCTTGCCCTGCGGCTCGTCGATGGCCACCAGGATGGCGATGCGCGGCTTGTCGGCCGGCGCGAAGCCGAGGAAGCTGCCGAGGCGCTTGTCGCCATAGCCGCCGCGCACGGGGTCGGCCTTCTGCGCCGTGCCCGTCTTGCCGGCGACGCGGAAGTCGGTGAGCGCTGCGCGGGTGCCGCTGCCGCCCTTGTGGGTGTTCTCCTCGAGCATGGCGGCGACGAGCCTGGCGGTCTCCGGACGGAGGACGCGGCGCACCTCCTCGCGGCCACGCTGGAGCAGCACCTTGCCGTCGTGCGAGACGATCTTCTCGACCAGGTAAGGCTTGAGCAGCAGGCCGCCGTTGGCGATCGCCGCCATCGCCGCCACGGTCTGCACGCCGGTGGCCGACATGCCCTGCCCGTACGACATCGTCGCGGTGTGGATCTGCGCCATCCGCGCGGGGTCGCGCACCTGGCCCTTGCCCTCGGAGGGCAGGCCGAGGCCGGTCTTCTCGCCGAAGCCGAAGTGGCGCAGCCCGCCCGCGAGCTTCTCGGGCCCGAGCCGCAGGCCGATCTTGGCGGCGCAGATGTTCGACGATTTGACGAGGATGGCCGCGGGGTCCGCCCACTCGACCGGGTGGGTGTCGTGGATGGTCCGGCCAAACGTGTGCCACGCGCCCTTCTCGCACCAGAACAGCTCCTTGGGCTTGATGGTCTTGTGCTCGAGCGCGAGCGCGATGAGGAAGCTCTTGATGGTCGAGCCTGGCTCGAGCACGTCCTGCACGGGCCGGTTGCGCCAGAGCGCCGGGTCGCGGCCGGGCTTGTTGGCGTCGAACGACGGCGCGCCCGCCAGCGCGAGGATCGCGCCCGACTGCACGTCCATCACCACCGCCCAGCCCGCGACGGCGTGGAACTCGCTCACCGCCTGCGTGAGCGCCTTCTCGGTGAAGCTCTGGATGGCGACGTCGAGCGTGGTGGTGACGCTCGCGCCATAGAGCGCGCTGGAGTCGGGCGCGCCCTGCATCAGCATCAGGTTGCCGCGGGCGTCGCGCAGCGCCGGCGCGGTCAGCTCCTTGCCCTTCAGGTAGCTCTCCAGCTCGCGCTCTAGGCCCTCCTGCCCCGCCTCCTCGCCGACGAACCCGAGCACCTGCCCCGCGAGCTGGTGGTTGGGATAGGTGCGCTTGGGCTCCTTCACCGCGACCACGCCCTTGACCTTCAGGTTGGTGACCTGCGCGGTGACCGCCTTCGAGGTCTCCTTGTCCACACGGCGCGACAGCCAGACGAAGTGTCCCGGGGTGGCGAGCTTCTTCTCGACGCGCTCGCGCGGCAGCCGCAGTGCGCTCGCGAGCGCGGCCACCGCCTCGGCCCGGGCGCCCGCCTTCTCGAAGCCCAGCTCGAAGGCGATCGGATCGACGAAGAACGAGTCGAGCTCCTCGGTGATGGCGAGCGGCCGGCCCGAGCGATCGTTGATCTGCCCGCGGCGCGGCGCCCACTCGAACTCGCGCTTCGTCTGCTGCGCGGAGATCTTGGTGAGCCGGTCGCGGTCGAACATCTGCACCTGCGCAGCCCGCACGGCCACCACCGCGAAGCCCGCCAGCAGGAGGAAGCCGAGGAAGAGCGCGCGCAGGCGCGTGCCCCGGCCCGACTGCCGGTCTCCCCTCGCCTCTCGTGCCTTCTTCGGTGCCACGCTGGTACCCGCTTGTCTGCCCTGCTGCACTCCAAGCCCTGCTGCGCCTTGGTGCCCTGCCCTCCTGCGGACTGCCCTGCTACCGGCGCGCGAGGCTGCTCGGCCCGCGCTGCGCCTTCGCCGGCCTGGTGTTCTCGGTGAGGATGAGGATCTGCTCGGCCTTCGCCGGGCCCATGCCCAGCTTCTCGCGCGCGAGCGCTTCGATCCGCGGCGGGCTCTTGAGCCGCGCCACCTCGCCCTCGAGGGTGCGCCGGGTGCTCTCCAGCGCGCGGCTCTCGTTGGTCAGCCGGGTGAGCCGGTACGCCTCGTGCGTCACCTGCGTGCGGACCCAGATCTGGAAGAGCGCCGCCGCGGCCAGGACGGCGCAGGCCACCGCCAGCGCGCCGAAGCGGAGGAGGCCGCGACGATCGATGTGGCGCCGGATCTGGCTCGGATCGTTCGCGCGCCCGAGGAACGAGGCGCCGGGGCACCCGCCATCGCCCGCGATGGCCGGACCGAAGCTGGGGAGGAAGTCGTTCACAGGAGCCTCTCGATCACGCGGAGCCGCGCGCTGCGCGAGCGCGGGTTCTGCCGCACCTCTTCTTCGCTCGCCTGCACCGCGCCCCGGCTGATCACCTTCCACTCGGCCGAGCGCCCGCAGGCGCAGATCGGGAGCAGCGGCGGGCAGGTGCAGCCCGTGGCCAGCCTGGCGAACTCCTGCTTGACCATCCGGTCCTCCAGCGAGTGGAAGCTGATGGCGGCCGCGCGCCCGCCCCGCTTGAGGAGGCGCGGGAGCGCGCCCAGCCACTCGGCCAGCGCGCCCAGCTCGTCGTTGACCGCGATCCGCAGCGCCTGGAACGTCTTGGTGGCCGGGTGGATCTGCTTGGGCCACTCCTTGCGCGGGACCGCCTCGGCCACCACCTGGGCGAGCCGCGCAGTGTCGGTAAGATTTCCGTTACCGAACCCGAAGAGGATGGCCCGCGCGATGCGGCGCGCGAACCGCTCCTCGCCGAGCGTGTGGAGGATCGACTCGAGCGCCTTCTCGTCCCACTCGGCGAGCCGCTGCGAGAGCGGCGCGCCGCGGGTCGGGTCCATCCGCATGTCGAGCGGGCCGCCGGCGCGGAAGGAGAACCCGCGCGACGGATCGTCGAGCTGCGGGCTGGAGACTCCGAGGTCCACCAGCGCGCCGTCAATCTCGCCCTCGCCGAGCCCGTCGAGCACGCCGCGCGCGTCGCGGAAGTTGGCGTGGGCCGTCCGCAGCTTGTCTCCGTGCGCGGCGAGCCGCGCCGAAGCAGCGGCCAGCGCCCGCGGGTCCTGGTCGAGCCCGATCACGCGCGCGCCCGCCTCCAGCAAGGCCTCGGCGTGTCCGCCGCCCCCCAGCGTCCCGTCGAGGATCACCTTGCCCGGCCCGGCTTCGAGCAGGGCGGTGGCCTCGCGGCGCAGCACCGTCAGGTGCGAGAAGGAGGGCGCGGCTTCCATGCAGTCCTAGCAACCCTTCTTGCGCGAGACCGCGGCCACTGCGCGGCGGCCGGCGCCGGCGAGGGCGACCTGCGCGCCAGAAGCCTCCTCCACGCTGCGGAAGAGCACCAGCTCCGCGCCGCCTGCGGCCTTGAGGATGTTGGTGACGTAGGGGTTCTTCACCGCGATGCCCAGCTCGCCGCCGCGCGCGAGCAGCTCGCGCCGGCGGGCCACCAGCTCGGCGACGCCCGCGTAGTCGAGGTGGGTGACCTCGAGGAGATCGAGCACCAGCTTGCCCGCCTCCACCGAGGCGCGGCCGAGCGTGAAGTCGATCGCCCAGAGCGCGTCGCGGTCGAGCTCGCCGCGCACCGAGACCACCGCGGTCGCGTCCTGCCACCGCTCCTGCGTGGGGCGCGGGCCGGGCGCGGGCTTGAGCGAGAGCGTCGCGCCGCGCATCGCACGCGCGGCCGGAGCGGTCTGCGTCGTCTGCGTCGTCTGCGTCTTCAGCTTGTCGGTCATCGTCCCGCTCCTCGTCCGGCGTCGCCGCCGGCTACCGAAAATTGGTTACCAATACTATGCGAACAGCCCGGCCAGCTCTTCGGCGACCTCGGCCTGCCCCTCGGGCGTGCGGGCCGCGTCGACGGTCTTCTTCCAGGCGCCCGGATTCCACAGCTCGATGCGGTCGTACTGCCCGGCCCAGACCACCTCCTCGCCGAGGCCCGCGTACTCGCGCAGCGGGGGCGGCAGGAGGATGCGGCCCACCTTGTCGAACGGGCACGCCTGCGCCGGCGCGATCATCAGGCGCATCAGGCGGCGCACGGTGGGCTTCATGTTGTTGAGCCTGGCGGCCTTGGAGGCGAACTCGTCCCACTTCGCGGGCTCGTAGGCCTGCAGGCAGCCCTCGAGGAGATCGGTGGTGATGATCAGCTTGTCGAGGCCCTTGCCGTTGAGGACGTCGCGGAACGCTGCGGGCAGGGCCGTGCGGCCCTTCGGGTCGATCTGGTGCTGGTAGATGCCCGTGAACACGTTGGCTCCGCCCTGCTGCCCGCTGCGATCCGCGACTTACCACTTCGATCCACTTCGATCCACCAGATGCGCAGGGTGCAGGGGGCGGAGGAGCAAGTCAAGCATTGGGAGGGCTGAACAAGTGGGCAGCGGCTAGGCGTGGGGGAGCACACCCAGGCCGATACCAGTGGTGGGGGATGCGGGCCCGGCGACGGCGTGGCGCCGGCCTCGACTGCACCATCTTGAAGTGACGCGAGCGCAGGGCGCGCAGTGCCCGTCTTCGTCAGCGCGCTACCGCACCACTCCGCGCGCCTCCAACTCCCCGCTCTCGAGCGCGAGCACCGCGCGCAGATCCTCCTCGCCCTCCTCCGGCGAGTCCGCGCGCACCTCCTCCTGCGAAGGCCGCTCCGCCAGGATCTCCAGCAGGCCGCGCGCCGTCAGGCGGCTGCGCGTCCGCTCCTGCCCGCACTCCGCTGCCGCTCGCGCGCCGGCCTCTCCTCGCCGGGGATCCATCTCGGCTACCCCTTCAGCATCCCCTCGACCACCGCCTGCGCGATCGGGTGGTACCGGTGCTTCATCTCCGCAAACCAGCTCTTCGCCAGCGCCTTCGTCTCGGGCCTCGCCGCCAGCGCGCCGTACATCGGCCGGAGGAACTTCATCCGCCCGCACTCGTAGACCACGCCCCGCGCCAGCTCGGGCGCGTCCGCCACGCCGGCCTTCAGCGCCGCACCAACATACGCGCAGCGGATCTCCAGGCTGCGCCGCGCCCGCAAGCCGAGGTGCAGATCGAGGGCCGAGCACTGCGCCGCCGTGAGATCTCCGGGCAGCGCCTGCAGCACCAGCAAGAGCTCGCCCGGCGTCAGGTCCTTCGGGGGCAGCTGGTCCTTGCCGATCGCCGCCGCCATCGCGCGCAGCTCCACCAGGCGCGGCGACGACGGATGCGCCGCGCTCTCCGGCAGGCCGTTCCCATCGATCCACTCCGCCGCCCACGGCGCCAGCTTCCCGTCGGCCGCGCGGATCCCCAGCTGCGGGAGCTCCCGCTCGACCGTGTTGATGAACTCGTTGGTGTCCACGCTCTGGAACCGGTGCGTCCCCAGCCACGCGCGGAGGAACTTGTCGAACGCGGGCCGGCCCGCCGTCTCCTCCAGATACCGCAGCAAGAGGTACCCCTTCTCATACGGCACCGTGGAGTACGCCACGTCGGGGTCCACGCCCCACAGGTCATTGCGCAGCCGCGTCAGCTCGGGCGTCTTGATGAAGCGCGCCAGCGCCTCCTCGAGGTCCTGCTTGCCGATCGCCGCGTGCAGCTCCGACTGCTCACGTCCCTCGATCGCCTCGAGGATGCGCCGCTCCGCATAGACGGTGAACCCCTCATTCAGCCAGAAGTGGTTCGCGTCCGCGTTGGTAACCAAATTCCCGGTCCAGGCGTGCGCCAGCTCGTGCGCGACCACGTTCACCAGCGAGCGGTCGCCCGCCAGCACCGAGGGCGTCAGGAAGGTCAGCCGCGGGTTCTCCATCCCGCCGTAGGGGAACGAGGGCGGCATCACCAAGATGTCATACCGCTGCCAGTCGTACGGCCCGAAGAGCGCCTCGGCGGCGTCCATCATCCGGCCCACGCCGGCGAACTCCCAGGCGGCGGCGTCCACCACCGCGGGCTCCGACCAGACCGAGGTGCGCGGCGTCAGCTTGCGCTCGGCGAGGTCGCCCACCGCGAAGGCGAGCAGGTACGGCGGCACCGCCTGCGGGAGGTGGAAGGTGTCACACGCGTAGCCCGGGAAGGGCGACTCCCCCCGGCCGAGCGCGCCCGCGGCCATCAGCGCGCGCAGCTCTTGAGGCACGTGGAAGCGGCCCTTGGCGGTGACGCGGCAGCGCGGCGTGTCTTGAAGGGGCGCGAGCGACCGCGCGTGGATCGCCTGGCATTGGGAGAACAGGTAGGGGTGCTTGCCGCCCGCGGTCATCGCCGGCTCCAGCCACTGCAGCGCGCTCGCGCCCGGAGTGGTCTGGTAACGAATCGCAAACCACCGGCAGTTGCGCGGCAGCGTGATCTGCAGCCGCTCGCCCATCCACCCGGCGACGTCGGCGTCGGGCGGGTGGAGCGCGAACGGGAGCGCGGCGCCCGCGTCGCTGGTGACGGATTCGATCACCAGCGCCCGCGAATCGAGGTCGAGCGGCCCGCCGGCAGACGGGTCCTCGAGCGTGAGCCGCGCCTCGCCCGAGAGCGTGCGCGAGGCGAAGTCCACCTTGAGATCGAGCGCGACCTCGGCGATGCGGCCCTGCGCGAGGTCGGCGTGGCTGTGCGGATCGAGTCGTGCCATCAGTGTTACTCCTTGCTGTCTTCGCTGTCGCCAGCGCAGGTGTCGCTGCCGTCGTCGTGCCCGAACCCATCGAGCCAGGTCTCGCCGAGCGCGGGCTCGAGGAGCAGCGCCTCGCGCCGGCCCACCTCGAACTCGGTGGTGCGGCCCTGCGAAGTCAGCCGCACCCAGCCGGGGGGCAGCCACTCGGCGACCAGGTCGCCCCACTCCACCCGGGTCGCAGACTTGATCCGCAGACCGTGCTCGTCGAGGACGATCTCACGCGGACCAAAGAGCCGCAGCGGCGCGCCCTGCGGGTCGCCCTCGAAGTGCACCTCGAGCCCACCCTCGGGCCCGGCGAGCACCGCGCGGATCTCGACATGCTCCTCGTGGGCCGGGAAGATCGGCCGGCTCCACACCAGCGCCGCGCCCGCCGCGCGCCCCGCGAGCACCCCGCCCAGGTGGACCGCCAGCGTCGCGAGCCCGCTCTGGGCCTGCGCTGGAGCAGCTCCTGCCGGCGCTGCGGCCTGTGGGATCACCGCTGGGTTCACGATCGCCCGGTGCCTGGTGTGAAAGACGAGGTGGGCCGTTCTAGCCCAGCGCCGTCGATGTGTCTCCCCCATCGGCGCTGGAGGCGCGCGGGTTGAGGGGCTCCGCCCCGGCAAATGCGGCTCCTCGCGATCTTCCGTGCAAGGACGTGGGGGCGCGGCGGCTTGGTGTGCAGAGAATCCGAGAATCCGCAGGTTCCAGAGAAGGGTGCCCAATCAGGAGCCCCGGCAAATG
>JAYWAO010000424.1:0-3946 GCA_043782365.1 Deltaproteobacteria bacterium
TCTTCGCCACCTGGGACCCCGCGCAGGGCAAGGTCCTCGGCAAGACCAGCGTCCGCGGCGCGGGCGCCGCCTCGGGCTTCTACCCGCGCGTGGTGGTGGACGCGGGCGGGCAGGCGTACCTGTCGTCGGCCAGCATCAAGGCGGTGAGGACGGTGGCGGCGACGCTCTCGAACAACACGCTGAGCATCGACACGCAGCCGGCTCCCTAGCCTTCAGCGTGCGGCGCGGCGAAGGGCCCGTTGGCGCAAGCCGGCGGGCCCTTCTGCTTTGGGGGCAGGCGCGCAGCGGCGGGGAGACAACAGTATTACTCCCCTGCCGCTTCCTGGGCGGAGAGCAGGATCACCCGCAGGAGATCGGACGCCTCGGCGGCCGCCTCCGGGTCGCGGGCAGAGCCCTGTGAGGCCCTGGAGAGCTCGGCCATCGCGCGCTCGCCCTCGTCGACGAGCAGCAGCGAGCGGCCGAGCTCCAGGCGAACCCGCGGCGACTTGTCGAGCGCGAGCGCGCGCTGCAGGGCCCGCATCGACTCCACCGGGTCGGAGTCGCGCAGGAGCACGCCCAGCTTGAGGTAGAGCGCGGGGTCGTCGGCGAAGCGGACGGCCGCGCGCAGGTGGGCGATCGCCTCCTCTGCCCTGCCGGCTTCGCTGGCGAGCGCGGCGAGGCGCTGGCTGGCCATCGCATAGAGCGGGCCGTCCTCGACGGCCTCGGCCCTGTCGCGGACGTCGAGGAAGAGCTCGCGCGCCCCCTCCTCGTCGAAGTGGAGGCGGCGGTAGTCGCCGAGGGCGAGGCCGGCCTCGAGGTCGGCCGGGCGCTGCTCGGCGAGGCGGTCGAGCGCCGCGAAGTACGCGGGCATCCAGGGCCCGTTCGCCGCGTGCTCGGCCTCCTCGAGCAGGAGCGTGCGCGCGGGCGCAAAGTCGGGGTCGAGGGCGAGCGAGTCGAGCAGGTTCGCCAGGGCGGCTGAGGGGTCGCCGGGGGCAGGCCGCAGCGGCGGGAGCGGCGCAGCGGGCAAGGGCTCGACGGCGGGCGCAGCGCCTGCGGGGGATCCGGCGGGGTCGGTGACCGATTCGGTGGTCGCGGCAGCGGCGGCACGGCCCACGGCGGCACCGCCCACGGCAGCACCGCCCACGGCAGCACCGCCCACGGCAGCAGCGCCCACGGCAGCAGCGGCCGCGGGCCGGGGCGCGCCTGCGGCGGCTTCCATGGCCGGCGGCGCTCCTGGTGCGGCTCCCGGCGGCTCCTCTGCGGCCCGCTCCAGCTCCAGCTGCGCCTCTTCCAGCTGCCGCGAGGCCCGGCACAGGAGCAGCAGGGCGTCGATGGGCACGGGCCGCTCGCCCTGGGTCGCAGGTGCAGCGGCCTCCTCACCGATGGCCAGCAGCACCGCGCGGGCGAGCGCCTGCGGCACCTCGGCCAGCTCTTCGTACGGGGCGACAGCCTGCTCCTGCAGCCTCTCTTCGCCCTCGGCCCCTGCCACCACCAGCCGGACCCGCACCGCGCCCCACCCGGAATCGACCGAGACCGAGGCCGCGAACTCCAGCCCCGCGGCGCCAGCGATGTCGCCCAGGGTCCCGGGGTCGGGCAGGTCGGTGGGCGAGCCCGTCGAGGCCATGTCCTCCGAGTCGAGCTCGACGAGGAGCGGATGGACCGCGCCCGACCGCTCGAGCTCCGACGCCAGCTCGAGGCGCAGCCACCGGCGCAGGTCGGAGAGGTCGGCGGGCTCGAGCGGGAGCAGCTCTTCGCCCACGCCCTGCCGTTCCTCTTCCTGGCCAGCGGCGTCCTGGCCCTCGCCCCCTTCGCCATCGGGCAGCTGCTGCAGGCCGGCGTCGTCGTCGCCGCCGAAGGGGAGCAGCGCGAGCCGCTTCATGCGAGCTCCGGCACGTGGCGCGCGAGGATCTCCGCGGCGCTCACCAGCTCGGGCCTGCGCGCGAGCGCCGCCTTCACGTAGCGCAGGCTCGACGGGATGTGCGGGAGGTACGACGGGTTCTTCTTCACCTGGTCGATGAAGACGAACCGGCCCGCGTCCTTGAGCTTGCGCTGCACGGTGAGCAGGTCGAAGAACCCGATGAAGGCGTCCGGGTCGAGCGCGGGCCCGCCCTCGGCGGCGAACCGCTCGAGCCAGAGCCGCAGCAGCCTCTCGACCAGCGGCCGCTCGAGCTCGACGTAGCTGTCGCGGAGCAGCGCCACCAGGTCGTACTGCCGCGGCCCCTGCAGCGCGTCCTGGAAGTCGATCACCACCTGCTCGAAGCCGCCGCCTCTTTCGGGAGGTGCCGGCACCACCATGATGTTGCGGCTCTGGTAGTCGCGGTGCGTGAACCCGCGCGGGGCCGCGGCGAGCTCTTCGCTCACCCTGGTGAAGACGCGCCGCAGCTCGGTGAGCTCGGCCGCAGAAGGCCTCGCGCCGCGGCCCAAGAGGCCCCACTCGATGAAGTGCTCGAACTCCCACTGGTAGAGATCGAAGTCGAACGCGCGCGTATACGCGAGGCAGTGCGGATCGGGCGCCCGCTCGGCCCGCGCGCGGAGGAGCGCGAGCTGCCGGATCGCCGCCGAGTAGACGACATCAAATCCGCCGGCCGCGGGGTTCGACAGCGCCGCCTCCAGCGTCTGGTCGGTGAGGTCCTCGATGACCAAGAGCGGCGGCTGGCCGTGCGACTCGTCGAGCAGCACGCGCGGCACCCGGACGCCCAGGCCCGCGAGGTAGCGGCCCACGTTGAGGAAGGGCAGCTCCGTGGGCGCCGCCCCCTTGGAGACCTCCTCGCTCTTGCCAGGCTCTGGAGGAAGCTCCATGACGACGGCGCTGGCGACGGGCCCGGGCTGGGAAAGCCGCCAGTAGACCCGGTTGCCCGCGCCGCCGACCAGGCGGAGCACGGCGCAGGCGGAAGCATCGCGCCCGGTGGCGCGGGTGTACGCGGTGCGTAGCTCGATCTCGGTCATCGGGCCAAGACAGTAGCAGACCTTTGATCTATAGAGTCGCCCATGCCCGTCTACCCGAACATCCTCCAGGCCATTGGTAGGACCCCGCTGGTGCGGCTCAACAAGGTCTGCGGACCTGACGACGCCGCGGTCTACGCCAAGTGCGAGTTCATGAACCCCGGCGGCGCCATCAAGGACCGGATGGCGCTCTACATCCTCGACAAGGCCGAGCGCGAGGGCACCATCAAGCCCGGCGCGACCATCGTCGAGAACACCTCCGGCAACACCGGGATGGGCGTGGCGCTCTGGGCCGCGGTCAAGGGCTACCGCTGCATCTTCACCATGCCCGACAAGATGTCGACCGAGAAGGTGAACGCCCTGAAGGCGTTCGGCGCGGAGGTCGTCGTGACGCCGACCAACGTGCCCGCCGAGGACCCGCGCAGCTACTACGAGACCGCCAAGCGCCTCCACCGCGAGACGCCGGGCTCGTTCATGCTGAACCAGTATCATAACAAGGACAATATCGAGGCCCATTACCACTCGACCGGCGGCGAGCTGATCGACGACTGCGAGAAGGCCGGCCTGGTGCCCGACTTCTTCGTCGCGGGCCTCGGCACGGGCGGCACCATGTCGGGCGCCGGCAAGCGGCTCAAGGAGCGCTGGCCGCACCTCAAGAACATCGGCGTCGACCCCGAGGGCAGCATCTATCTCGACTACTTCAAGACCGGGAAGTTCGTGCAGCCCCACGTCTACAAGGTGGAGGGCATCGGCGAGGACATGCTCTGCGGTGCGCTCGACCTCACCGTGATCGACGACATCCGCCGCATCGACGACAAGGAGTCGTTCGTGATGGCCCGCCGCCTCGCCCGCGAGGAGGGCCTCTTCGCCGGCGGCTCGTGCGGCGCCGCGGCCCACGTCGCGGTCGAGCTGGCCCGCGAATTGGGCAAGGGCAAGAACATCATCGTCATCCTCCCCGACAGCGGGTCGCGCTACATCAGCAAGTTCTATTCGGACGAGTGGATGAAGGACAACGGCTTCCTCG
>JAYWAO010000425.1:0-3940 GCA_043782365.1 Deltaproteobacteria bacterium
AACATGTACGAGTCGCTGCTCTTCCTCGGCTGGGGCGTGGGCCTCTTCGCGGTGGTGGCGTTCGGCCTGCTGAAGATCCGCATGGTGGTGCTCAACGCCAATGCGATGGCCTTCATCACCATGGCGCTGACCGACCTGCTGCCGATCGACCGCTTCATCCACCCGGTGCCGCCGGTGCTGGCGGGCACCTACTGGCTCGCCATCCACGTGCCGATCATCATGGTCTCCTACTCGGTGCTCGCGCTCGGCATGGTGATCGCGCACATCCAGCTCGGCTACACCATCTTCGCGCCGGCCCGCCGCGAGGCGATCGCCAAGATGGGCGACCTGCTCTACTGGTACATCCTGGTGGGCGCGACCCTGCTGATCGCGGGCATCCTCACCGGCTCGATGTGGGCGTCCTCCTCGTGGGGCCGCTACTGGGGCTGGGATCCGAAGGAGGTCTGGTCGCTGATCGCCTTCCTCGGCTACATGGCCATCCTCCACGCGCGCTGGGACAAGCTGCTCGACCAGTTCCGGGTGGCAGCCATCTCGATCCTCGCCTTCCAGACCGTGCTGATGACCTACCTGGGCGTGAACTTCGTGCTCACCACGGGCCTCCACTCGTACGGCATGGGCGACTCGCCGGTGGTCTTCTGGATGGCGGTGACGGCGATCGTCGAGGTGGCGTTCGTGCTGGTGGGCTGGCAGTCGCAGCGGCGGCAGGCGCGGCGGCTGGTGGCGGCGTAGCGCGCGACCGAGGAGGCGCTAGTTGCGGTTCCGCGCGAACCGTCATTAGAGTAACTCTTCATCTCCTCGGGCTGGGGAACCCGCGCGAGTACTGCGCGGGGACCGGCGCAGGCTGCCCCAGCGCGAGTGCCGCGTGGATCGGCCAGTAGGGATCATTCAGCTCGGCGCGGGCGAGCAGCACCAGGTCGGCCTTTCCCGAGCGGACGATCTCGTCGGCCTGCTCGGGCCCCGTGATCATCCCCACCGCCGCGGTGGCGATGCCCGCCTCGGCGCGGACCTGCTGGGCGAACTGCACCTGGTAGCCCGGGCCCAGCGGGATCTGCTGGTGGACGGCGAGGCCGCCAGAGCTGCAGTCGATCAGATCGACCCCGCATTCCTTCAGCCAGCGCGACACCTGCACCGCTTCGGCCGGCGTGAAGCCGCCCTCCGCCCAGTCAGTGCAGGAGAGGCGCGCGGCGAGCGGAAGCGCCTCGCCCATCGCGGCGCGGACGGCCCGCGCGGTCTCGACGAGGAAGCGGGCCCGGTGCTCCAGCGCGCCGCCGTACTCGTCAGTGCGGTGGTTGGCGAGCGGCGAGAGGAACTCGTGGCCGAGGTAGCCGTGGGCGCCGTGGAGCTCGATGAAGCGGAAGCCCGCACCCAGCGCGCGCTTCGTCGTCGCGACGAACTCCGCGGTGATCTGGTGGATCTCCTCGCGCGTGAGCGCGACGGGCGTCGGGTAGTCGGGCGAGAACGGGAGCGCGCTCGGGGCCACCGTCTGCCAGCCGCCCTGCTCGCGCGGCACCTCTCCGCTGCCGGACCACGGCCGGAACGTGCTCGCCTTGCGGCCCGCGTGGGCGAGCTGGATCCCGGGCACCGCGCCCTGCGCCGCGATGAAGGCAGCGGCGCGCGCGAGGGGCGCGGCGTGGGCGTCGCTCCAGAGGCCCAGATCTTCGGGAGAGATGCGGCCGCGCGGCTCCACCGCGGTGGCCTCGACGATGACGAGGCCCGCGCCCCCCACTGCCCGCGAGCCGAGGTGCACGAGGTGCCAGTCGGTGGCGAGCCCGCCTTCGCAGGAGTACTGGCACATCGGCGAGACCCCGACGCGGTTGCGCAGCGTGACCGAGCGGAGCGTGAGCGGTTCGAACAGGTGGGCCATTGCGTGCGATCTCCTGCCGCGCGGGTCGGACGCGGGAGGTCCCGGTATAGTGCGTGGCGCCGCGCGCCGCCACGCGCGCCGGAGGAAGCGCTCGTGCCCGCAGCAGGAGAAGAGAGCGGCTGGGACGACGGCGAGGCGGCGCTCGAGCGCCGGGTGAAGCTGCTCGCGCTCCCGCTCGCGCTCGGGGTCTGCGCGCTGCTCGCCGCCACCCAAGGAGGCCGCTTCCTGCTGCGGCTCTTCTGCGGCATGTGGGTCCACGAGGTGGGCCACGCGGTCACCGCCTGGGCGTGCGGCTTGCTCGCCTTTCCAGGCCCCTGGCTGACCCACGTCAGCGACGGCCGCAGCCCCGTCTTCGCGGCGCTGCTCTCGGCGGCGCTGCTCGCCTTCGCGGTGCGCAGCGTGGTGGCGGGCTCGCGCGGGCGCGCGGGGATCTTGCTCTTCCTGCTGGCGCTGCAGGTCGCCTGCACGCACCTCCTCGCGGAAGACCGCGCCCAGATGCTGGTGGTCTTCGGCGGCGACGCCGGCTGCCTCTGGGGTGGGGCGCTCTTGATGGCCGCAGTCTACGCGCCCGAGGGCTCGTGGGTGCGGCGCGACTGGCTGCGCTTCGGCTTTCTCTTCATCGGGGCGGCGGCCTTCACCGACGTCTTCTCGCAGTGGTGGGCCGCGCGGACGGACCCGGAGCGGATTCCGTTCGGGGCCAATGAAGGGCAGGGGCTGTCGGACCCGAGCCGGCTGCAAGAGACGTGGCGGTGGAGCACGGACCTGCTGGTGGGGCGATACGTGACGCTCGGGAGCGTCTGTCTGGTGGGGCTTTGGGCGCTGTATGCGTGGGGGGTGTACAGCAGCCGCGCGCGGAAAAAGTAATACATGATCGCAGCTGGTCTGCCGGGCCAGCCGTGATTGCGCCGCGTCCGGCCGGCCCGCGCAGCCCACGGCCCGCTACGCCGTGACCCCCGTCTCCGCCAGCTTCAACTGCTCGCGCGCCTGCTCCCGCAGCCGGTACTTCTGGATCTTGCCCGTGATGGTCATCGGGAACTCGTCCACGAAGAGCACATATCGAGGGACTTTATAGTGCGCGATACGTCCCCGGCAGAACTCCTTCACCTGCTCGACGGTGAGCGCGCTCTCTTCGCGCCGCTTCACGCAGGCGCAGATCTCCTCCCCGTACTTCGGGTCGGGCACGCCGATCACCTGCACGTCGGCGATCTGCGGGTGGCCGTAGAGGTACTCCTCGATCTCGCGCGGGTAGACGTTCTCGCCGCCGCGGATGATCATGTCCTTGCTGCGGCCGACGATGTTGCAGAAGCCCTCGGCGTCCATCGTCGCCAGGTCGCCCGTGTGCATCCAGCCGGCGGCGTCGATCGCCTCGGCGGTCCTGGCGGGGTCGTCCCAATAGCCGAGCATCACCGAGTATCCGCGGGTCAAGAGCTCGCCCTTTTCACCGCGCGGCATCACCTGGCCCGTGTTCGGGTCGATGATCTTCACCTCGACGTGCGGGTGCACGCGCCCGACGCTGCCGACGCGCCGCTCGAGCGGGTCGGTGACCTCGGTCTGCGTCGAGACGGGCGAGGTCTCGGTCATGCCGTAGCAGATGGTCATCTCGGTGCAGTGCATCCGGGTGACGACCTGCTTCATCACCTCGACCGGGCAGGGCGAGCCGGCCATGATGCCCGTGCGCAGCGTCGACAAGTCATACTTGTCGAAGTCGGGCAGCTCGAGCTCGGCGATGAACATGGTGGGCACGCCGTAGAGCCCCGTGCACCGCTCGGCCTGCACCGCCTCGAGCGCGGCCCTCGGCTCGAACGAGGGCGACGGCACCACGATGCAGGCGCCGTGGGTGGTGAGGGCGAGGTTGCCGAGGACCATTCCAAAGCAGTGATAGAACGGCACCGGCAGGCAGACGCGGTCCTGCTCGGTGTAGCGGCACCGCTCGCCGATGAAGTAGCCATTGTTGAGGATGTTGTGATGCGAGAGCGTCGCGCCCTTGGGAAAGCCGGTGGTGCCGCTGGTGTATTGGATGTTGATCGCGTCGTCGAACTGCAGCGCCGGCTCGACCGCCCGCAGCGCCTCGAAGCC
>JAYWAO010000426.1:0-10860 GCA_043782365.1 Deltaproteobacteria bacterium
GTGGACCTGCTCAACGCGCTGCCCGACGCGCGCACCTCGCCGGTCTCCCTGGTCACCGACTGGGCGCACCGCGCGGGCAGCGTGGGCGTGGCCCGCGCCTGGCTCGAGCCGCGCTCGGCCGAGAAGCTGGCCCGCAGCCCCGAGCTGGAGCGCGAGCTGTTCGCGCTGAAGGCCACCTGGCAGGGCGAGTCGGTGACGCCGCTGGCCGCCTCGGGCCGCACGCTCGGCGAGGTGCTCACCCGGGTGAAGGACCCCGAGCTGCCGCTGCTCTACGCGCTCTGCCTCTCGGGGCTGGTGGTGCTGTCGCGCTCCGGCGGCACGGTCGGCTCTCCCCACCCTGCCGCGCAAAAGGGCGCCGCCGAGGAGGACAAGGGCAAGGTCTTCAGCGCCAAGGAGCACGAGGCGCGCCGCCTCTTGTTCGAGAGCCGCGACCGGCTCAAGGACGCCGACCACTACTCGCTCCTGGGGGTGCCCCGCGTCGCCACGCCCGATGAGCTCCGCGCGGCGTACTTCAAGGCTGCGCGCCGGTTCCACAGCGATTCGTTCTCGGGCCTCGAGCTGGGCTCGGCCAAGCGGGTGGCCGAGGAGCTCTTCCAGCGGGTGAACGAGGCCAACCAGGTGCTCGGCTCCGCCAAGGACCGCGGCGAGTACGACGTCTTCCTCGACCGCAAGGACAAGGGTCTCCCCACCGACGTCGCGGCCATCCTCAAGGCCGAGTCGGTGTTCCAGAAGGGCGAGCTGCTCTTCAAGGCCGGCAAGTTCGAGGACGCCGAGGGCCTCTTCCGCGAAGCGGTCGCGCTCAACCACACCGAGGCCGAGTTCCACGCCTACCTCGGCGCGGCCAGCTTGCGCCGCGGGAAGCCAATCGAGGCGCAGGCGGCCATCGACAAGGCGCTCGAGCTCGACCCGCGGCTGCTCTCGGCGCAGGTGTTCCTCGCGGCCCTCAAGGCCGACGCGGGCGACGAGGTGGCGGCCCGCACGCTGCTGCGCAGGGTGCTCGAGCAGGACCCGCACAACGCGCTCGCCAAGGCCGAGCAGCAGCGGGCGCGCGCCAAGGCGCAGCCCGAGAAGAAGCCCGGCTTCTTCGCCTCCCTCTTCAAGAAGTAATCAGACGTGAATCACAGCGTGATTCACCAGGTAATGCTTGGCAGCAACGGAAAGAGAGATTGACCAGATGAGCGCAGACGGTACGCGGCCCCCCACGCAGGACGACGCCCCCGAGCCCGGCAACTCGCGGTTCCCCGCGCAGGGCGCGAGCGGCGGTGGCAGCGGGGCCCAGCAGGGCCAGCCCGCCGGTGAAGGGGGCGGACGGCGGCGGTTCCGCAGGCAGCGGCGCGGTGGCCGTGGCCGCGGGCGCAACAAGGGCGGCGGCGGCGGCAGCGGGCAAGGTCCGCAGGCGAATCAGCCCGGATATGCCCCGCCCCTCGACGCGCAGGGCCGCATCTACGACATCGAGAACGAGACCGAAGGCGACGACGACGGCGGCGATGAGGCCGAGGGAGCGGCCGACGCCGCGCCCGCCGCCGGTGCGCCGGTCGCCGCCGCAGCGCCGGTCGCCGCCGAGGCTTTGGGACGCGCCGAGCCCGCCGAGCGCGGCAACCAGAAGGACGGCAACCCGCGCGACGGGAACCAGCGGCAGCGCCACCGGCAGCAGCGCGAGCACCGCGTGGCCGACGGCAACATCGCCCTCCCGCAGCAGGGCAATGGCGGCAACCCCAGCGCCCAGCCCAACGCGAATGGCAACACGGGCAGCCAGCCGGTCGCCCCGGCGGCAGTCCCCACGGCGGAGCAGCCCGCCCTGGCCGCAGCCGTCTCCGCGCCTGCGACCGACTCCGCGGCGCCCGTCAGCAGCGGCGAGCCGGTCCCGGCAGCAGCAGCAGCAGCAGCAGCGGACCCAGCGGTGGCCCAGGTCGAAGGTGGTCAGCCCGCGCAGGCCCAGGCCCCGCAGGGCCAGCCCCAGCAGCCGCAGCAGGGTGGTCAGCCGCAACAGGGAAATCAGGGCACGCAGGGCAATCAGCAGGGCCAGCACCACAACCGCCACCAGAACCGGCACCAGAACCGACACCAGGGCAACAACCAGGGCGGCAACCAGCAGGGCGGGCCGGGGGGCCAGGGCGGGCAGCACAACCAGCCGCGCCACCAGCAGCAGCAGCGGCAGGCGGAGCAGACCTTCCCGGTCGAGGGCTACCTCGACATCGACCACCGCGGGAACGGCCGCCTGCGCCAGCAGAAGCTGAACTTCCTGCCCCAGCCCGACGACGCGGAGGTCCCGCGCCACCTCATCGACCGCGACCGCCTGCGCCCCGGCGTAATGATGACGGGGCAGTCGGTGCGCCGCAACGGCCGCCTGCAGGTCACCAAGGTCGACACGGTGGAGGGCCTCACGCCCGCGCTGGCCGCGGCCCGCACGCTCTTCCAGAACCTCACCGTCATCGACCCCGACGACCGCCTGCTGATGGAGACCACGCCCAAGGAGGTGTTGACGCGCGTGATCGACATCGTCGCGCCGATCGGCCTCGGGCAGCGCGCGCTGATCGTCGCCCCGCCCAAGACGGGCAAGACGATCATGCTGCAGAAGATCAGCCACGCGGTGACCATCAACCGGCCCGACGTGATCCAGATGGTGCTGCTGGTGGACGAGCGGCCCGAGGAGGTCACCGACTTCCGCCGCACCGTGAAGGCCGAGGTCTACGCCTCCTCGAGCGACCGGCCCACCGAGGAGCACCTCCAGGTGGCTGAGATGGCGATGGAGCGGGCCAAGCGGCTGGTCGAGGGCGGCAAGGACGTGGTGATCCTGCTCGACTCGATCACTCGCCTCTCGCGCGCCTACAACAAGGAGGTCGAGTCGTCGGGCCGCACGCTCTCGGGCGGCGTCGATTCGCGCGCGCTCGAGCGCCCCAAGCGCCTCTTCGGCGCGGCCCGCAACGCCGAAGAGGGCGGCTCCTTGACCATCATCGCCACCGCGCTGATCGACACCGGCTCGCGGATGGACGAGGTGATCTTCGAGGAGTTCAAGGGCACCGGCAACCTCGAGATCAACCTCGACCGGCAGCTGGCGGAGAAGCGGATCTTCCCGGCCATCAACATCCAGACCTCGGGCACGCGCAAGGAGGAGAAGCTGTTCTCCAACCACGAGTACGAGAAGGTGAAGAAGCTGCGCGGGGCGCTGTTCTCGCTCAAGCCGGTGGAGGCGATGGAGCGGCTGATCAAGAGCATCGCCGAGACCAAGAGCAACTCGGAGTTCCTCGACTTGATCTAGCGCCGCGACCCTCCGCGGCGCCGGTCAGATGGTGGCCGCCGCCGCGGCGAGGGCCCCGGCGGGGTCGAGTGTCGATGACGTCGCCGTGGGCGGTCGCTGCCTGCGCGCCGAGCGCCGCCCGCCCGCGCCGGTCGCTACCGCGCCTCCGGCGCCCGCTCCCCCAGCAGCATCCGTTGCCAGAACAGCAGCGTCGTCGCCAGCTGCGCGTCCCGGTTCTCCTTGCGCCGGAACCCGTGCCCTTCGTCGAGCGCCAGCCCGTACCAGACCTGCCCGCCCTTCCCGCGCACCGCCTGCACGATCTGCTCGGCCTCGCCCTGCGGCACGCGCGGGTCGTTCTTTCCCTGTAATACATAGAGCGCCGCCGTGATCCTCCCGGCCGAGCCGAGCGGTGAGATCCGCTCCAGCACCGCGCGCACCTCGGGGATCCGCTCGTCACCATACTCGGCGCGGCGCAGGTCGCGGCGGTACGCTTGGGTGGTCTCCAAGAAGCTCGGCAGCGACGAGATGCCGACGATGTCCACCGCCGCCTTCACCTTGTCGGGATAGAAGGCCGCCGAGGCGAGGGTCATATACCCGCCATAAGAGCCTCCCTGCACGCCGATCTTTGCCGCGTCGAGGTCGGGCTGGGTGGCGATCCAGTCGAAGGTGGCGCCGATGTCCTTGAGCGCCTCCTCGCGCTTGATGCCGTCGTCTGCCGCCAGGTACGCCTTTCCATAGCCCGCCGAGCCGCGCACGTTGGGCAGCAGCACCGCCAGCCCGAGCTCCGACACCAGGAGCTGCACCGTGGGGTTGAACCCGGGCCGCGATTGGCCCTCGGGCCCGCCGTGCCAGAGCACCAGCACGGGCAGCTTGCGCGCCTCTGCGCTCTCGGGCGGCTTGGGCTTGTAGAGGAACGCGGAGACGTTGACGCCGGCCGCGCCCGGCGCGGGATAGCGCACCAGCTCGGGCTCGACCAGCTGGGCAGGGTCGATCGGCCCCAGCTCCGAGCGGGTCCAGCGGGCGGTGCGCCGCGTGCGCACGTCGAGCGACCAGACATCGGCCGGGCCGCGCGAGGTCTCGGTGGTGAAGAAGACGAGGTCGCTGCGCGTGAGGGGGAACCGCAGCGCGCCGATCTGCCCGGGCGGCAGCCCCACCGCCTGCAGCGCGCCGGTCCCGGGCTCGACCAGATACAGCCGGTCATATCCCTCTTGATTGACGGTGATGGCGAGCTGCGCGGGCGCGCCGGTGTCGCTGGCGGCGGCCACGCGGCTGACGTCCCAGGGCACGCTTGCGGTCAGCCGCCGAGCGGGCTGGGTGGGCTGCAGCGGGTCGATGCGGACCAGCTCGTCGTGCTCGCCGTAGCGGTCGGTGATGGCGAAGACGGCGCGGCCGTCGGAGGAGAAGACCGCGCCGGCGATGCTCGCCCTCGGGCTCTCGGGAGTGAGGCGCCTCTTCTCGCCGGTCTCGACGTCGACGCTCCAGAGGTCGGCGTCCTGCGCGGAGCGGTACTGGAGCACCAGGAGCTGCTTGCCCCCCGGCGCGAAGTCGAGCGGGCGCCAGGTGCCCTCCAGCTCGGTGAGGCGGTGGCCGCTCCTCGGGGTGGCGCTGTCGGCGACCACCACGTCGGTGTCCTTGCCGTTGCGGCTGGTGCTCGACCACGCCAGCTTGCGGCCCTCGTGCGAGAGGGTGAACGTCTCGTGGCGGCCCTTCCCGTCGCTGACGATCTCGACCTTCTGGGTGCGCCGGTCGAGCTTGTAGAGCTGGTAGAACTCTCCGCCGCCCGAGTCTTGCAGATAGAAGATCGTCTGCGGGTCCTGCGGGAGGAACCGCGCCATCAAGATGGGCTCCTCGCCGAAGGAGAGCTGGGTGCGGGTCCCCAGCGGCTGGTCCACCAGGTGCAGCTGCTGCGTGCTGCCGAAGCGCGTGCCGACGAGGATCTGGGCGCCGTCGGTGGTGACGTCGAACAGCTGCGCCGCGCGGGAGTTGCCGTAGCGGCGCACCAGCTCGCGCAGCGCCGCCGGCACGGCCGGCACCTGCGAGGTCAAGAGCTGCGGGGCGCCCGCCGTGGGCGCGAGGCCCTCGATGGCGCTGGACCTCGGCTGGGCGGCATCGACCTTGTCGGCCTCGGCCTTCGCGGCTGCGACCTTGGCGGCTTCTTCCTTGGCGGCGGCCTCCTTGGCGCTCTCCGCCCTGGTGACGGCCTTGCCGCTGCCCTTGGCCGGCGCGGCGCAGACGGGAGAGGCGAGCAGGACGGCGGCGAGGAGCGCGGAGGTGAGCGCGCGCAGAGGGAGCGCGAGGAGCCTTGGCACGACCGGGGGGCGCAGGTTCATCCCCAGAGGGTACCCCGGAGGCCCTCCGCTGTAGAGGGGAGCGCGTGCTCTTCCACCGCGCGCACGCTCCCGTCCGCCACCAGCGCGGACTTGAAGCCCACGGGCCCTGCGAGCGGGTAGAACGCGAAGCGCTCCGCCGGGTGACCCTCCACCCACTGCAGCGCCTCGGGCCCGCGAGCGCCGCAGCGGAACTTGAACGACGAGAGCCCCTGCGCGAGCCCCCTGCCCGTGCACTTGATGAAGGCCTCCTTGGCGCTCCACACCGAGAAGAAGCCCTCGCGCTGCCCCGCCTCGGGCAGGGCCCGCACCCAGGCGGCCTCGTCGGGGTGGAAGAACCGGTCGGCGATCTCGATCAGGCTGCGCGGCTGCACGTGCTCGACGTCGACGCCCACCTCGACCCCGCGCGCGAGAGCGACGAGTATTACACCTTTCGAGTGGCTGGCGTTGAAGGACACGGGGCTGCCATCGACCGCGGTGGCGCTCCCCAGCGCCAGGCGCGGCTTGCCCTCGGGGCCATAGTCGAACCCGAGCGAATCGGGCGCGCGCCCGGTGGCTAGACCGAGCAGCGCGCGGAGGAGGCCGCGGCCCGCCGTGAAGTGGTCGCGCAAGGTCTGCGTGACGAACCGCGCAGCGCGCGCCTGCTCGTCGGCAGAGAGCGTCGGGGCCAGCCTCGCGAGGATCTCCGGAGGCAGATCGAGCGGCGCGGCGACCACGCGCACCACTCCCTCGGGAGGCAGCAGCGGGCGGGGGAGCAAGGCATCCACGTTGGACTCCTCCGAAACGATGCCTCAGGGCAACACTTCAGCTACTCCGACCCGCCCGCGGTCAGCACGCGCAGGAGCGTCAGCGTCCCGATGCCGTCGCTCTCGGCCACTGCCAGCACCTGCTCGGTCTCCGGGTCCACCAGGCGCACCCTGCGCCCGCGGGGATAGGGCGGCGCGCGCAGCCGCGAGAGGTCGGCAGGCCCCGGCGCATGGCCGTGGGAGACGCGCTTGGCGAGCGGCACGTCGAGGCGCAGCTCGGCGAGGTCCTCGAGCGCGCGCGCGATGGGAAAGAGGGTGCGGGCGAGGGCGTCGCGGCCCTCTTCCTTGGCGATGGTCATCAGCACGTCGAGGCCGATGGCGTCGTCGATGGTGAACGAGCCCACCTTCACCCGGCGCAGCGCCTTGAGGTGCCCACCGCACCCGAGCCGCTCGCCTAGATCGAACGCCAACGTGCGCAGGTAGGTGCCCTTCGAGCAGCGCACGAAGATGCCCACGTCGAAGACCTCGGCGCCGCCCTGCGGGTGCGGCAGCGGGCCCGCGAACGAGGTGAGCCGCGCCTCGTCGATGTGGATGGTCCGCGACTCGCGCTCGACCTCCACCCCCTCGCGCGCCAGCTCGTAGAGCCGCACGCCGTCGATCCTGCGCGCCGAGTACATCGGCGGCGTCTGCTCGACGAGGCCCGTGAACGACTTCAGCTCCTCGAGGAGCCGCGCCTCGGTGACGCCCTCGCAGGGCCTTCGCAGCTGGGTCTTGCCGGCGGCGTCCTGCGTGTCGGTGGTCTCGCCCAAGCGGACGATCGCCTCGTACTCCTTCTCGCCGTCGGAGACGAAGCTGGCGATCTTGGTCGCGTCGCCGATGCAGATCGGCAGGACGCCCGTGGCGGTGGGGTCGAGCGTGCCCGTGTGCCCGACCCGCTTCATCTTGAAGAGGCCCTTCACCCGCCGGACCACGTCGAACGAGGTGGGCCCCGACGGCTTGTTGACGACGACGACGCCGCAGAGCTCGAGGCGGGGCACCTGGGGAGTCTGCTCGTTCACTTGGTTCCCCTCATCGCAGCCTGGTTCGGCTCGGTGGCGGCGAGCGCGGCGAGCTCCCGGTCGACCGCGGCTCCGACCAGCGCGCGCGCCTCGGCCTCGGTGCCCGGCACGGTGCAGCCCGCGGCGTTCTGGTGGCCGCCGCCGCCGAACTGCGCGGCGATCTTCGAGACGTCGATCCGGCCCCGCGAGCGGAAGCTGACGTACCAGCCCGGGGCCTCGCCGCGCTCGTGCGGAGCGGCGCCAGGCGCGGGCTCGGTGAAGCTGGCGGCCACCTCGACGCCCTCGATGCCGCGGGCGTGGTTGATGAAGCCGTCGGTGAGGTCGTCGGTGCGGCCCGTGCGGGCCTTCATCTCGTTGGTGATGGTCAGCGTGGCCAGCTTGCCGTTGGCGCCGAGCGCGAGCGTCGAGAGCACGTCGCCGAGCAGCTTCATCCGCGCCATCGGCTGCTGCTCGTAGACCTGCACCGTCATCTCCCAAGGCTCGACGCCCGCCTCGATCAGCGCGGCCGCGATCCGCAGCGACTCGGGATCGGTGCTCGAGTACCGGAAGCTCCCCGTATCGGCGAGGATGCTCGCGTAGATGCAGGTGGCCGCCTCGCGCGAGACGGGCAGGCCCAGGCCCTGGATGATCTTGAAGACGAGCACGCCCACCGCGGCCGCTGCCGGATCGACGTAGTTCAGGTCGCCGAACGGCTCGGTGGTGACGTGGTGGTCGAGGTTGATGAAGACGCCACGCCGCTCAGGCGGCGGCACCTCGGGACCGAGGCGCGAGGCCTTGCCCGAATCGGTGGCGATGGTGGCGTCGAACGCCTCGTGCGCGCCCAGCGTGCGGACGACGCTCTGCGCGCCCGGGAGGAAGCGGAAGTTGTAGGGCAGCTCGTCGGGGTTGTAGACGACCACCTCGCGGCCCGCCTCGCGGAGCGCGTTGGCGAGCGCCAGCGCGGAGCCGAGCGCGTCGCCGTCGGGGTGGCGGTGCATCGTGCAGAGCACCCGCTTCGCGCCCTGGAGCGCGGCGATCACCCGCGGCAGCGCCTCTTCGGGGTGCCAGTCGTGCGCGATGCCGACGTTGACCGCCTTCACTTCGGCCCCTCGCCGCTCCCGCCGCCCGAGTCGGCCAGCGGCGGGTCGGACATCCGCCGCGTGTCGGCCTCCTTCGCCTCGCGCAGGAGCTGGTCGATCCGGTCGCCGCGATCGATCGCCTCGTCGTACGAGAAGGCGAGGTCGGGCACCACCCGCAGGCCGAGCTGGCCCAGCTCGCGGCGGAGGAAGCCCCGCGCGGCCTCCAGTCCCTGCTTGGTCTCCTCCTGCACCCGGGCGTCGCCGTGCACGGTCCAGTAGACCCGGGCCTGGCGCAGGTCCGGCGAGATCTTCGCGCCCGTGATGGTCACCAGCCCGAGCCGCGGGTCCTTCATGTTGCCGCGTGCGAACACCGACGCGAGGTGCTGCTGGATGACCTGTGCGACCCGCTCGGGCCGGTTGGGCGCGCTCATTTGAAGTCCTCTTCCTTCAGCCAGCCGCCCGTGTCAGGGCCCTTCTTGTGGTTCGCTGCATCCGCAGCGCCTGGTGCGCTCGCCGCCCCTGCCACCTTGGCGGCGGCGGCCCGCGCCGCGGCCTGCTCTGCCAGCGCGGTCGCCTCGGCGGCCTGCTGCTCGAGCGCCTCTGCCTGCAGGGCCCGCTCCTCGGCCTCGGCGTCCCACTCGTCGCCGGGGTCGTGGGTGCCCTCGGCCAGCAGCTCGTCGAGCAGCGGCTTGTCGGCGATGTCCTTGTGCATCTCGGAGTACGTCTCGATCTCCAGCTCGCGGTCGATCAGCTGCGCCTCGCTGCCGCCCTCGATGTCGCGGGTGACCTTCGCGAGCACCTCGTCGACGAACGAGTGGTCATTGGAGATGACCACCACGCCGAGCACCAGCCGCTGCCAGACGTCGTTGTCGCCCACCTCGGCGATCGAGACGTTGTAGCGGGCGCGCACCCGATCGACGAGCTTGCGGATGACTTGACGCTTGTCCTTGAGAGACCGCGCGCCGTGCAGCGAGAGGGTCAGCCTGAGCACACCGACGACCATGTTGCACCTATCGGTGGGAGCGGCCCTCTCGCGCAACCGCGATGCCTTCGCGATGACTACGTGAGCGACGGCCGGATCGTCTCCAGCTCGTACGCCTCGATGACGTCGCCCTCGCGGAGCTCGTTGAACCCCTCGATGCCGATGCCGCACTCGAAGCCCTTGTCGACTTCCTTGACGTCGTCCTTGAAGCGGCGGAGCGACGCGATCTTGCCCGTGAAGATGGCCTTGGAGTCGCGCTGCACGCGGACGAACGCGGTCCGGGTGATCTTGCCATCGGTGACCGAGGAGCCGGCGATGGTGCCCAGCTTGGGCACGTTGAAGAGCGCCTGCACCTTGGCCTTGCCGAGCGCCTTCTCCTTGATGATCGCCTCGAGCTGGCCTTCCATCGAGAGGCGCACGTCGTCGAGCGCCTCGTAGATGATCGAGTAGGTCTTCAGCGAGACGCCGCGCTGCGCGGCCGCCTCCTGCGCCTTGCTCTCGGGCTTGACGTTGAAGCCGATCAGCATCGCCTTGGAGGCGGCGCCGAGGTTGACGTCGGACTCGGTCAGGTTGCCGACCGCGGCGTGGAGGATCTCGACCCGCACCTTGGGCGTGGAGAGCCGGTTGAGGGCCACCTTCAGCGCCTCTACCGAGCCGCCGACGTCGGCCTTGACGATCAGGCGCAGCTCCTTCGCCTCGTCCTTCTTGTTGACCTTCATCAGGTCGTCGATGGTGAGCTTGGTGTTGGTGGCCGCCATCTCCTTCTCGCGGGCCTTGATCCGGCGGTGGTCGGCGATGGTCGCCGCCGCCTGCTCGTCCTCGACCACGTTGAGCAGATCGCCGGCCTCGGGCACGCCGTCGAGGCCGAGCACCTCGACCGGGTAGCCCGGGGGCACGTCGTCGATCGCCTCGCCGTGCTCGTTCATCAGCGAGCGGACGCGGCCCGACTGCAGGCCGACCACGAACGGATCGCCCACCCGCAGCGTGCCGGACTTGACCAGCACGGTGGCGACCGGGCCGCGGCCCTTCTCGAGCTTCGACTCGATGACCACGCCCTCGGGGGGCAGGTTCGGGTTCGCCTTCAGCTCGAGCACCTCGGCCTGGAGCAGGATGGCCTCGAGCAGCTTCTCGAGGTTGGTCCCCTGGCGCGCCGAGACCGGCACCATCATGATGTCGCCGCCCCAGTCCTCGGCCAGGAGGCCGTGCTCGGAGAGCTGCTGCTTGATGCGCTCGGGCTGCGCGCCGGGCTTGTCGATCTTGTTGATGGCGACGATGATCGCCACCTTGGCGGCCTTGGCGTGGCTGATCGACTCGATGGTCTGGGGCATCACGCCGTCGTCGGCCGAAACGACGAGAACCGCGATGTCGGTGATGTTGGCGCCGCGGGCGCGCATGGCCGTAAAGGCTTCGTGGCCGGGCGTGTCGAGGAAGGTGATGCTCGCCTCGCCGCC
>JAYWAO010000427.1:0-10847 GCA_043782365.1 Deltaproteobacteria bacterium
TTCTGGATGCGCCGCTGCCACCACGCCGACTTGCGCAGGTCGCGCGCCTTCTCCCGCTCGCGCGCGGCGTGGGCGGGGTCCGCGTCGAGGTGGAACCAGACGCCAGGAGGGGCGGCGGGCTCGTCGCTCTCGTCGGCGGCCTGGTCGGGCGGCGGTGGGTCGTGCGGTGGTCGTGGCATCGGGTAAGACTCTAACCGCCGAGGGCCGCGCCGGATAGACGGGCACACCCGCGCAGGCCGCGAGGCCGGCGAAGAGCGAGGCGGGGCTACCGTGGCTCGACCCGCCGGAGCGTCAGCATCGAGAGCTCCGGATCGGAGTTGAGCCGCGGGAGCCGCGTGCCCTTCCCATAGCCGATGCCGCGGTTGACATAGAGCTGGTTCCCCTTGACGCGGTAATACCCGCGATACCAGGGCTGGCCCATCTTCTTGAAGAAGCCCTCGGTGAGCCGCGGCACGTCCCACTGCCCGCCGTGGGTGTGGCCCGAGAGGCAGAGCAGGTCGCTGTTCTCGGGCAGCTTCCGCGCCGCCGAGGGGGTGTGCGTGAGCACCAGCCGCGAGCCGCCGCGGGCGCCCTGGAAGGCCTGGTGGACGTCGTCGTTCTTGGTGGTGCTGTCGTCGACGCCCACCACCGTGAAGGGCGCGCCCTTCAGCCAGAGCGTGGTGTTCTCGTTCTGTAATACAGGGATGTCGAGCTTCTCCAGCCCGCGGCGCAGCGCCACCGGGTGCGACCAGTGGTCGTGGTTGCCGAGCACCGCCACCGAGGGGAGCTTGAGGCCCGCGAGCAGCAGCGGCACGCGCGCGGCCTTGTCGAACTTGTAGGTGAGGAAGTCGCCGGTGAGCACCACCAGGTCGGGCTTGAGCGCGTTGACCGCCTCGACCGCAGCGAGGATCCGGCTGTCTGGCACGCCGGTGCCGATGTGCAGATCGGAGAGCTGGGCGATGACGAGCCCGTCGTGGGCGGGGTCGAGGTTGGCCTGCCCCACCTCGAGCGCGGTGACCTCGAAGTACTCGCGCGCCAGCTTTCGCCGCTCGGCCCGCACCTTGAGGAGGGCGGGCGCGTTGGCCAGCGCGGAGAGGACTCGTTTGTGCATCCGCTGAGTCTAACACCGGCTCCACCGCGCGCCCGCGGAGCTGACGCTGCGGGCGCAGGCATCGCTGCGCCGCTGTCGGAGCGCTACTTCGCCCGCTCTGCGAGCCAGCGCGCGACGGGCTCGAAGACGTCCTGGTCGGCCCGCTCGCCGAGCAGCAGGTCCATGTGGCCGTAATCGGCCGACGAGCCGTTCTCCTCGGCCACCAGCAGCCACTGCTTGGGGCCCCCGAGCGCGTCGAATCCGCGCCGCACCAGCGGGGTGTAGCCCAGCTGGTCGACCTTCCCAGCCACCACCAGCACGGGCGTGCGGACGGCGGCGAGCGCGGCCTCGTAGTCGATGGCGCCGTCTCGCGAGGTGAACTTGTCGGTCGCGAGGAAGCGGCCGAACTGTGCGGCGAGCACTGGCGATTCGTCCTCGACACCCAGAGAGAGGAACCCGCTCCAGACCCTCGGATCCATGTTGGCCGGGTTGTAGAGGATGAGGCCGACGAGATCGGGCGCCCAAGAGAGCAGCGGGAGCGCGAGCAGGGTCGGTGAGTCGAGCTTCACCACCGGCAGGAGCGCCGCTGCCCTGGCGCCGGCCTTGGCGAGCGAGGTGAAGCGCGGACCCCAGCGGAAGCCCAGCGGCGACCCGATGGTGACCGCCGCGCCCACCCTGGCAGCGGCCTCGCCGCCGCGCGCGAGGAGGCAGTAGGCGATCATCCCGCCCATCGAGTGGCCCGCGAGGTCGACCTGGCCGCCGCCCGTCTGCTTGGAGACGTACGCGAGCGCGGCTGGCAGGTCCTGCGTGCAGTAGGTGTCGAAGTCCCAGTCGTACTTGTAGTCGGTGAGCAGGCCCGCGTGGGTGCTCCCGCCGGTGCTGCGCAGGCTGAGCGCCCAGGAGTCGAGCCCGCGCCGGGCCATCGCGCGGGCCATGCTGTGCTTCTCGTCGTAGTCGAGGTTTCGCACGTTGGTGACGATGCCGTGCAGGAGCAGGAGCGGGCGCCGCCCGCGGAGGGGCTTCGCCGGCTGGTAGTGGATCAGCTGGAGGCTCCAACCGTCGGCGGTGCGCGCGAGGTGCTGCTCGGCCTCGGGCGGGAGCTCGGGGCCCGACCAGAGCGCGCGCCCCACGGCGCAGGCGCCGCAGCCCAGGGCAGCAGCGCAGGACGCAAAGAGTAACACCGAGCGCAGGCGCCTCACTGGTGCGCCTCGAAGAAGTCGAAGAGCTTCGGGGCCAGCTCGGCGGCGGCCCAGGGCGCGAGCGGCGCGAGGTGGCCCGCGTCCTCGGGGTACCCCTCCAGCCGCTGTAACACTATTTCTTCGCGCGGCGCCTGCGGGGCCTGCTTGCGCAGCGAGGAGTGCTCCGGGTGGACCAGGTTGTCGCGCAGCGCGGCCACCGAGAGCAGGTGCTGCCCGAGGCGCGCATAGGCGGCGAGCAGCGAGCCGCCGCGGGCGAGCGGGCCGTCGGGGAGCACCAGGTCTCCCTGCTCCATCCAGCGGCGCAGCTGCCGCAGCAGGTCGGGCGAGACCTTGCCCAGGCCGGCGCGCAGCTCCGCGACCCGCGTCGGAGAGAGCTGGGTGCCGTGGAGCAGGAGCAGCTCGAAGAGGTCGGGCCCAGGCTGCAGCGGTGCGAGCGTCGCCACGGCGCTGGGAGTGGAAGACCAGGCCGCGAGGTCCAAGAGGCCCTCCGGCGGCGGGCGCCCCGCGTCGAGCGCCGTGAGCAGCTTGCGGACCGCCTCGTTGGGGATCTCCCAGTGGACGGGCACCGAGACGAGCGCCAGCGCGCCGACGCGGGCGCCGCGCTCCGAGCCCGCCAGCAGCACCGCGGCAGCCCCCCCGGCCCCATGGCCGAGCAGCTGCGCCCGCGGCGCCTTGGTGGCGGCGAGCACGGCGTCGAGCGCGGCCGGCGCGTCGCCGAGGAAGAGCGACTCCAGGCCGCCCGTCCCCCTGACCGGGAGCGTGCTCTGGCCGACGCCGCGCCAGTCGAGGACGAAGACGTCGCGGCCGCGCCGCTGCAGCGCCTGCGCGAGGCCGTCGTAGAAGCCGTGCGGGAAGCCGAGCTCGGGGAGGAGGAGGATGGGCGGGCCGCTGCCCGAGGCCGGGGCGGCGTAGCGGAAGAGGGCCACCTGGGCGCCGCCGGCGTCGAGGCGGGTCTTGTAGAGCTGGCCGCCGGTCACGGGCGCGTCGGCGGCGCGGCTGGAAGACCCCAAGAGGAGCGCGAGCGCGAGCACGGCGACGCGCGGTGCCCGTCGCTGCGGCGCCATTACAGCTCGACCATGCCCAGCTTGAGCGCGGCGACGACGAGCTCCACGTGGGAACGGACGCCGAAGCGCGCGTAGAGGTGCCCGAGGTGGGTACGGACGGTGCGGCGGTCGAGGCCGATCACCTGTCCGGTCTCCGCATTGGAGAGACCTTTTGCGATGGCGAACAGCACCGAAGCCTCGATCTCCGAGAGCACCGGCCCGCTCTTGCGCGGCTCCTGCACTCCCTTGAAGAAGGCCCAGAACCGCCTGGCGAGGCGCGGCTCGATCACCGTGCCGCCGCGGTCCACCTCGAGGATCGCCTCCGCCAGCTTCGCGGCCTTTGCGCCCTTCACCACGTAGCCGCTCGCGCCAGCGCGCATCGCCTCGAAGACGTGGTCCTCGTCCTCGTAGGAGGTGTGCACCAGCACCTCGGGGCGCAGGCCAACGGCGCGCAGGCGGCGGGTGGCCTCGATGCCCGAGAACCCTGGAAGCTCGAGGTCCATCAGCACGACATCCACCGGCACGGCGGCGGGGCCGAGCAAGCGCGCGATGGCGTTCTCGCCAGAGGTGGCGGTGCCCGCGAGGCGGAGCGCGGGCTGGGCCTCGAGCAGCTTGTGCAGCGCCTTGAGCTGGCGCGGGTCGTCCTCCACCACGAAGACGCGGACGGGCTCGACGCGATCGGCAGCGACGGGTTCGACCAAGCGCGCGACTCCGGAGAAGGGGGATTCACACTGTAGCGCGAAAGGCGAGAGTTCTTGCGGTGGGGATCCCTTTCGAATGATGATCGGCCTCCAGTGGCAATCGACAAATCCTTCAAGCCCCAGAGCAACCCCACGCTCGCCGCGGCCGGAGACCTCCTCCGCGACCCCGAGCTGCACCGGCTCCTCTCCGCCCCGGGCCAGGCCGGCCTCGAGCTGCCGCCGAGCCGCCAGATCTTCACCAACCGCGCGCTGCGGATGGACCAGATCTCGGTGGTCGGGTTCGACATGGACTACACGCTGGCCGTCTACTCGATGCGGCAGATCGAGGAGCTGGCGTTCCGCATGACGCTCGAGCGGCTGGTCCAGCAGCGCGGCTACCCCGAGGTGATCTCGTCGATCACCTACGATCACGAGTTCGTCATCCGCGGGCTGGTGGTCGACAAGGACCGCGGCAACCTCTTCAAGATGGACCGGCACAACCACGTGGGCCGCTGCTACCACGGCCGGCAGTTGGTCCCGCTCGACGAGCGGCGGGCGCTCTACCAGAACGAGAAGATCCGCCTCTCGCTGCCGCGCTTCGCCTGGATCGACACCCTCTTCTCGCTGCCCGAGGCGTGCCTCTACGCGGAGATCATCGAGACGCTCGAGCGGCGTTGGCCAGAGGGACAATCGGGCGAGAAGCCCTACGGCAAGGTCGACTACCACAAGCTGTATGACGACGTCCGCCAGAGCATCGATGAGGTCCACCGCGACGGCTCGCTGAAGACCGAGCTGAAGAAGGACCTCGGCCGCTTCATCATCCAGGACCCCGAGCTCGCGCCCGCGCTGCACAAGCTGAGGTCGGGCGGCAAGAAGCTGTTCGTGCTGACGAACTCGCTCTGGGACTACACAGGCGCGGTGATGTCGTTCCTCCTCGACGGGCGGCTGGCGGAGTATCCGTCGTGGCGCAACTACTTCGACTTCGTCCTGGTGGGCGCGCAGAAGCCCGCCTTCTTCAACGAGCAGCGGCCGTTCCTCGCCCTCGCCGAGGACGGCACGGTAGTCGGGCCCGCCCAGAGCCTCGAGCGCGGCACCGTCTACGAGGCTGGCAACCTCTTCGACTTCGAGCGGCTCAGCGGGCACGGCGGCGAGAGCGTGCTCTACGTCGGCGACCACATCTACGGCGACATCATCCGCAACCGGAAGGTCTCGCTCTGGCGCACCTGCTTCGTGGTGCAGGAGCTGGAGCGGGAGATCGAGTACATCGAGGAGCACGCGAGCGAGATGGAGCGGCTGCACGACCTCGACTCGGTGCGCGCCCGCCTCGACGACCTGATCAACCACCACAAGCTGCACCTCAACTCGCTCGACCGGCAGCGGGACAAGGAGCGCGAGAAGGGCGGCGCCATCACGGCCGAGCTCGAGGGCAGGCGCACCAAGGGGAAGGGCGATCTCGAGGCCCTACGCCGCCTGCACCGGGCCGCGCTCAGCGAGGCGATCGCCCTCGAGGACCGGGTCGAGCGCGGGATGAACCGCTACTGGGGCCTCTGCTTCAAGGAGGGCAACGAGAACTCGCGCTTCGGCGAGCAGGTCGAGGACTACGCCGACCTCTACACCTCGCGGGTCTCGAACTTCCTCCACTACTCGCCGATGCAGTTCTTCCGCAGCCCGAGGGACACGCTGCCCCACGAGCGGGTGACGGCGCGGAAGCTCTGAGGCGCGGCTCGACGGTGCGTGGCAGGCAGGACGCGGGCACGCACGACGACTGCTGATAGGTTGTCGTCGGTCACCTCGAGCGCGCGAACAAAGTCGGCGTACTCTGCGCCGTGGTTGAATGGCCCATTGGTTCTCTTCGTCAGAGGTTCGATGCACTCCCTGCCTTGGCGTCCGGTGCGGCTCGCGGCTCTGCTCTCCTTGCTCTGCCTGGGCGCGGGGGAGTCGCGGGCGGCGGGCGTCCCGGCTGCGCCCAACTTCTCGCTGATGGGCGGGCCGCGCACGTCGCTGCCCTGGACCAGCCACTCGCTGCTCGACTCGGTGGCGCCCGGCGCCGGCGCGCGGCCCTCGCGCGAGGATCCCTTCGGGCTCGACGTCTACGTGATCCCGCAGAAGCCGGGCCGCAACTCGCCCCGCTACTTCGACTTCAGCTGGCGCGACCACGACTTCCTCGACGACGACGGCTCGGCCGGCGTGCGCTTCTACTTCTACGAGCGGGAGCTGCCGGTGGCCCGCATCGCAGCGGGGCTGGTGCGCCAGAGCTGGAAGTACCTGGTGGACCGCTTCAACTACCGGCCTTCAGCCAAGGTCCCCTACATCCTCTACAACTCCTACCGCGAGTTCCTCCAGACCAACGTGTTCCAGGTCGAGGAGGGCACGCTCGGCGTCACCTCGCCTCAAGATCTCAGGATGACGCTGCCCTACTTCGGCGAGCGGCAGCGGTTCCTCGAGACCTCCACCCACGAGATGGTGCACCAGTTCACCATCCAGAAGATCGCCGACCGGGCCGCCTCGGCCGGGCTGGAGAGCCCCATCCAGGCCTTCCCGCTCTGGTTCATCGAGGGTATCGCGGAGTACTACGCCCATAACCAGGGCCTCGATAGTGAAACGGAGATGTTCCTGCGCGATCTGGTGATCAACCAGCAGGGCGACATCGGCTACGACATCCCCACCTTCTACGAGGACCGCTCGTTCTCGTTCCTCTATACCTACAAGTATGGCCAGGCCCGGCTGGCCTTCCTCGCCGAGACGTATGGCGAGAAGGTGATCCAGGCCATCCTCGACCAGAGCCCGCGGATGGGCGGCGGGAACCGGCGCGGCGAGACGCGCGAGGGCTTCCAGGGCATGGTCGGCCGCATCTGCGGCGAGCAGGCCCAGCAGATCGACGCCCGCTGGCACACCTGGCTGCGCCGCCGCGTCTACGGGTCGTTCCTCCAGTCCAAGCAGGACCTGCCCGACGTCACCGAGCTGAAGCTGCAGGACGAGCTCGACGCGCTCACCGCCACGCCCGACGGCAACCTGCTCTTCTACCGCGGCGTCGAGCGCGAGACCGGCCGCGCCAAGCTGGTGCTGCTCGACCGGCGCGATCCCTCGTCGGCGAAGCAGCTGGCCATCGACCAGCACCCGGGCACCGAGAGCCTCCACCCGGTGCTCCACTCGGTGATGGCGGTGCACGACACCGGCGTGGCGTGGTTTGCCCAGTCGGGCGAATCGGACTGGCTGCACTACCGGAAGCTCAAGCGGCTCGACCTGCGCGACGTTGGCACAGGCAGGCCGCAGGTCGATCTCAACCTCGAGCCGGAGCGGGTGATCGACGTGCTCCGCGACGGGCTGATCGAGGCGGGCGACCCCAGCTTCTCGCCCGACGGCACGACGCTGGCGTTCTACGGCCTCGACCGCGAGGGCAAAGAGGACATCTACCTCTTCGACCTGGCCCTGCCGCCCGACCAGGCGCACGCGGTGCGGATCACCGACGACCAGTACAGCGAGCGCGATCTCAACTGGGGCCCCGACGGCATCGTCTACGCCTCCGACGCCACCGAGTCTGGCAAGTACAACCTCTTCCGCATCGACCCGCAGACGCACGCCCGGACGCGGCTGACCAACGCGCCGAGCGACCAGCGGTATCCGATCGGGCTGGCGGGCGAGGCGGTCATCTATGCCTCCGACGCGGGCGGCAAGACCGACCTCTGGTTCCTCCAGAACGGGCGCACGCGCCGGCTGACCGACTTCGCGACCGCCATCTCGCACCCCCAAGTGTCGCCCGCGGGCGTTTATGGTGTTTCATTTTACGGCGCGCGCTTCCGGCTCTTCGAGGTCCCCACCCCCGACCTGCTCTCGCTCGACGAGCAGGAGGCGATCCCGCCGGCGCTGGCAGACCAGTGGCAGCCGCTGCCGTTCCCCGACGAGCCGATCCCCGCCGACAGCAAGAAGTACGAGGCCTACGCGGTGGGCCGCAACTGGCGCCTCGAGGGCGGCCAGGCGCTGGTAGGCGGCGCGGGCACCGGCTTTGCGCCCGTGGGCCAGGGCGCGGTGCAGTTCGCCGACGTGCTGCGCGACCGCAGCCTGCTCGTCTCGGCGGCGATCTACGGCTCGTTCGATCTCTCCGACGCGCTCGCGTTCTATGTCGACCGCAGCGACCGGCTCATCTATGGCGCAGGCTTCTTCCGCACCTTCCAGCAGGGCCGCGACACCCGCTTCGTGGGCAGCGACCAGTGCGGCCAGGCCACCTCGGGCCTCCAGCCGCAGCCCGCCTGCGAGGTGTTCTTCCTGCAGCGGCAATATGGCTTCCAGGGATTGCTCTCGTATCCCATCTCGATCTACTCGCGGGTAGACGCGAGCCTGCGCGTCCAGGGCATCAACCGTTCGACCATCACCAACGGCATCCTCGACGCCAACGGCTACGCCACCGGCGGCCTCGACGAGAGCGAGGCCGCGCGGATCTCGGGCAGCGACCTCAACGTCGAGACCTCGGTCGATTGGGGCTGGGATACCACGCGGTATGGCTATGGCGGCGCGGTGGGCGGCAGCTCGGTGCTGCTGGAGTTCGGGGGCGGCGCGCTCCCGGGCCGCGGCGGCGACGCGCTCTACGGCTGGGCGCAGCTCGACGCCATCCACACCATCAAGCTGATCGGCCGCAGCAAGATCTCCGCGCGCGCCTCCACCGGCGTCTCGGCGGGCAGCCGCTTCGGGCGCCACTTCTTCCTCAGCTCGTTCGACAACTTGCGCGGCTACAAGTTCAACGACAACCGGCTGCTCGGCGACGGGTACTACGTCGCGCAGGCGGAGCTGTCGATCCCGCTCGACATCTTCGTGCGGTTCGCCTTCTTCCAGAACATCACCGGCATCGCGGGGGTGGACTTCGGCGGCGTCTGGAACACGGGCACCTCCAAGCGCAACTACCCCTCGGTGGGCACCTTCTCGGCGGTGGCGAGCGAGGCGTGGAACAACCGCTCCGCCGACTGGGTGATCGGCGCCAACCTCGGCCTCGGTCCGTTCGAGCTGCGCGTGCAGTTCGCCAAGGGCATCGACGTGGGCGGGCTGGTGCCCGAGAAGGACTCGGGCGGCGCCCCGGCCTGGGTGCCGAACATTTCGCTGCACTACGCGTATTTCTAGAGCACCGATCAGCTGACCCCGCTGGTGAGGGGCAAGCAGCTCTAGAGCGCCGATCGGTCTGGCGACGGGAGTCAAACCGTTCGGCGCTCCAGGCACGCCCGCGCCCATCTGAGACCAACCAACTTGAGGCCCCTTGTGCTAAATCGCGAGCCTCCGGAGGCTTGATGGAACGCACCGCCGTCTCGACGCGCGCCGCCCTCACTCTGCTCGCCCTGATCTGCGGGGTCGCGCCGGACCTCGCGGCAGCGCCCGCCACCCGGCCCTTCACCCCCGAGGAGCTGCTCGCGACCCGCCGGCTCGACGACCTCCAGGTGTCGCCAGACGGAAAGTGGGTGGTCTTCACGGTCCGGCAGAAGTCGCTCGCCGAGAACCGCGATCTGCGCGACGTCTGGGCGCTCCCCGTGGCTTCTGGCCAGCCCCGGCCGATCACCCGCGATGGGCGCAGCGAGCACCCGCGCTGGTCTCCGGATGGCCGCGCGCTCTTGGTGACCTCGAGCCGCTCGGGCGAGTCGCAGCTCTGGCTCTACGAGCTGGCGGGCGGCGACGCACAGCAGCTGACCCACCTCTGGGGCGGCGCCGACGGCGGCATCTTCTCCGCTGACGGCAAGCAGATCGCCTTCACCAGCGAGGTCTTCCCGGCCTGCAACGGCGACGACGCGTGCAACCGCAAGACGCAGGCGGAGCGCGAGCAGGGCAAGGTCCGCGCGCGCATCTCGGACAAGCTGTTCGTGCGGCACTGGGCCGAGTGGACCGAGGGCAAGCGGACCCACCTGTTCTTGCTCACCCTGGGCGCCGCTGCGGCGCCGCGCGACCTCACGCCTGGCGACTCCGACTGGCCCACCTGGCGCCTCGGCGACGGCGACGGCTACGACTTCGCCCCCGACGGCAGCGCGCTGGCGGTCACCCACAAGGCCGCCGCTGGCGAGGCGTGGAGCACCAACAGCGACATCTGCTTGATCCCGCTGGCGGGCGGCGCGCCGCGGAGCCTCTCGGCCAGCAACCGGGGCGACGACGCCCTGCCCCGCTTCTCGCCCGACGGCCGCACGCTCGCGTGGCTCTCGCAGTCGCGCGACGGGTACGAGGCCGACCAGCGCAAGCTCGTGCTCTACGACCTGCGCGCCGGCAAGGCCCGGGTCGCCGCCGACCTCGACGACGACGTGCTCTCGATCACCTGGCGCAAGGACGGCAAGGCCATCCTCACGCCCCACCTCGAGAAGGGCCGCTTCTACCTGGAGTCGATCGCGCTCGACGGCAAGGCGACCCGGGTCTCGCCGCACCCGGCCGGCGCCGACTTCGCGCTGCTGCCCGACGGCACCGCGGTGATGGTCGTGAGCGGGATGAACCGGCCACCGGAGCTCGCGCGGATGGCGCCCGGAGAGAAGCCCAAGCTCATCACCTCGTTCAACGTCGAGCAGTATGCCGGGCTCGATCTCGGCCCGGCGCCCGAGGAGCTCTGGATCGAGGGCAAGGATGGAAAGAAGCTCCAGGCCTTCCTGCTCAAGCCACCGGGGCTCGCGCCGGGGGCGAAGGCGCCGCTCGTCGTCCTGGTGCACGGCGGTCCGCAGGGCGCGTGGGAGGACGTCTGGGGCATGCGCTGGAACCCGGCGCTCTTCGCCTCGCGAGGCGCGGTGGTCCTGATGCCCAACCCACGCGGCTCGGTGGGCTACGGCCACGCGCTCACCGAGCAGATCACCGACGACTGGGGCGGCCTCCCCTACGACGACGTGATGCGCGCGACCGACGCCGC
>JAYWAO010000428.1:0-10846 GCA_043782365.1 Deltaproteobacteria bacterium
GTCTGGTAGGCGGCGTCGCAGGCCGGGCTGCAGGTGTCGTAGATGCAGTGGAACGAGGTGTCGCAGTGTTGGTTGGCCTGGCAGGTGGGCACGCAGGTCTGCTGCGCGCAAACACCGTCCTTGCAGGCCTCGGTCGCCTTGCAGATGGTGGTGCCGCCTCCGCAGCCTGCGACGCAGACGCCGACGCCGGTGGTGGTGTCGCAGGTGAGGCCGGCTGCGCAGTCGGCACCAGCCGCGCACTGGCCTTTGAGATCGGCGGTGGGGTCAGCGCAAGCCACGAGCAGCGCGGCGCAGACGAGCGAGAGCAGCGCCGGAGCGCGAAGGCGAGACGAGGCGTGAGCCAGGGTGGTGGTGTTCATGTTGGTGGCTCCTAGAAAGCGAAGACGAGGACGGCGCCGAGCACGACGAGGCCAGCGCCGACGGCGCCGACGACCTTGCTGTTCGAGTTGGCTCTCTTGGCCGAGTTGATCTTGTCGAGGTCGGGCGTGGTGTAATACCCGCCGTTGGCTGCATAGGAAGCATTGGCGTCGGAGATAAGGCTCTTGGCGTGGGTATATTGATATCCGCCGAACCCAACCGCCGCAACGCCCAACCCCGCGAGCACAAACCCCACCGGCCGCGTCCACTTCCCACCCTCCACATCGACGCTCTTCGGCGGCACCACGCCCTTCTGCATCGCGCTCGCGACCATCAGCGGAATGCCGCCGTCCTTCAATTGCCGCGCATACACCGTCTCGGTGGCACCGCGGCGCACCGCCAGCACCTCCTCACGGCTGTTGCGCTGCCCGATCATCACGCGGATCTTATAGACACCCGGCGCGAGTGTCAGCGTCTCCGGTGGCGAAATCGCAGTGGGGCTCGGCTTGCGCTCGAGCGGCTTGTTATCGAGCAGCACCCGCATATCAGGGCGGTCGGCATCCAATGTCACCGTCGCCTTGCAGTCGACCTTGAGCGCGCGGCACGCCTGCCCTTCGGCCCACGCGGCCACCTGGTTGTCGTCGTCGGTCGCCATCACCTGGTTGACCCTGCCCATCAGCTTGCCGGTCTTCGCGTTGACCATCCGGGCGCGGAGCGTGAAGCCGTTGTCCTCGCGCGTGGAGCGGCCCGCCAGCACCGCGGCGCAGCCCGTGAACTTGCCGATGTTGGCGATGCACGCCGTGTCCTCGAAGCCGCAGGTGGGCGCGTCCTTGCCGAGGACGATGGCGTCCTTGAGCACGGTGCTCGACTTGGCGACATCAGAGAAGATCCGCTGGATGTTCTCCAGATTCTTGCCGCCCTTCGCCGCGGCCCCGCCGAGCTGCCCGCCCTCGTTGAGCTTGTCCTCCTTGATGAAGGGGAAGATGCACAGCGAGACGTCCTTGAGGATCTTGAGGTCGAGGTCGTCGAAGTTCGGCACGTCCATCAGGTCGAGGTCCTTCGACGCGGAGAGCGGCCGGGTGTCGAGCTGGAGATCGACGCCGGCGAGGTCGGGCGGGGCCTTCCCTGGCGCGGTGGGCTTGGCGCCAGCGGCCGCAGCCGCGCCGCTCGCAGGAGCCGCAGCGGAAGCGGGAGCCGTTGCCGCGGGAGATGCCGCAGCAGGCTTCACACCCGTCGCGGTGGCGGCTGGGGGAGTCGCCGGTGCTGCCTTCGGCGCGGCAGCGGGTGCAGCAGGCTTCGCGGCGGCCGGGGCAGCAGCGGGCTGCGCTGCGGCAGCGGTGTCCTTCGCGGCCGAGCCCGAGCCCTTGGCGGCCGAGCCCGACCCCTTCGCGGCCGGCTTCTTGGGCTCCTTGGGCGGCGCCTTCGTGGTCGGCGTCAGGTCGAGCGAGAGGTCGTCCTGGGCAGCGGCCGGCAATGCGAGCGCGAGCGAGAGCCAGAGCGCGGCGCAGATCGTCCTGAACGTCATTTGCAACCTCCCGGGGCCGGCTTGGCGCGGGCCCGTCGAACCTGCCGCTCATCGACGAGCGACAGCGGCGCAGAATTGCTCATGTTCGAGGGCGGCGCAATTTCGTGTGCGCCGGGCCGTACACCCTGGCTGTCGGGCGACATGGACACTGTGCCAACGGGGGCGCGCGGGGTGTCCCGCCAAGCGACGCGGAAGAGTTGAGTGCATGCCGCCACCGCCGTACCCGAGCGGGACCGGGTTGGGCGTCAGTGCGTGAACAGCGCGCCGGACTCCTCGCACACCACGGCGGCGCGCAGCCAGCGGTCGAGGGTCGGCAGATCCGCGCACCCGAGCACGCGGACCCGGTCTTCCTCCGAGATGACGAGTCCGCGCGCGGAAAGGACGGCCAGGATGGCCTTTGCCTCGCCCTTTGCCTCGCCCTTTGCCTCGCCCTCGACCCTGCCGAGGGCCTTGCCCACCGCAATGCCCTCGACCCGTCCGCGCTCGACCAGTTCCTCGCCAATCGTTGCCATCGGTCCCTCGGTTGCGGGCGCGGCCTTCACGATCGCCCGCCGCAGCTCTTCGAACGACTTTTCACCTGCTACATGCAGAACATAGCGCAGCAGCGTCGTCGTGTCCTCCGACGAGGCGTTCGCCAGGGCATTCAGCTCCCTGGTCCAGGCAGCCAGGTGTTCGAGGAAGCGATCGCCTGAGCGCCCATCGCGCAGCGCCAAGAGGACCATCTTCGGGAATGGCGCCAGCGGCCTGCCGACGAGCGACTCATCGGTCTCCAATGTCAGGTCATCGAGCACGAACTCGAAGTTCGGGACCAGCGCGCCCAGCCCCTCGGTGGTCGCGATGCCCTCGACCAGCGCGTGCAGCGTCCGCGCGCCGGTCCACCCCGCCCCGCCGTGATGCACCACCACGCAGACCATCGGCGGCAGCTTCTCCCTCCCCGGCTCCTCGCGCACAGCCTCCCGCCAGACGCGGACGATCTGCTCCAGGACGCGGAGCGGCATCCACTTGTCGGTCTGGCTCTGGTGCTCGAGCAGCACATAGATGTAGCCGAGCGTTCCGTGAAAGCGACCGCGGAACATTGCGTCCGCGAAGCGCTCGCGGAGGCGCTCGTCGACGAAGTCGCCGGGTACCGCCTCGAGGGACCCCAGGTCCAGCGCATCCCGGACACCCGGCGGAAGCACGGCGGCTAGTTCGCCAGCCACGTGCTCGGGCACGCGAAAGGCGCGCTTGAAGAGTTGGTCATAGCTCGGCGCCCTCGAGGTGGACATCGCAGTCGCCGAAGCGGACGCGGCTGGCGTGAGCCAATTCGAAGCCGTCCTTGGTCTTCTTGAACCCCGATGGATCCCAGACCGAGAGCGTCGCTGCGGTCTTGGGATCTCCCACCTTCTCGCCCATGCCGTCGACGAGGTGCAGCTCGACCAGGTTGCCCTTCGCGTTCGCGCCGGTCATGCGCCAGAGCCAGTCGCCGGGGCGCACGGGGAGGACGTCCCAAAAGCGGAAGGTGCCGGTGTTGAGGCCCTTGAAGCCATCGAGCTGCGCGGCGATCACTGCTGCGTCGGACATTGATCCTCCGAGACCGACGATCGTCCAGAGGCGCGGGTTGGTCAAGTCGGAGCGGACCTGTCTCTCGGCGCCCACTCCCCTACTTGAACGCATCCCCCAGGTCGATCAGCCCGTCCTTCTGCGCCGGCACGTCCTCCTTCTTCTTCCTCGCCGCCTTCTTCGCCGGCGCCTTCTCCTCGCCCCCCTTCTCCTCCGCCGCCGCCACCGGCTTCTCCGTCTGCCTGGGCGCGGGGTTGACCTTCAGCACCGCGTTCACCAGCGTCTGGTCGGCGAGCGCGTCCATCACATAGGGCGCGTAGCCGTCCTTCTTGAACTCGAAGTGGACCTTCGCGTTCTTCGGGAGCTGCAGTTGGAACGGGGTCGCCGCCGACTTCGCGCCGTCGGGCCAGGTGACGTCCACCTCCGCGCCCTGCGGCTCGCTCACCACCGAGACGGTGAGCTGCTCCGGCACGGCCGCGGCCTCCTTGGCCTTGCGCGCCCTCTCGGTGGCGATCCGCGCTTTCTCCTCGGCCTCCTTCTTCTCGGTGGCCGACCTGCTCATCAAGAACGCCCCGCCGCCGCCGAGCGCCAGCACGCCGATCACCACGCCAGCGATCATCCCAGTATTACTCTTGGGCGCGACCGGCGGCCGGGTGCTGCCGGAGTGGCTGCGCGCCGCCCCGCCCGGCCTGCTGGGCTGCTTGGGCGCCTGCGACGGCAGCTTCGGCGGCTGCGAGGTGCGCGGCGCGCCCCTGCCACCGGTGGGCGGGTTGGTATTCCGGCCGCCGGGCTTGGACGGCGTGCGCAGCCCCGGGATGGAGGCGCTGCCCACCCGGACGGGCTCCATCTCCACGGTGGCGTCGGCCAGCGGCAGCTCGGCGTTGATGCCCTTCGCCTGCATCACCGCGAAGATCGCCTCGCGCAGCTCGAGCATCGACTGGAAGCGGTCCTCCTGCCGCTTCTCCAGGGTCTTGAGGATGATCGCCTCGAACTCCTCGGGGATCTCCGGGACGAGCTCGCGCGGCGGGGTGGGCTTGCGCTGCAGGTGCCCCATCAGCACCTCGCCGAAGTTGGCGCCCGGGAAGGGCAGCTTGCCCGTGGCCATCTGGTACATCATCGCGCCGAGCGAATAGATGTCGGAGCGGGCGTCGATCTGGCTGGTGGCGCCGCTGCCCTGCTCGGGAGACATGTAGGCGGGCGTGCCCATCACCATGCCGGTCTGCGTCTTGCCGGTGGAGTTGCCGGCGTCGTCGGTGAGCTTGGCGATGCCGAAGTCGACCACCTTGACGAAGTTCTTCCGGCCGTTCAGCGTAATCAGATAGACGTTATCGGGCTTCATATCCCGATGAATGATCCCCTTGTCGTGCGCGGCCTGCAGCGCCAGGCAGATCTGCACCAGGATGGGGCCCGACTCCTCGAGCGGCACCGGCACGTTGGGCTTGACCAGCGCCTGCAGCGCCTTGCCATGCAGGTACTCCATGACGAAGTAGTGCCGGTTGTCGTCGGTGACGTTGAGGTCGAGGATCTTGAGCACGTTGTCGTGCCCGATGATGTTGACCGCGCGCGCCTCGTTGAAGAAGCGGTCGACGATCTTCGCGTCAGTCGCGTACTGCGGGTGGAGGAACTTGATCGCGACCTTGCTGCCGATCACGGGGTGCACGCCGGCGTAGACCGCGCCCATCCCTCCCTTGCCGAGCGGCTTGGTCACCTTGTAGGAGCCGATGGTGCGGCCGATCATCTCGTCGACGGGCTCGATGCCGGTGAGGTTGTAGCCGTCCTCGGGGCAGTGGAGGATCTCGTCTTCGTAGTGGTTCTGGCACTCGGGGCAGGTCCGCACGCGTCCGCTCTCGATCTTGCAAGGTAAGCCTCGGACTAGATGCCGGGGCGATGGTGGTGTCAAGCAGTGCTGCCACCCCAGTGCCACCGGGGTGCGACAGGAGCGGCTCCGAGCACGCTGCCGCGCCGGATGTCGCCTGCTATGCTCGACCTATCATGCACTTCGCCAAGCTGCACGGGCTGGGAAACGACTTCGTCCTGGTCGACCTGCGCAAGTCGCTCGAGTCGTCGCTCTTGTCCGAAGGCCACGGACCCGCCTTCGCCCGCGAGGTCTGCGACCGCCACCGCGGCGTCGGCGCCGACGGCGTGCTCAGCCTGCTGCCTGCGACCCCGGCCGAGGCCAGCGCGGCCAGCCTGACGGGCGCTCGCGCCACCGCCCGCCTCGTCATCCACAACCCGGACGGCTCGCGGCCCGAGATGTGCGGCAACGGCGCCCGCGTCGCCGCGCTCTGGATGGCCACCGCGGGCTGCACGCGCCCGAGCGCCCCGGCGGAGGCCATCCTGCTGCTCACCGACGCAGGCCCGCGGCCCTGCGTGGTGACCGCCGCGGAGCCCGGCCTGGGTGAGGTCGAGGTGGGGATGGGCCTTCCCCAGCTCTCGGCGGCGCTCGACCTGCCGCTGCTCGGCGGCACTGCCAAGGCGACCCCGGTCTCGATGGGCAACCCGCACCGGGTCTTCTTCGTCGCGCCCGCGCCGCGGGACGTAGTCTCGCTCGCGCGGTCCGAGGGTCCGGCCCTCTGCGCCGCGCAGGACGCGAACATCGAGTTCGCCCTGCAGCTCGGCCCCGCCCTCTTCCGCGCCGCGGTCTGGGAGCGCGGCGCGGGGCTCACGCAGGCCTGCGGTACGGGCGCCTGCGCGGTGGCGGCGGCAGCGGTGGCGCAGGGTCTGGCGAGCGGCGACGCGGCCATCACGGTCGAGCTCCCCGGCGGCCCGCTGGTGCTGCGCTTCGTCGAGGGGGAGCTGCGGATGCGCGGCCCGGCGCAGCTGGTGTTCGCCGGAGAGCTGCCAGGGCCGGGCCGGTAGGTCCGGGGGCCCGCCTACTCGTCCAGGATCTCCTTCATCACCTTCCGCTCGTTCGGCGCCACCTCCACCGACTTGACGAAGTCGCGCCCGAGGTCCGAGTTCACGAAGCGGACCTTGTGCGTCCCCGCCGTCACCTGCACGGGGGCCGCGAGCGGCGTCACGCCCACCTCGACTCCGTCGACCTCGATCTTCGCCCACGGCCGCACCTGGATGACGAGCTCGCCCTTGGCGGTCACCACCACGGGCGGCGGCGGGGGCGGCGCAGGCCTCGGCTCCTCGCGCACCACCACCACCGCGGGCTGCTGCTGCAGCAGCGCGGGCGGCGGCGTCTCGACCTTGGCCACCTTGCGCGGGGCCTTGTCCGTCACCGGCTCGACCTTCGCGGGCTCGGGCACGGGCGCCGGCGCGGGAGCAAGCGGCGCGGGGAGCGGCTGGGCGACCTGCGCGCGCTCGACGGCCACCGGCGTGTCATCGGGAGGGGCCTCGCGGTGGAGCCAGAGCCACGCGCCGCCGCCGCCGGCCAGCACGATGACCACCAGCGCGATCGCCCCGTACAGCACCCCCCGCCCCTGCGGCTGCGGCGCGCCCTGCGGCATCATCAGGGTGCCCGGGTCGCCATCGGAGGTGGGCCCGCTCGAGGCCTGCTCGGCGGCCTGCTGCGCGAGGATCGGCGCCGCTGCGCCCGTCCCGAAGGTCTCGTCCTGGACCGCGCCCATCCCGGCCTCGGTGCCGTCCGTCGGCACCTCCTCCCTGGGCGGGCCGTAGGCGCGCACGAAGTCGGCGACGCGGGCAGAAGTAATACTCTGGCCGAGCTGCACCAGCAGCGCCTCGAGGTCGGCGATCAGCTCGTTGCAGTCCTGGTAGCGCTCGTCGCGGTTCTTCGCGAGCGCCTTGTGGACGATGCCCACCAGCTCCGGCGGCGCGTCGGGGCGCAGCTCCGAGAGCGGCTGCGGCTCGCTGGTCATGATCTGGCCGATCAGCGCGACCTCGTTGTCGGCCTCCCACGGCCGCTTCCCGGCGAGCAGCTCGTAGAGGACGACGCCGAGCGCGAAGACGTCCACCCTGCGGTCGAGCGCCTCGCCGCGCAGCTGCTCGGGCGGCATGTAGGCGACCTTGCCCTTGAGCGTGCCCGTGCGCGTGTTGCCCGCCGAGTTGGCCGCCTTGGCGATGCCGAAGTCCACCACCTTGGCCGTCCCGTTGCGGTGCACCATCACGTTGTCGGGCGAGATGTCGCGGTGGACCAGCCCCAGGGAGTGGCCGTCCTTGTCGGTGAGGTCGTGCGCGTACTGCAGGCCCGCGGCGGCCTGCGAGACGATCTTGATCACCTCGGCGAGCGGCAGGTGCTCGCCCAGCTCGGTGGCGCGCTTGGCGACCGAGCGCAGGTTCGGCCCGTCGATGAACTCCATCGCGATGAAGTAGTTCCCGTTGGCCTCGCCGAGGTCGAAGATCGAGACGATGTTCGGGTGGTCGAGCTGCGAGGCGAGCCGCGCCTCGTTGAGGAACATCTCGACGAAGCTCTTGTCGCGCGCGAGGTGGGGGAGGATCCGCTTCAGGCAGACGGTCTTCTCGAACCCGGCCGCGCCGGCCTGCCGCGCGAGGTAGACCTCGGCCATGCCGCCTGCGGCGATCAGCTTGACCAGCTTGTACTTGCCGAGCGGGGTCGTCATCGGTGTCGAACCTCGAGGTGCCATGGCCCCGCGAACGCACGGACCAGCTGCGGGGTCTGGAGATCGTATCGCACCCAGAGGGGGCAGGACAATGAAACGCGTGCGGGGTGCCGGCAGCCCGTTGCGGCGCAGGATGGGCGAGGTGTTAGGCTGAAAGGGATGGAATCGACTGCCGCCGCTGCCGCGCCCCCCCAGACCCGCCGTCGCCCGCTGCGCCGGGTGGAGTACGAGCGCTTGGTTGAACTGGGCGTGTTTGGCGAAGAGCGCCTGGAGCTGATCGAGGGGGAGCTGGTTCCGATGAGTCCTCAGGGGAGCAAGCACGCGTTCATCATCGAGCTGCTCAATGACCTCCTGGCGACCGCAGTTCGCCCTCGCGCCAGGGTCCGGGTGCAGTCCTCGTTCGCGGCGTCGGATACCTCGATGCCCGAGCCCGACCTCGCGGTGGTAGCGAGGGAGAGCCACCGGGCAGCACACCCTGACGAGGCCTTCCTCGTCATCGAGGTCTCCAGCAGCTCGCTGCGCGACGACCTGGAGTGGAAGGTGCCCCTCTACGCACGCGCCAACGTGCAGGAGCTTTGGGTGATCGACGTCGAGGGCGAGCAAGTGCTCGTCCACACCGACACGGTCGCTGGTCGCTGGCGTCACGTCGAGCAGGTCGGGCGCGAGGGCCTGCTCTCACCGCGGGCATTTCCTGACGTCAGCCTGGCGGTCACGGCCCTCTTCGAGGGGTAGGCGCCGGTCTACTTCGGCGCCCCCGAAGACACCGAGGTGGGCGCCGAGGCGCGGCCCTTGGGGCGCTCGGTGGATCCGGCAGCCTTCGGCTCCGCAGCAGGAGCAAGCGGAGCGGCGGGAACGACGGCCGGAGCCGCAGCGTGCGGAGCGGGCGAAGGAGTCGCCGACGCGGCCGGTGCAGGCACTGCGACCGCGGGCGGCGTGACGGGCGCGCCAGCAGCCGCCGGAGCCACTGCAGGCGCGGACGCGGCCGCAGGGGAAGCCAGCGCAGGAAGTGTATTACCCGGAGCGGGCTGGGCAGCCGGCGCGCTCCCACCCCGTCCCGCCGCCAGCTCGGTGAGCTGCAGCGCCAGCGCGTCGAGCGGCGCAAGCATCGCGGTCGCCTGCGCTGCGTGGTCGGCGTCGCCGCGCCGCACCTCCTCCAGCTTGCGCCGGGCGACCGCCAGCTGCTTCACCGCCGCGTCCAGATCGCGGCCGGCCGACCACCAGCCCAGCTCCGCGTGCAGGCCCTGCAGGTCGCCCAGCTGCGCAGGCGTCAGGCCCGAGAGCGCCGACAGCCGCGCCACCAGCTCTTCTGCCTGCTGCTGGCCGGCGGAGTCCTTCTTCTGCGCAGCCCCGCGCGCCCAGCCGGTGACCAGGTCGTAGAGCGCGCGGTCGAGCGCCTGCTGGTCGTCGAACTCGGTCTCCAGGATCGGCTTGGTGCCCGCCGGCGGGGCGATGCCCGCATACACTTTCCCGAGCGCGTCGCCCGGGCCGATCGCCGCCGTGCTGGTGGGGAAGTAGCGGCCCTTGGCGACGATCAGCTCGCCCCCGCGGACCTCGTAGCTGAACTTCCGCGCGTTGCGCTCGGACGCCAGCCACCAGACGGCGCCGAGCAGGCCCACCACCAGGATCCACACCAGCTTCGAACCACCGCTCGGCTGCGCTGCGTCGGCCATCTTTCGGTCTCCTGACCCTGCTGCGACTACACTAATTCTACTCGGTCTTCGGGTGCGCTCGTACGACGCCGATGAAGGGCACGTTGCGGAACTTCTCGCCGGCGTCGAGCCCATAGCCCACTACGAACAGGTCGGGGATGGTGAAGCCCAGGTACTCGATGGGGATCTTGGTGCGCGCCCGCGCCGGCTTGTGCAAGAGCGAGCAGATCTTCACCGACGCCGGGTGCCGGGTGGCGAGGTTGTCGAGCAGGTAGCGCATGGTGAGACCGGTGTCGATGATGTCCTCGATCACCAGCACGTGCTTGCCCTCGATGGGCCTCGTGAGATCGGAGGTGATCTTCACCACGCCCGAGCTCTCGGTGGCCTCGCCGTAAGAGGACAGACCGATGAAGTCGAGCGAGAGCGGCAGGTCGATCTCGCGGCAGAGGTCGGCGGCGAAGAGGATCGCCCCCTTCAGCACCGTCACCAGCACCAGGTCCTTGCTCTGGTAGTCGCGCGTGATCTGCGCGCCGAGCTCGTGGACCCGCGCCTGGATGGCTTCCTTGCTGTGGAGGACGTCGAGCGGCTCGGCGAGCTTCATCGGCACCTCGGTTCGGGCTGCGGGTGTTGAGGCCGGAGACTTCGCTGCACCCCGCGGAGCGGCAGCGCGGGTGCGCTCTCATACCAGAACAGGGCCCGCGCGGAAGGGGCCTGCGGCCAGCCGGCCTTCCGCCCTGGCCCCGGCGTGACCAAACCGGACGCGCGCAGTGACAGAAGGTGGGCCGCCCGGCGTTCCCCTGCTGCCGTGGCCGCCGCGATGTCTCCCCCTTCTTGGTGGTCCGAGCTCAGGCGGCGCGGCGTGCCCGCAGGGGCTCGTCCGACGCGAGCCGGCTCTGCGAGATCGACGACTACCTGGGCATGTTCCACCAGACGGCCTCGCCCGCCCGACCAGGGCAAGGCGACGAGCTACCTCGGGCAGGCCGCCTCGGCGCCGCGCGACGTGCGCGACGTCGAGAAGGACCTGGCCGAGGGCGAGCTGCGCGCGAAGCATTACACATACGCGTTGTTCATCAGCTCGCCGAAGCCGCCGCCGCCCGGGACGATGTACTGCTTCTCGTCGAGCCCGCGCTCCTTGTCCCAGAAGGTGCCCGGCACGGTGTTGAACACCTCCTCCGGCGAGAGCCCGCGGTCGAGCCGGAGCGCGTAGACCACCGTCTCCGGGTGCGCGCTGGTCACCTTCTTGAGGAACT
>JAYWAO010000429.1:0-10843 GCA_043782365.1 Deltaproteobacteria bacterium
GTGCGGGCGCTCGACGGCTTCGGCGTGGACCGGGCGCCGCTCGCGAAGGTCGTCCTCGGCGGGCCGGTGCCCGACGCTCCGCGCAAGCCGCTCACGCCCACGGTCGCTACGCAGCAGCAGGGCGACGGGCGCTAGCTGCTCGATTGAAGTCGCTACGCGTGGGGCGCGGCGTCGTGCCCGTTGGTCGCGGGCGGCGCGTCGGCCTTCTGCAGCGCGGAGATCTTGGTCGAGAGGGCCTCGAAGACTTTCTCGAGCTCCTCGATCTTACCCTCGAGCTTCTTCACGTCGCCCGCGGTGGGGATGTTCATCGTCGAGAGCACGGTCTGCACGTTGCGCTCGACGAGGCCCTTCGCCTCGAGGGCTGCGCTGACGGTCTTCTGCAGCGTGCCCATCACCTTCTCGTTCGAGAGCAGGTCGGTGGCGAGCTTGCTGAGGCGCTCTTCGCCGGTGGCGATCATCTGCTTGAGGAGCGGGTTGTCGCGGAGGCTCATGGGCGAACTCCTGTGAATGGACGGGCGCCGCGGCGAACTACCGCTAGCCCGGAGAGCGGGCGGACTGTAGTCATCTGGCGCAGCGTGTCAACCCGCCTGCTGGCGGAGGCGGGTGGAGCGATGACACCTCGACTGGGCGTTGACTGGCCGCGCCATGGCGGCGAAAAAGGAGAGAGATGGGACGTTCGCCGATGACACCGCACGGCACACTAGAGGTCCGCGAGCCCGCCACGGGGCGCCTGCTGGGCGAGGTGCGCGTGCACGGCCCGGCGCAGGTCGCCGCCGCGGTGGCCGAGGCCCGCGGCGCCCAGGCCGACTGGGGCCGCCGGCCGTTCGACGAGCGCGCCGCGGTGATCCTCCGCGTGCAGCAGCTGCTCCTCGACCGGGCCGAGACTCTCTGCGAGCACGTCTCGCGCGAGAGCGGCAAGACGCGCAATGAGGCGCTCTTCCTCGAGCTGCTCCCGCTCTGCGACCTGCTCCTGTGCGCCAGCGCGCGCGGCGGAGAGGTGCTGCAGGAGAAGACGCAGCGCCCGCGGCTCTTCCCGCACAAGCGCACCACGCTCTACCGGGTGGCCCGCGGCGTGGTGGGCATCATCGGCAACCACCCGCTCCCGCTCGGCGGTCCCGTGGGCGACGCGGCGCTCTCGCTGCTGGCGGGCAACGCCGTGGTGCTCAAGCCATCGGAGCGCGCGCCCATCGTCGCCGAGAAGCTGCGCGCGCTGTTCGACGAGGCCGGGCTGCCCCGCGGGCTGTTCCAGGTGGTGCACGGGACCTCGGAGACCGGGAACGCGCTGATCGCCTCGGGCATCGACTTCCTGCTCTTCTCGGGCAGCACCGCGACGGGCCGGCTGGTGGCCCACGAGGCTGCCGAGCGGCTCTTGCCGTGCGCGCTGCGTCTCTCTGGAAAAGACCCTGCGCTGGTGCTCGCCGACGCCGACGTCAAGCTGGCAGCGCGCCGCATCGCCTTCGGCGCGTTCGCCTGCGCGGGTCAGGCAGCGGCGTCGATCGCCCGCTGCTACGTGGACCAGGCGGTGGCCGCGCCGTTCCTCGAAGAGCTGCTGGCGCAGGCGCGGCGGCTGGTGGTGGGCGGCCCGGACGACGCCGGCGCGCACCTCGGGGTGGTGGGCACCGAGGAGCAGCTGGAGACGGCGCTGGCGCAGCTCGCCGACGCGGTCCAGCGTGGGGCCACCGTGCTCTGCGGCGGCGAGGTCACCTCGGGCCGGTTGCTGCAGCCCACGGTGGTGACCAAGGCGACCCACGCGATGCGGCTGCTCCGCGAGGAGACCCGCGCCCCCGTGCTGCCCGTGATCGTCTGCGCCAACGAGGCCGAGGCGGTGCGGCTGGCGAACGACTCGCCCTTCGGCCTCTCGGCGTCGGTGTTCACCCGCGACGGCAAGCGGGCCGCCCGCGTCGCCCGCGCGCTCGAGGTGGGCGCCGTCCTGCACGACGACGTGCTCTTCGCCGCGGCGGTGGCGGAGCTGCCGTTCGCGGGCCTCAAGGAGTCGGCGCTGGGCCACGCCCACGGCCTGCAGGCGCTCGAAGAGCTGACCGAGCTGCGCGCCTTCCACCACGAGCCGTTCGCGCTGCCGCAGCCGTGGGTCTTCACCCGCGGAGAGCGGGCGTTCCAGAACGGGCTGCGCGCGGGCCGGGCGCTGCTCGGCCGCTCGCTGTCCCAGCGCCTCTCGGCGCTCTGGCCGGGGTGGGGCAAGCAGTGATCCGTCGGCTCGAGCGCAACCGCAGCTTCTGGGAGAACCTGATCCTCGCCATGGTGCTGCCGTGGGTGGCGGGCGCGGTCAACGCCAGCGGCTTCATCGCGCTGGGGGTCTATACCTCGCACACCTCGGGCACGGTGGCCCGATTGGGTGACGAGCTCGCCCAGGGACACTTCGACCTCGCTTGGTCGGCGGCCATCGTGGTGGGGCTGTTCCTGCTCGGCGCCATGACCGCGACGGCGCTGGTCGAGGTGGCCGGCCGCCAGGGGCGCCCGCGCTACGTGGTGGCCCTGCTGGTCGAGGCGCTGATGATCGCGCTCTTCGCGCTCCTCTCGCTCCACTCCAACCAGCACTGGCGCTTCCAGCGGCTGGAGCTGGAGGCGACGCTCTGCTTCGCGATGGGCCTGCAGAACGCGCTGGTGACCCGCATCTCGGGCGCGGTGGTGCGCACGACGCACCTGACGGGCATCACCACCGACATCGGCATCGAGTCGGTGCGCGTGCTGTTCTGGGTGGGCGACCGGCTGGTGGGCCGCAAGGTGTCGGTGGTGCCGGACCTCAAGCGCGTCCGCCTGCACCTGAGCATCTTCCTCAGCTTCCTCTCGGGCGCAACCGTGGGCCCGGCGCTCTACCTGCACGTGGGCGCCGTCGCGATGCTGCTGCCAGTGGCGCTGCTGCTGGTCCTGGCCTGGTTCGACGGGATGCTCGGGTTCGGCTACACCTTCGCGGCCCCGGGCGCCACCCTGCCGGTCGGGCAAGGACACCCCCGTCCGGCGCCCGTCTCGGTGCCGCGGCTCGCCTCGTCGCCGCCGCGCCCGACCGAACCCTTTGTGGGGTCGGCGCCGGTGCCGGTCTCGGGCCGCGCGGGGCACCCCACCGATCCCCAGGACACGGCGTCGCCCGCGAGCGACCGGCCGCGGCTCCACCCGAGAGGGTAGCGACTCCGCGCTTGCGCTGGCGGCACCCTTTGCTTGCGCCGCCGCCTCGGCGCGAGTAGCTTCCGCGCCCTCGTGACAGAGGCCGCTCCTCCCCATCCCGCTGCCGCGCCGGCCGGTGCGCAGCCACCCGGCGGCCAAGGCGCTAGCGCCTTCTCGCGGCTGCTCGACCGCAGGCTGCTCGTGCTCACGGGCAAGGGCGGCACGGGCAAGAGCACGCTCAGCGCGGCGTTGGCGCTGGCGGCGGCTGCGCGGGGCAAGCGGGTGCTCGTCTGTGAGGTCACCGCCCGCGAGCGCGTCAGCGAGCTGCTGGGGAGCCCTCCCGCCGGCGCCGACCTGCGCCAGCTGCGCCCCAACCTCTGGGCCGTGCACGTGCGCCCGCGCGAGGCGATGCGCGAGTACGGCATCATGACGCTGCACTCCGAGACCCTCTACAACCTCGTCTTCGAGCGGAAGGTGGTCCGCTACTTCCTGAAGGCGGCGCCTTCGCTCGCCGAGATCACCATGCTCGGCAAGGTCTGCTGGCACGCCGCCAAGGACCAGGGCGAGCGGGGCCAGCCGCGCTGGGACCTCGTCATCCTCGACGCGCCCGCCACGGGCCACGGCCTCACGCTGCTCACCGTGCCCGAGGTCTTCCTCGGCCTCGTGTCCGAGGGGCCGCTCGCAGCCGACATGCTCTGGATGCAGGCGCTCCTGCGCGACCCGGCGCGGACGGCGGTCTGCGTCTGCGCGCTGCCCGAGGAGATGCCGGTCAACGAGGCGATCGAGCTGCGCGCCGCCCTGGCCGGGCACCAGCTGCCGCTCGGGCCGCTCTTCCTCAACTCGGTCTTCTCGACGCGCTTCACCAAGGCGGAGCGCTCGGCGGTGGCGATGGCCGGCCCGCTGCTCGCCGCTGCCGGCGAGGCGGTGGACGGCCACGAGGCCCGCGCCGAGCTCACCGTGCGCTACCGCGAGGTGCTGCGGAAGGCCCTGCCCGACCCGATCGTCGAGGTGCCGCACCAGTTCGACCGCCAGTTCGGCGTCGCCGCCCTCGAGCGGATCGGCCGGGCGATCGCGGGGTGCCTGTGAGCCCCTCGAACCCGCTCTTGCACAAGGCGCCGCGCCCGCCGCTGCGCAGCCTGCTGGCGGGGCGCAAGGTGATCTGCTGCGTCGGCTCGGGCGGCGTCGGCAAGACCACCGCCTCGGCGGCGCTGGCGCTGCGGCTCGCCGTCGAGGGCCAGAGGGTGTTGGTGCTCACGATCGACCCCGCGCGCCGGCTGGCCAACTCACTCGGGCTCAGCACGCTGGGCAACCGCGAGCTGGCGATCGACCTGACGCCGCTCGCGGTCGAGGGGGTCCACGCCAAGGGCACGCTGCACGCGATGGTGCTCGACCTGAAGCTGGCCTGGGACGAGCTGATCGAGCGCGACGCCCGCTCGCCCGCGGAGGCCAGGCAGATCCTCGACAACCGGCTTTACCAAACGTTGTCGACGGTGCTCGCCGGCTCCCTCGAGTACATGGCCACCGAGCGGGTGGCCGAGCTGTCGAAGTCGGGCCGCTACGACGTGATCGTCCTCGACACGCCGCCGACCACCAACGCGCTCGACTTCCTCGACGCGCCCGACCGGCTGCTCGACGTCTTGAACAACGACGCCATGCGCCTGCTCCTCGGCCCGCTGCTGAAGGCGGGGCGGTTCGGGCTGCGGCTGTTCGCGCTGCCGTCGAGCATCATCCTGGGCACGCTGGCGCGCTTCACCGGCGCGGCGTTCCTCGAGGACGTGGCCCGCTTCCTGGTGGCGTTCGAGGGCATGTACGGGGGCTTCAAGCAGCGCGCCGCCGAGGTGAAGAAGCTGCTCAGCTCGCGGGAGTCGGCCTTCGTGCTGGTGACGAGCGCGAACGCGCTCACCATCGACGAGGCGCTCTTCTTCCACCGCACGCTGAAGGAGAGCGGCATCGAGACGGCGGCGGTGGTGGTGAACCGCGTGCAGCGCGACCCGCGGCGGTTCGGCGGGCCCGAGCAGCAGGGGCCGCTCGCCGAGGCGCTGCAGCTGACGGCGCTCAAGGACCTGCCCGGCGTACCCGCGCCCGGCGAGCCTCCCCTCGACGACGGCGCGCAGCCGCTCTCGGCGCGGCTCGCCCGCACGCTGGAGGAGCAGGCGGCGCTGGCCGACCTCGACAAGCGGGAGATCGAACGGCTCGCCCACGCGTTGGGAGGAGTGCCGCTCTACACGGTGCCCCGGCTGCGGCGGGACGTGCACGACCTGTCGGGGCTGTGGCAGGTGGAGCAGGCGGCGGAGGCTTCGGAGTGAACCGGAAGCAAGAGCGAGGCTCTGAGGAAACCAGGAAACCAGGAGCAGAAGGAACCCCTCCTGGTTTCCTGGTTTCCTCAGGGATCCGGCTTTTCACCTGCGCGAGCTGCCTCCTCGTCGCCTGCACCGCGGCCAAGACCGCTCAGCGCCCCGAGGAGAAGCTCGCCGCGCCCGCCAAGGGGCCCGAGAAGATCGTGCTGCCCGAGACGGTGATCTCGGTCTCCAAGGACGAGCTGCCGCTGATCGGGATGGACGAGGCGCAGCTGTTCGACTGCGGCACGCGGGCGTTCTCCGCGAGCGACTACCCCAAGGCGACGCGCTGCTTCGACCGGCTGGTGGGCGTGTTTCCGCAGTCCGCCAACTGGGCCTCCGCGCTCTACAACGCGGCGCTCGGGCATGAGCGGATGTCGGCGTGGCCCGCGGCGCTGGAGCGCTGGGAGCGGTACCTGGCGCGGTTTCCCGGAGCGCCCGCGGCGGTAGGGGCCGACGAGGTGGACGCCGTCTTCCACGCAGCTTTCTGCGAGCACGAGCTGGGGCAGCTGGCCAAGGCGTCGGAGCGGCTCCAGGCGCTCTCCACGCGTGAGGGGCTGCAAGCGTCGCGCAAGGGCGAGGCGATGGTGCAGGCGGCGGTGTGTCGCATCGAGGACGCGGCGCTGGCGCGGTCGGCGGGCGCGCAGGATGCGGCGCGCTTGAGCGGCCGCTCCGAGGGTGAGCGCGCGCTGCGGGCCGCGCTGGGCGTGTATGAGAAGGCCGGGGAGGGCGAGGTCGACCCGGGGCTGCTGGCGCAGGCGGAGTTCTGGGTGGGGGAGATCTACCGCTCCTACTTCGAAGAAGTGTTACTCGACCCGAAGACGATGGCCGAGAAGGGCCTCTCCGACGCGCTGGAGACGAAGGCGCAGTTCCTCCTCTCGGCGCAGGGGCACTACCTGCGGGCGATCCGGCGCGGCGACGGCGAGTGGGCCACGGCGTCGGGGTTCCGCATCGGCGAGGTGTACGAGGCGCTTCACCAGCAGATGGTCGCGGCGCCCGTCCCGGCGGACCTCACCGAGGAGCAGGTGCGGGTGTACCGCGAGGAGCTGAAGAAGAAGGTGCGGGTGCTGCTCGACAAGGCGATGAAGATCTATGAGCAGACGTTTGCGACGGCGCAGCGGGTGAATGCGAAGAGCCCGTATGTGGAGAAGACCAGCGAAGCGCTGGCGCGGATGCGGACGCTCTTGTTGGAGGAGAAGCGGCGCTGAGGCGGGGCGGGAGGTCGCGGCGGGGCTGGCAACGGCCCGCTGCCAGCACGGTGAGGTGTGACAGGTCGATCACCTCGGCGCCCGCGGCGATGGCCACCTTGGGGCCCACCTCCTTGAACTTGGTCCCCTCGACCAGGATGATCTGGTTGGCGGAGCTGCTGCCGGTGGACGGGTCGATCAGGCGGCCCGCCTTGATGGCGGTGACCTGCGGGGGCGGTGCTGGGGTGGCGGCGGCAGCGGCGAGCAGCAGGGCGGCGAGCATGGGGGCCTCCGGTGGTGGAGCCGGCACCCTGCGCGAGGAGCGGAGCGGTTGGCGAGCGTCGCGGTGCCTGGTGGCCCGCGGGCCGATGCGTGAAGGCGCCGGTGAGAGCCCGGGGCGCAGGTCGCGCACGCACACGCCAACCGGCGACAGAGGGGTCCTTGGAGGCCGCGACGGGACCGCTGCCAGCGCGGTGCCTGCTCAGGCTGCGCGCGCGCCTCCGCGCTTCCGCCAGCGCTGCGAGCCCACGTGCACGGCCTTCCCTTCGCTGCTGGTGCCGGCGAACGCCAGGAACCAGGCGATCACGCACAAGAACGGGTTGGTGTGCCAGTACAGCGTCGTCGCCATGATGGCGACGAGCAGGTGCGGCGCGACGAGCCAGCCGAGCCAGTGCAGAAACCCGAACGGGCCGCCGATGAAGAGGAGCGTCAGCCGCGGAAAGAACGCGAGGCCCGCGAGCACCAGCCAGGGCAGGGAGTGGGCGTGCATGAAGTCGAGCGGTGTGCCGTTCATCTTTGACCTCCAGAAGGCACTCTACCCCGGCAGCGCCCGAACCCGGGCTGCTTGATCAAGGCGGCGCTCAGCAACGCCCACCGAGCGCTCACGGCTCCTGCAGCGCGAAGAGCCAGCCGAGCCCCAGCGACCAGACCACCATCGCCGAGTCGGGTTGGTAGAAGCGCGGGCCGTAGACGAGCGAGTTGGGCGGCGACTGGCCGAAGCGGTAGACGTCGATCGACGCGCGCAGCTGCAGCTGCAGCCGCTTGAAGGTCACCGCCGCCGCCCCGAAGCCGCCGGGGCGGCCGGTGGGGTCGAGCGTGAGGCTGCCGACGGTGTCGCTGGTGCTCAGGCCGTAGCGCAGCCCGGCCTCCAGGTCGAAGCGGAAGGATGGGCCCGCGAGCGCATGGAGGCGGGCGCCCGCCTCGGCCTCCAGCGCGCCGGTCTGGATCGACTGGGAGAAGCCGTCGTAGTCGACGGTGCCGCCGTACCTGCCCACCGTGCCCTGCACCAGCACCGCGCCGTCGAAGAGGCGGACTGCCCGCGCCGCGGCGCCCGACGCTCCCGCGGGCTCGGGGCCAAACGTCTTCCGAGCCAGCGCGCCCGCGGCGGCGGTCGGCCGCTGGCGCGCAGCACCGCGTGCCCCCTCCCGCGTCCCCCGTGCTACAAGCCGCCCGCGATGTCCCTCCTCCACGCCCGCGCCGTCAGCGTCCGCTACGGTAAAAAAGTATTACTCGACGACGCCAGCTTCACGCTCGGCGCCCACGACCGCGTCGGCCTGATCGGGCCCAACGGCACCGGCAAGAGCACGCTGCTCAAGGTGCTCTCGGGCATGCAGGAGCCCGACGCCGGCCAGATCCAGCTGGTGCGCCGCGCCCGCACGGGCTACCTGCCTCAGGAGATGGGCGAGCCGCCGCCGGGCTCCTTGATCGACGGCGTGCTCGCCTCGGTGCCGGGCCGCCGCGCGCTCGAGGAGCGGATCGTGGAGGCCGAGAAGCTCCTCGCTGCCGTCTCTCGAGACGTGCAAGGTGCCACGCAAGACGGCGCCCAGAGCGAGGCGCAAGCCGACGCGCAGCTCGAGCTCGCCGAAGAGCTGGGCACGCTGCACGAAGAGCTGCAGCACCACGAGCAGCACTACGGCCGCCACAAGGCCGAGGAGATCCTGCTCGGCCTGGGATTTCTTTCCCACCAGCTGGAGAAGCCCGCGCAGACGCTCTCGGGCGGCTGGCGGATGCGGGCAGCGCTCTCGTCGCTGCTCTTGCAAGACCCCGAGCTCCTGCTGCTGGACGAGCCGACGAACCATCTCGACGTGCCCACGCTGGAGTGGTTCGACGCCTTCCTGCGCCGCTCGCGCAAGGCGCTCATCCTCGTCACCCACGACCGCGACTTCCTCGACCGGCAGATCGACCGCGTGCTCTCGCTCGAGCCCGAGGGCCTGCGCTCGTACAAGGGCAACTACGAGGACTACCTGATCCAGCGCGCGGGCGACCTGGAGATCCTCCGCAACCAGGTCGAGAAGCAGGAGAAGCAGCGCGCGCAGACGATGGAGTTCGTCAACCGCTTCCGCGCCAAGGCCAGCAAGGCGCGGCAGGTGCAGAGCCGGCTGAAGCTGCTCGAGAAGCAGGAGCGCATCGAGCTGCCCGAGGAGCGGGCGACGGTGGACTTCAGCTTCCCCGCCGCGCCGCGCTCGGGCCGCGAGGTGATCAAGATCGAGCACCTCGACAAGCGCTACGGCGAGAAGGTCATCTACCAAGACCTCTCCGGGCAGCTCCTGCGCGGAGAGCGGATCGCCGTCATCGGGCTCAACGGCGCGGGCAAGACCACGCTCCTCAAGCTGATCGCAGGTGAGACCGAGCCCGAGGGCGGCTCGATCGAGCTCGGCCACAACGTGCAGCTCGGCTACTTCGCGCAGCACCACACCGAAGCGCTCGACCCTTCGCGCACCATCCTGGAAGAGGTGGCCGCGCTGGTCCCGACGCAGCCGCAGTCGTGGGTGCGGGCGATCCTCGGCTCGTTCCTCTTCTCGGGCGACGACGTCGACAAGAAGATCGGCGTGCTCTCCGGCGGCGAGCGGGCGCGGGTGGCGCTGGCGAAGTTGCTGGTGGTCCCGAGCAACCTGCTCCTGATGGACGAGCCCACCAACCACCTCGACCTCGACTCCTCCGAGGCGCTGATCGAGGCGCTGCAGCGCTACGACGGCACGCTGCTCTTCGTCTCCCACAACCGCTCGTTCGTCAACGGGCTCGCCACCCAGGTCTGGGAGGTGAAGGACGGCAAGCTCGATCCCCAGCCCGGCAACCTCGACGACTGGCAGCGTCGCCGCAGCGCCGAGGCGGAGCGGGCCCTGGCGCTCGCGCAGCCTGCAAGAGCGTTGGTTACCGAAAAGACCGGCGGTCAGGGGAAGGACGCGCGCCGCGAGCGGGCGGTGGAGCGCGAGAAGCGGGGCAAGCTGCTCGGGCCGCTGAAGAAGGAGGTCGCGCAGCTGGAGGCGCGCATCAACGAGCTGGAGACGGAGAAGAAGTCTGCCGAGACCCAGCTGGCCGATCCGGCGGTCTTCGCCGACAAGGTGAAGTCGGTCCCGCTGGTGACCGCCTACCGCGCCGCCGAGCAGAAGCTGGAGGAGCTGATGGCGCGCTGGGAGCGCAAGCAGGAAGAGCTCTCGGCGGCCGAGGCGAAGATCGAGGCGGACCTGGGCGGGGCGTAGGACGGTGTGCTGCGCTGCAACGGCGAGCGCACGCACGGCACCGACCTCATCAGCGGTCGTCGGTCGGTCGAGCGCGTTCGCTCCCCAGTTCGGCACCGCACGAGGCCGATCTCGCGCTAACGTCGAGCGTCAGGTCTGCCTCGGAGCCGAACGATGAAGCGCTTCCTGTACAGGGTCTTCTCGCTCCTCCTCGTCGTCGCGGTCGGCTATCTGTATTACCGCTGGCACGACGACCAGACCTTCGTGCAGACCCCCTTCGGGCAGGGCACTCTCTCGCTGGAGATCCCGCCTGGCACCAGCCCCGTGAAGCTGGCCATGCTGCTGCAAGCGGCCGGCGTCATCTCGGACGCGCACCGGCTGCGGACGCACGTGCGCTACTTCCGGCGGGACGCGAAGCCGAAGGCCGGCGAGTACGAGTTCGCGCTCCCCCTCACGCCCGACGAGGTGCTCGCCAAGCTCGAGAGAGGCGAGGTGAAGCTCTACCGCTTCACGGTCCCCGAGGGCCTGCGGGCCGACGAGATCGCCGCCATCATCGGCGAGACCGGGCTCTGCAAGGAGGCCGACTTCCTCGCGCTCGCCCGCAGCGCGGCCGCGGCGAACAAGCTGGGCGTACCGGCCGACTCGCTGGAGGGCTTCCTCTTCCCGGACACCTACTCGGTGGCGCGGCAGCTCGGCTGCAGCGGCATCGCGCAGGCGATGGTGAGCCGCTACCGCGAGGCGA
>JAYWAO010000430.1:0-10818 GCA_043782365.1 Deltaproteobacteria bacterium
AACTCGCCGCCGAGGCCCTTGATCAGGCCCTTGGCCATGTCGGTGGCCTGCGCGGCGCACATCTCGATCGCGCTCTTGCCCTTGATCAGCGCGGCCTGCGCCATCATCATGCCGGCCTTGCCGATGTTGATCGCCGTCTCGGCAGCCGCCATCAGGCCCGCCTTCAGGCCCTTCACCGCGCCCGACAGCTCCGCCCCGACCGTGCTGACCGCGTCGGCGGCCGCCGCCTTCACCGCGTCGAACGCGTCGAGCGCGTGCTGGAACGCGTTCTGCGCCACCTCGACGATGTTGCTGGCGGCCTCGTGCGCGGCGGCGAGCGCCTTCTTCGCCGTGTCGGCCACCGCGTTCGCGGCCTCGCCCGCTGCCTCGTTCACCTTGCCGACCGCGGCGCCGATCTGTGCCTTGATCGCGTCCATCTTCGCCTGCACCTGCGCCAGCACGGCCTGCGCCGCTTCGCCGCCCTGGCTCTTGATCTGCTGGAGCGCGTCCTTGATCGAGTCGAGCCCGCCCTTGGCCGCGTCGAACCCGGCCTGGGCCTTCTGGGCCGCTTCCCGCGCGGCCTTCAGCGCGAAGGCGCCCGCGTCCTTGATCTTGTTTGCGATGTCGGTGGCGGCCTTCGAGGCGTCCTTCAGCTCCTTGGCGAACTTCGACAGGTCCTTCACGGGCGCCGACTTCTTGTTGATCGTGTAACGGCGCGCGCGGAACTCGGTGGCATATCCCGTGTCGACGAAGAGGATATGGTCGGTCGATACCACGTAGTATTGCCCGTCGACGCGCTTGCCGGCCTTCTGCACCTCGACGGTGGTCCCCGCGACCACCTTGGGGTTGCCGTCGATGCGCGCCTCGGCGGAGACGAACGAGCCCGCGCGCTTGTTGAACTCGGACTTGGCGACCGCCTCGAGGAGGTTCACCTGGCCCGACGCCACCGGGATGAAGGTCTCGATCTCGCCGAAGAGGTCCTTCACCAGCTTCGCGCCGGTGATGGTCCCGCCCTGCGTGCCGTACTCGTCGCCCTTCTTGCTCTGCTGCGGCTTGGGCGGCTCGGCCTTGGCTGCGTCCCAGCCCGTGGGGGTGATCTTCGACACCTGGTCGTAGGTGTTCACCTCCTGCACGAACCGCCCGATGTTCTTCATCCACTCCAGGGTCGCCACCGCGCTCTCGGCGACCTTCGGCTTCTTGAAGATCAGCTTCTTGTCCTCGACGTAGAACCGGAAACCCGCGAGCGCCGCCCGCTGCGCGATGAAGTCGTAGTCGGTGATGTTGTTCTGGAAGACGTAGTCGTGCACGACCTTGCTGTCGTCCACTTCGGCCGTGAGCCCGTTGCGCTGCGCCACCTGCGAGGCGAGGTCGGAGTCCTTCACGTCCTTGTACGTCTTCGTCTCGGTGCCCTTGGCGAACGACTGGCCCTTGTCGTAGCCAGCGACCACCATGCGCGTCGGCCCGTCGGGTGTGACCACCATCTCCAGCGTGGCGACCTCGGCCTTGCAGACCGTCTCTAGCTTGCCCTGGTAGCCCATCTTGATGACGATGGCCACGCCGGGCTTGAACTTGTCGCTCTTGGAGAGCTTGTTGCCGACGTCCGACAGGTGGAGTTGGAAGCGCGCCGCCTTGTCCATGTCGTCGGTGACGCGGATGCCAATGACCGAGGCCTTGAGCTCCGGATCGGCCTTTGCGCCGTCCACCATCAGCTCGAAGTCGGGGACCATCTGGTTGTCGGCCATCGGGAGCTCGCCTCCTACGCACCGCCGTGGCTAGATCGCCCTGGCGGGGTGTGCATCGAACCGAGCCCGGGCGGGATCCGTCGCCGAGCGCAGGGCTCGTCACGCAGCTCCGACCGGGCAGAACGAAAAAGTCCTTCGGCTGTTTTAGTTTCGCGCAAGAATGCCCACACCGTCAAGGGGATCGGATTCCTCCCCTGACCTCCGCAGCTTGGGAGACCGGCATTCTGGGGGCCCTGGTTGAAGGTTGGGCCTCGGACCACCCTGCTGCTACAGTGACATCGGTGAGCGCGGACGAAAAGCCCCCGGCTGGAAGCGCCAGCACCCTGGACGCCCCGGAGCGCGCGGCGCCGTCCGGCGTGCCCAGGCTGCCCGTGAGGGCGTCGATCTACATCGACCCCGACGGCAGCGTACACTTCGGCGCGCTGTTTGAGGGGCTCGTTCCGGTGGCGGAGGCCCTGCGGGGCAAGCCCGGGCCTGACGCTGCCACCGCGGGAGCCACCACGGCCGCCGGAATGGCCGAGCAAAAAGCGGGCGCGCGAGCTGCCGCCGTAGACCCCACTGGAGCCGCTGAATGAACTGGCCCGGCCCTTTCCGCAGGGTCTTGGCGGCGCTGGCGCGGTGGCTCGGCCGCCGCCGGGCCCGGAGCCTGCTCGCGCTCTCCCTCCCGCGCGCCTCCCAGGCGGTCGCTGGCGCGCTGCCCGGGCCCAGGCCCGCCCTGCCCCTCTCGCTGCGCAGCCCCGGCCCGCTCGAGCCGCCCCCGGGCTCGCCGGAGCAGTGGGCGCTGCCCGTCGGCGCGCGCGCGATCCGCCACCCAGGCACGGCTCCGGCCCGCCTCTTTTCGCTGACCATCCTCCCGGCTCCGCTGCGCGACGCGGGCAGGCTGAAGCTCGACCGCTTCCGCCTCGACGCCGTAGGTCGCCCCACCGCGCTGGCCCGCGCGCCCTCCGCGGCGCTGGCCCGGCCGCTCCGCTCGCAGGCGCTGGCCACGCTCGAAGCGCTCGACCGGCGGCTCGTGCCTGGCCTGGTCTTGCATGACCCAGGCTGCCTCGCGCCTGGAGAGTTCGGGCTCGACGCCGACTTCAACCCTCGCTGGCTGCGGGGCGCCGCTGCGCTCGAGCGGCACCAGCTTCCGGAGCGCTTTGGCCTGCCGCTGCGGCGCGGGCCGGTGCTGCACGACCTCGGCGTCGCGAGGACGACGCTCTTTGGTCTCGACGAAGAGGGTCGCCTGCCCACCGAGCGGGACGCGCCCGTGCTCAGCCTCGACCGGCCCCTGCCGCTGCCGGTGCGGGCCGCCCCGCCCCGTCGGGAGCCGGCGCCGTTCGGCCAGCTCTCTCTGGTGAGGCTGCGCCACTTCCGGCTCGACCCCGAGACGGCGGCGCCGGCCAACGAGGGCATGATCCCGCCTCGCCCCGAGCCCGACGCCTGCTCCTGGCTGAACCCCGACTTCGACGCAGAGTTCTGCGAGCCGCGATGGCCGGCCCGCAGCTGGGTCGACCACCTCTCGGCTACGCCTCACGAGCTGTTCGCGTGGTGGTGGCTGCAGTCCCGCGCGACCAGGCTTGGCGCGGGCGAGCCCAAGGAGGTCAAGCAGGGCGCCGAGATCTGGTACGCGCTCTTCCACCACCTGAAAGAGCAGATGCTCATCCGCCGCGACGTCACCCGCGACGAAGAGGGGCCGGGCCTCTCCACCTTCGAGATCAACGAGGCGCAGCCGCACATCAAGGCCCACGCCTCGCTCAAGCGGCTCGCCCAGCTGATCCCCGAGAAGACCTGGGTCGAGCGGCTGAGCATCGCCACCGAGCCGCTCTTCGACGAGAGCAGGCCCGCCTTCGACGCCTATGTGCAGTGGCGCACGCTGGTGAACGGGCTGGAGGAGCGGTGATCCCGTCCTGGGGTCCCGCTGCTGCTCTACGCGCGGGTGCGCTCCCGAAGCGAGACCGCCCGGTACCAAACCAGGTCCGGGCGGCGCGCTGCTGCTGGCTGGGCATTACACCAAACTAGTCGTCATCGTCGCCGTCGCCGCCGGTGTCGACAGAGCTCTCGAACTTCAGCTCCGTCATGCCCACCGTGACGATGTCGCCGTTGCGGAGGAACCGGCGCGGGGTCTTCTTGCCGTTGACCAGCACGCCGTTCTTCGAGCCGAGGTCGACGATCTCGAACTTGTCGCCGTCGATGGCCACGCCGGCGTGCTTTCCGGAGCAGGCGCCGTCCATCAGCCGGATGTTGGTCTCCGGACCCGAGCCGATCGAGACCACCTTGCCCACCAGCGGGTAGACCTTCCCCTTCTGGGCGCCCTTCTGCACCGAGAGGCGCGCCTTGGCGGCCTTGAGGCAGAAGAGGCAGATGTCCCACTCGGGGATCTGCTCGCGCTTGCACACCGGGCAGAAGCGCGGGGGCAGCGGCTTGGGGCGCGTCAGCACCCAGATGGCCGCGGCGATCAGCAAGAGGACGAGGATGATGGCGATGACGAGGACGAGCTTCTTCCAGTTGAAGAAGTCGGGCGTCTTCACCTGCACGGCCGACTTGAGCGTGGGTCCGCCGCCGTCGTTCTCCATCGCGATCTCGAGCTTGTGCTCCTTGCCGTCGTGCTCGAGGTCGGTCTTCCACTCCATCACGTACATCCGGTTGATGTAGTCCTTGATGACCGTCAGGCTCTTGCCGATGTCGTCCACCGAGGTGGCGCCCTTGTAGGTGCCGCCGGTGCGCCGGGAGATCTCCTCGAGGCTCTTGAGCGGCTCGGGGTCCATCTCGGTGTGGCCGACCGCGTGGATCGGGATCTTCCGCTTGAAAGCGTCCGCGACGATCTTCTCCACCTCGGTGGCGGAGCCGTTGTCGCGGCCATCGGAGATGACGATGATCGCCTTCGCAGCGGGGAGGAGCGACGGAGTTGCTGCCGCACCCTTGCCAGGCGTCGCCGCGGCCGCGTAGAGCGAGAGCGCCTGCGCGAGTCCGTCGTAGAGCAGGAAGCTCTTGCCGTCCGCCTTGATCTTGCCGGCCTTGCCCGCCACCTCGCCCTTGTCGGACGAGAACGGCGCGATGGTCTCGGCCATCTCGGCGTAGTCGACGACCGCGATCTGGTCCTTCTCCCCGAGGCCGTTGATGAAGGCGCTGACGATCTTCTTCACGTCGTCCTGGATGCCCATCCAGGAGCCTGAGGCCTGCACCACCAGCACGATGCTCGCGCCAGACTGCGCGCCCTCGAGCGTGTCGACCTTGAGGATCTTCTGGGTGACCGTCGAGCCCGGCTCGTAGACCTTGAAGTGGTCCTTGGTGAGGCCCGGGATCGGCGAGCCCGACGCGCCGATCACGTTGAAGAATGCCTTGGCGGTCAGGTCGTCGCTGACCAAGCCAACGTGCTTCTTGACCTCCACCTGCTGGATGGCCAGCTGCGCGCTCGCCGCCAGCACCAGGGCCGGGGAGAGGAGCGCAGCGCAGAGGACTGCAGAAGCGGTGCGGGTGCGGAAGCAGTGCGTCTTCACAGAGGATGTCCCTTCGAAGCTAGTCGCGGTGGGCTCGCATGGCGCGGCACTTGAACTCAAACTCGATGTCCCCGAGCTTGATGATGTCGTTGTCGATGAGGTCGTGCTTCTGGACCTTCTCGTCGTTCACGTGGGTGCCGTTCGACGAGTCGAGGTCAGCGATCTGGAATTCGCCGCCCTCATACCGGATCGTGGAGTGTTTGCGCGAGAGCTTCTTGTCGGAGAGCACGATGTCGCAGTCGGAGGCCGTCCCGATCACGTTCTTGCCGACTCGGAGCCGGAAGTCCTCGCCCTTGTGGGCGCCGTTGAGGGCGACCAGCCAGCCGCAGACCTCGCGCGACTTGTCGCCGCCACCCTTGTTGCCGCCGCCCCCGCCACCGCCGCCGCCTCCTCCGCCGACGTTCACCATCACGGTGCCGCCGCCGCCGGCAGCGATGGGCATGTCCATTCCGCCGCCTCCGCCACCTCCGCCGCCACCGCCTTGGCGCATCATCGCCTCCTGCATCTGCTGGCAGTAGGGGCAGATGTCCCAGGAGGGCTGCATGACGTGGCCGTTCGGGCAGACCTTGCCCTGCTTTTTCTCTCGGCTGGAGAACAGGCCGACGACCTCGCGGAAGATCTGGATGAACACGGCGGGCTCCCTTTCAGGTGCTGCTTAGGCGGGCTGGTAGAACCAGAGCTGGAACATGTTGATGTCGCGCTCGGCCGAGGCGGCCTTCGAGCTCATCTCGATGTTCTCGCTGGTGATGAACGTGCCGGGGACGAGGAAGTAGTGGTTCCGCCAGCGGTGCTTGCGATCCGCCTCGGTGACCTTCCACTGGCCCACCTTCTTGCCGTCGACGAGGATGTCGCAGATCTGCTCGCCCAGGATCGCATCGAACCGCTTGATGACGATCATGTCCTTGCCGGGCTTGAGGTTGTGGACCACCCACTTCGCCTCGCCGCCGATGTAGGCGACGCCGGAGTCGGAGACCTGCTCCTTGTCCGGGTAGGTGAAGGTCTGGCGGCTCTTCCACATGTCCTTTTGGCCCACGATCTGGAACTTGTGGGCCTTCTCGGACTCGTCGTTGACCAGCTGCAGGTGGTCGACGCGGACGAAGGCGGAGCCGTCGATGTTGAGCTCCTCCGGGAAGTCCTTGGAGCGGACCACGATGTCCTTCCAGGTGACCGGCTCGCCCTTGACGTTCTTCTTCTCGGTGGGCGCCAGCTTCTCCTTCACGATGGGCGTGAGGGCTTGGTTCGAGGCGTTGAGGAAGCGGGCGATGCCCATGCAGCCCTCGGCGTCACGCGGGCGGTCGCGGACCACCTTGGTGAGCGCTTCGAGCGCCTTCTTGTAGTCGCCAAACCCCTTGCGGGCGGCGACCTGCGGGAAGTCCTTCTCGATCGCCTCGATCATCTCGCGCTCGAGCTCGACGATGCCGAGGAGGCAGTCGGCGAGGTTGAACGGGCCGATGCCGTTGGAGCTGTTGAGCAGCTCGGCGGCGAGCACCGCCTGGCGCAGGTAGTGGGCCGGGACCACGCCCATCTTGGCCAGCAGGGTGGAGAGCACCGCCTTCTCGGAGAGGCCGTTGGCCACCTCGAGCCTGAGCTGCGGCGAGGCGTGGCTGCCCGCGTAGCCCGCGACGGGCACGTAGCGCAGGTCCACTTCACCGGGGCCCGGCACGCGCGGGTCGAGCGCGTCGCGGATCTCGCGCACGCCCTCTTCCAGCCGGATGCGGCCGAGCTCGAGCGCCTCGACGCCGTCGGGCTCGCGCGCCATCACCTCGATCTTGACCTTCTCTTCGATGCGCCGGTGACCCTTGAAGCGCGGGTTCTCCTTGTAGGCGATGAAGTCGGTCGGCTCCTCGAAGTACCGGATGGCGACGTAGATGGTCTGCGGCAGCTTGAGCTTGTCTGCCTCCACGACCTTGACCGCTGGGTCGCGCAGCACCAGCTCGTTGCCCCGGCCGTCGATGCCGAAGCCCGGCGCCACCTCGAACGAGAGGTCACCGCGTCCGCGCGCCTGCACCTTGAGGCCACCGCCCGAGACCGGCACCACGCCCGGGGTGTGCAGCACCCGGTTGTGCATGCGCCGCTTCTCGAGGTGGTACGCCTCTGCGGCGTTCCAGTCCTCGTCGGTGGTGAAGAAGCCCTCGAAGAAGTTGATCCGCTTGAAGTTGGCCTGCTCCGCCATGTCCGTCCTCCGAACCACTATGCCCTCTTACAATCCCCAAGAGGGCGTGCTTGTCAAACGGGAAAAATACAATCAGCTTCGCCGCCCCAGATTGAGCTGCTGCAGCTCTTCGTCGAGCACCGGCGGCACGTCCTCCTGGCCCCCGATGCGCGTGTCCACCCCAATGCAGGCCGTCTTGCCCACATGGAGGAACGGAACCACCTCATATACCGGGGTAGTCTCCTCGAATACCACCGCATAGTGCGCGTGCGCGGGCTTCTCGGTCTCGACCAGCGCGTGCACCGTGCGGAGCCGCTCGCGCGGCACCTCGTTCTTCTTGTCCGGCAGCTTCACCGTGAAGCACTGCGAGATGAACACCGGCGCCGAGAGCGTGGTGTCGAACCCGATGGTGCTCGACTTGCCGATCACCATGCCCGGGTACGGCCACTGGCCCTCGAGGATCTCGGCCTTGACGTCGGCGAAGAGGCGCAGCGCGAGCTTCAGGCCGGCCGCCGTGCCGCGCAAGCGGTAGATCTCCGGCGTCCGCTGGATGATCTCGCGGCGCTTCTCCTCGTCCCAGCCCTCGAGCAGCGGCATCGCCAGCCACGAGCCGAGCCACGGCAGGTACTTCTCTGGCGTCAGGCGCGAGTCGAAGAACTCGTGGAGGAACTCTAGCCGCTCTTCGATGCCGCTGGTGAGGTGCTGGTTGATGAGCAGGAACCGCTGGAGGAAGTCGGCGTTCTCCTCGTCGGCGTCCTGGTAGATGCCCGGGAGGTACTGGATCCACGGGCGGGTGGCGATCTCGACCTTCATCACCCGCTTGTCGTTGAGCTGGTCGCCCTCCTCGGGGAACTGCTTGACGACGGTGAGCGCCTTCTCCTCGCTCTCGACCATCTTGATCTCGATGGTAGCGCCAGCGCGCTTCTTCGCCATCCGCCTGGCCGCGCCGATGGCGAGGCCGATGAGCGGCGGGGCGATCTGCGGGAGCGCTTCGGTCTTGGTCTCGGCCATGGCTTTTCCCCCTAGCCGCGGTCGTAGATCTCGACGCCGATCAGGTTGGGGAGCTCATCCTCTTGCAGCTTGAGCATCTCGATGCGCAGCCGCTTGCCCTCGTCGATGATGATGAGGTCGGTGATGCGGTCGACGCCCTCGACCCCCTCGACGATCGGGTAGATGTCGGCCTTGCCCACCGCGCGGCCGAACGGCCAGCCCTCGCCCTTGGGTCCGCCGCCGAGCGGGTTGAGCAGACGCTTGACCTTGTCCTTCACGTCGCTCTTCACGCGGTCGGCGGTGGCGCCCGGCTTGAGCGAGACGGTGAGCTCGAGCGAGACCGGCACCAGCTTCGGCTTCCCGACGTTGACCCGCGCGGTGATCAGGCGGCGCTTGTCGAGATAGGCGGCGACGCGGTCGAGCAGGTCGCGAGACGGCACCGCCTTGGTGTCGCCGTCCTCACGCTCGGCCTTGGGCACGAGGAGCAGCGAGATCGAGCCGTCGGAGGCCTGCACGCACTTCGCCCGCGAGACGCGCCGGCTGGCCGCGAGCGCCAGCTGCTCGTAGTCCTCGGCGGTGATGGCGCGGTCGCGGTTCTTGATCGCGTAGGTGCCACGCCGCTTGGCCTCTTCGATGGTCTCGGCGTCCGCGCCGCCCGACGCCGGGAACGGGTTGGTCACGCCCTGCACGAAGGCCACGCTCTGCTTGAGCACGGTGAGCGACATCGCGCCGACGTTCCCCGCCACGCCGCCGCCGACGCGGTACTCGATCTTCACCGAGTCGCGTCCCTGCGGGGGCACGTAGCCCTTGCGTCCATCGCCGAAGGTGACGGTGCCGGTGATCGGGTCGCAGACGTAGTGGCGCGAGGCGATCTCGGAGTCGAAGAAGTTCTCCACCTCGTGGTAGCGCACCCAGGTGCCGTTGCCGTCTTCGTCGGCCTTGATGGAGCCGAAGCCCTCCTCGAGCTCGATCTTCTTCTTGTCGGCGGCCGTCGGCGCGTCGGGCTCGAGCACGTAGACCTGCATCCCGGCGAGCAGCGGCTGGTTCGCGGTGGTGAAGCTCTGATCCTGCGAGCCATCGGACGTGCCGAGGATCTCCTCGACGGTGACGCCGTTGATGGCGTCGACCGCGTTGACCATCACCGCCCGCAGCTTGGGCGGCATGTCGTACGCGCCGGTCTCGAGGCGGGCGCGCAGCCAGAACGCCGTGGTGTCGAACACCGCGCGCTCCTCGATGTCGCGGGGCCCGTCGAAGTCGAGATAGCCCGAGCGGGTGAAGCCGAACGTCCCGTCTTCGGGGAGGAGGTCGGCCCAGCGGGTGCCGTCCCAGTACTCCCAGACGACGCGTGGGCCCTTCCGGGCGCTCTCGTCCTCGGCCGCGCCCGGCGGAGGTCCGCCAAGCTGCGCGCCGCCCGAGAGCTCGCCGTCGTCGATCTCGAAGTAGAGGTGGATCGTCTTTTGCGGGAACTTGCGGTCGAACGCGAGATAGAACGCCGGGTTCTCGTCCTGCTCGGGGAGGAACGGCTGGAAGTAGACGTACGGCGTCTGCGCGTCCTCGGAGTGGTCGCGGTATTGGAAGTCGTTGTAGCTCATGCAGAAGCCCACCGGCTTGGGCTCGCGCACGTACTTGAAGACGAGGTTCTTCAGGCAGGGCGGCCGCAGCGGGCGGTCCTCCTTGAAGACCCAGTTCGAGCCGACCATCTCGTAGCTGCCGGGCGCGCCGTAGTTGCCGCTGTTGATGCGGGCGCGGATCCAGAAGTTCTTGATGCCGCCGACCTCGACCTCGAGCATGTCGGTCGGGCGGTCGAAGACGATCGCGCCGTTGCGGGTGAAGGCGCCCGTCGAGTCGAGGAAGTTATAGGTGCCCTGGTTGCCCGAGACGCCCATCGGTCCGGAGCGGCCCAGCTCGCTCCACTTGCGGCCGCTCCAGTACTCCCAGTGCACCATCAAGTCCGGGCTGCCCTCGGGCGCCACCACGATCGACGGCTCGACCAGCGTGGCCTCGATGCGCACGCGCGACTCAGGCGCCGCGAACAGCTCCTTGTGGCCGACGTAGAGGGCGCAGTCGAACTTCGGGTCCTCGCCGAACGGGTGGAAGCTCTTGCCCTGATCGACCGGGAGGAAGATGTAAGCGCCGATGTTGACGAAGGCGTTCTCGGGGGCCATGCCCTCGCCGAGGATCTCGACGCGCAGCGAGATGGTGTCGATCTGGACCGAGGTGGGGTCCTTGAGCGGCTCGGCCAGCTTGCCGCGGATCCAGAAGGTCTCCTTGCCGTTGACGATCTGCTTGTCGATGCCCGGGTGCCTGCCGAAGGCGATGCGCCGCCCGTCCGACTCGGCGCGGTTCATGTTCATCTCGCGCCAGCGCTTGCCGTCGAAATACTGCCACTCGGTGATGGTGGGAATGGCCGGACCCTGCGAGCCGGGCATCATGTCGAAGAGCAGGTCGACCGCGGCCTCTTCGTTGAGCGCGTTGA
>JAYWAO010000431.1:0-10771 GCA_043782365.1 Deltaproteobacteria bacterium
GAGGTGCTGGCGGGCAAGGCGCCCACCAAGGCGCCCGGGCTGGTCGAGTTCGCCGCCATCCCGTACTCGAACGCGGCGCTCTCGACGCAGTTCGTGGTCGACTCCACCTACGCCAAGTATGACGCGGCCACCGCCTGGACCAAGTGGGGCCTCGACGCGTACACGCCCAACGCCGACATCGACGAGGTGATCCACGCGACCATCACCACGCTCGACCTGGAGTCCGACATCACCGGCGCCTTCGACCCGACCATCTTGACCGACGCGGTGAAGACCGGGAAGGCGCTCAAGAAGCTGCGCGTGCTGATCGCCACCCCGAAGGCGGCCAACGTCGCGGCCTTGTGCGGCCCGGGCTACGGCTCGGCGGCAGCCGCGAAGTGCGCCCCGCTGCTGGTGTTCCACCACGGCCTCGGCGGCTCGAAGGCCTCGATGCTGGCGGTCGCCAACGAGTACACCAAGCGGGGCTTCGTGGTCGCGGCCATCGACGGCTCCAAGCACGGCGACCGCTCGTGGTGCTCCGCTGACAACCAGTGCAAGGGCGGCGCAGCGGGCTCCTGCTTGAAGATCGCGGGCGGCGCCAACCAGGGCGACCTGGTGGCGCCGGGGATCTGCTCGACGGGCAACCTCAAGGTCTTCACCAACTGCTCGACGCCCGCCTGCCCGGGTGCCTGGGCGGCCTACACCGACTCCGACGGCGGCCCCGACGGCTACGCGCGCAACTCGTCGAACTACTTCGTCAGCGCCAACTTCTTCCGGACCCGCGACACGCTCCGGCAGGATTTGATCGACCAGTCGGCGCTCATCCTCGCGCTCGCCCGGCCGCCCGCCAGCGCGGCGCTCCCCGACATCCCGGCCGCCAACAAGGCGCTCCTCGGCTACCTGCTGCAGGGCAAGGGCATCTACATCGACCCCGCGCACATCAACTGGGCGGGCCAGTCGCTGGGCGCCATCCTCGGCACGCTCAACCTCGCGGCCAACCCGCGCCTCTCGCGCGGCGTGCTCAACGTGGGCGGCGGCACGCTCACCGACATCCTCACCACCGCGCCGGCCTTCCAGAGCAGCGTCGGCGGCCTGCTCGCGAGCCTCGGCATCGTGCCGGGCACGCCGGCGTATCTGCAGTTCCTGCTGGTCGCCAAGTGGATCCTCGACCCGGCCGACCCGATCAACGCCGCCGGCCACCTCCTCGGCGGCGCCAGCAAGGCGACGCTGCCCGACCTGCTCGCGGGCCAGCCCAACCAGGTGGCCAAGAGCATCTATGGCCAGTTCGCGGCGTGCGACCAGACGGTCCCCAACGTCTTCAACATCGGCCTCTACGGCAACATCGGCCTCACCCCGCTGGGCGTGACGACGCAGCGTCCCAACGCGGCGATGACCATGTTCCTCGACGTCGGCCCGGCCTCGCCCACCAACACCTGCCCGGACGCGAACAAGCCGTACTCGATCCCCGTCCCGGGCGTGGGCTACGCCGCCGTACCGCACGCGTTCATCACCAACCGGGGCGCGGCTGCCTCGTTCGACGCGGGCGGGAACCTCACCGGGTTCACCACCAACACCACCATTCACAGCCTCGCGCAGGCCGCCGGCGACCTCGGCGCTGCGTTCCTCCTCGACCCCGTCACCAATCTCCCGCCCACGGCAGTTGCCTTCCCGCAGCCGTAGCCCTGGACGACACCAATGCGAACCTCTCTTCTCGCAGCAGCGGCAGTACTCCTCCCGGCCTCGGCGTTCGCGGCTGGATATGCGGTGCCCAACACCAACTCGCGCGACGAAGGCATGGGCGGGTCGGCGGTGGCCAACCAGACCGGGCCTGAGGCGGCGTACGCCAACGGCGCGGCGCTGGCCGGCCACGACGGCCTGATGGTCTCGGGCGCCTTCACGCTGATCTTCCTCAACTCCACCTGGACGAGCCCCACCGCCAACGCGTCGGCGTCCTCCACCGCGGGTCCGGCCACGCCGCCCAACTTCGCCGTCTCGTACGGCTTCAAGGCGGCCGGGCTGAACATGGCCGTGGGCCTGGGGATGGGCGTCCCAGGCGGCGGGCAGATGCAGTGGGCCGACGACTGGCCGGGCCGCGCCGCGATCATCCTCGTCGATCGGCGCGTCTTCAGCTACGACCTCGTCTACGCGGTGCAGCCGATCGAGCAGCTCAAGCTGAGCGTCGGCGGCGCGTACTTCTATACGACCGAGCACCTCAAGCAGAAGCTGGTCTTCGGCGGCATCCCCGACGGCCAGGCCGAGCTGGGCACCTCGGGCGGCAAGCTGTCGTGGACGGCGGCCCTCGAGGCCAGGCCGTTCAAGGACGTGCCGCTGCGCTTCGGCTTCCAGTACAAGCACAAGGCCGACATGGTGCTCACCGGGGCCGCCCACTTCACGGGCGTGCCCGACGCGCTGAAGACCAACGGCCTGATCGACCAGGGCGCGACCCACAACCTGACGTTCCCCAACGTGGTCAACGCCGGGTTCGCCTACGACGTGAACAAGGACCTCACCCTGCAGGCGGCGGTGACGTTCTTCCGCTTCATCGTCTACAAGGCCGACGACTTCGTCGGCGACAAGAAGCTCACCATCCACCTGCCGTTCAACTACACGAACTCGATGACGTATCGAATCGGCGGCGAGTACGGGGGGCTTTTGCCGGGCCTCAAGGTGCGGCTGGGCTTCCTGCGCGACGTCTCTCCCCAGCCCACCAGCACGGTGAGCCCGGCCCTGCCCGACTCCTCGCGCTGGGCGGTCTCGGTGGGCGCGGGCTACGACATCACGCCGTCGCTGGCGGCGAACCTCGCCTTCGAGTACGCGAAGTTCGACGCGCTGGCGGTGGACCCCTCGTCCGATGCGTTCCAGGGGTCGTACGACACGCACGCCACGGTCATCAGCGTGGGCTTGACGTACAAGATGAAGTAGTCGAGCCAGCGATACCCGCTTCCACTCCAGGGATCAGGCCACGGGAAAACCGCGGCCTGGTCCCTGATTCAGTCCTGGCGCTCTACGCCTGCTTCTTGAGCAGGTCGCGGATCTCGGAGAGCAGCACCACGTCGGCCGGCGGGGGCGGCGGCGGCGGCGCGACGGCCGCCTCGGCGGCCATCGTTGCCTTCATCTTGTTGATCGCGCGCACCACCATGAACACCACGAAGGCGAGCACCAGCGTGTTGATCGCCACCGTGATGAACTGCCCGTAGCCGAGCGCGACCACGCCGGCCGTCTTCCGCGCCTCGGCGAGCGGCGCGCCCGGGGCGACGGCGCCCTTGATGATCACGTACATGTTCGAGAAGTCGGCCTTGCCGAGCAGCCCGGTCAACGGGATGATCAGCTCGTCGACGAACGACTTGAGGATGGCGCCGATGGCGCTGCCGACGATGAGGCCCACTGCCAGATCGACCGCGTTACCCTTGCCGACGAAATCGCGGAAATCCTTCAGCACAGACGCCATGGGTTGCTCCTTGTATGGGGTTGAACGGAGCGCCGACTACGCAACCTGCGCGCCAACGCGGACGGGCGGGCTCCAATGCAGGCCTTGCTGGTGGACATACCTTCACAATGCGCCGCTCGACCACAGCGTGGGGCGGGGCAAATCGCCCCAACGGCGCGAACCACCTCGAAAGAGGCCAGGGGACGTCGCGTCGCTAACGCGCGGCGAACCGGCCCGACGCTTCGCTTGCCCGGCCGTCCTGCACCAGCTTGAGCAGGTGCGCGAGCAGGCTCCGCTCCGCCAGCGGATACAGCTCGGGCGATATCTCGGCATAGGCCAGCGGCACCAGCTGCGACGGCAGCGCCGGCCCGTGCGGGGCATGGGCCGCCAGCGCCGCGGCCACCTTGCCCTCGCGCTCCAAGCGGTGGGCGACATAGCCATTGAGCAGCTCGGCGCCCGCGGGCACCACCTGTCCGTGGGCCGGATACAGCGTGCGCGGCGAGAGCGCCAGCAAGCGGTCCAGCGAGCGCAGATACTCGCGCATATCCCCCTCGGGCGGGTCGATCACCACCGTGCTCCCGCCCGCCACCAGATCGCCCGCCACCACTGCGCCCGAGCCCCCTTCAATGAAGCAGAGGTGCCCGAGCGTGTGCCCCGGCAGGTGGAGCGCGCGCCAGCCGCGCGGGCCATACGGGAGCGGCTCGTCGTCGGCGATCAGCCGGTCGATCCGCACCTCTCCACGCAGGCGGTCGGCGGTTGCCTGGTGCGCGGCGATGGGAATGCCCAGCCGCGCCGAGAGCGGCATCGCGCCCGCGACGTGGTCGAGGTGGTAATGCGTGAGCACGATCTCCACCGCGCGCCGGCCGAGGGCGGCGAGCCGAAGCAGCTCACTTTCGAGCAGCGCCTGCTCCTCGGGCCAGGGCGAGCCCGGGTCCACCACCGCCAGCCGGTCGTCGCCGAGCAGCAACGTGTTGGTGTGCGTCGCGGGCGGCAGCGTCGGCGTGCGCAGCGGGAAGATCAGCACGCCGCGCTGGAACTCCATCCGCTGCACGATGAAGTCCTTGATCGGCAGCGCCTCCGCCCAGGGCGCGCGCGACGGGTCTTGCAGCCAGGGCAGCGCGTCGCGCGGGTCCCCCGAAGGCGTGCCCTCGGCGAGGCACTTGAGCGTGTGCCAGGCGGGCGGGTGGAGCAGGGCGCTGCCGTCGTCCCAGCGGGCGAGGGCCGCCTTGGGCGTGATCCACTCGCCACCGGCCAGCTCGCCGGGCCACACCTCGGCCGCCTCATTTGCGGGCAATGCGACCAGATAGAAGCGGGTATCGAACCGCGTCGGCACCGAAGGCGGCGTGATCCAGCGGCCCGCCGGCAGCAGCGCGCGCGCATCGGACCGCAGCCCGTGCGCGGAGAGCATCTGCGAGAAGAGCGGCTCGCCCGGCGGCGGGGCCTTGGCTCGTTTGCCCTCGCGCGCGGTCAGCTCGAGCCGCACCGCGCGGCGCTCGGCCTCGGGTACGCGCTCTGCGTCCGGCACCGCGAGCACGCCGGTCTCCTCGAACAGCTCGCGCAGCGCCGCCGCGAGGCACGCACGCTCCTCGTCGCCCTTCCCCTCGGCGCCGTCCATCGGGAGGAGCGCATCGGCCGCGTCCACCCGGCCGCCGGCAAAGGCGAAGAACCCGCCCGCGAACTTCAGCTGCTGCCCGCGGCGCACCCAGAACACCTCGAGGCCGCGCGCTCCCCGGCGCGTGAGCACCACCGACGACGCGGGGCGGGCGACGGCGATCTTCGGCGCGGGCAGGACCATCCCTCCCTACTGCCTGCACTGCCGCGGCCGCGCAACCTGCCGATCAGGGCGACGCCGAGAGCGACACGGAGGGCGGCCCCGGTTGCGGCGACACCCTCGATCCGTTACACGCTCGCCCTGCATGCCCGCCTCAGGAGCGCCCATGTTCGGACTCGCCCCCCACCCGCCGCTGCCGCGCCCCTCGCGCGGGTCGCCCCGCATGTTCAAGAGCGACTGGGTCGAGACCTGCTTCTCTCGCGTGAAGTGGTGGCAGGTGGTGGCCATCTGGGTGCCCGTCGCGCTCGGCTCGTTCGCTTACACTTTCCGGAAGCCCGGCGCGGGCGCGGGCGCGGCGCTCGGCTCCTTCGCGCTCGGCCTCTTCGCCTGGACGCTGCTCGAGTACCTGCTCCACCGGTTTCTCTTCCACTTCAAGCCGAACCCAAAGAGCGAGCTCCAGGTGGACGCGATGTGGCTCGTCCACGGCGTCCACCACGACTACCCGTCCGACCCCGACCGGCTGGTGATGCCGCCGTTCGCGACCCTGGTGGTGGCCGCCCTGCTCTGGACGCCGATCCGCTGGGCCTTCGGGCCGGTCTACCACACCGCCTTCTTCGGCGGCCTGGTGCTCGGCTACGTGGGCTACGACCTGACCCACTACTGGCTGCACCACGCGGTGCCGACGAGCGACCTCGGCAAGTGGATGCGCAAGTACCACATGGTCCACCACTACTCGACGCCCGAGGTCCGCTTCGGGATCAGCACCCCGCTCTGGGACGTGGTCTTCCGCACCTTCCCGAAGGACCGCTGGGCGGGGCTCTCCGACCAGAAGGCAGAGGAGCTGGAAGCGGGGCATTGAGCGCGCCGGCGCGCCCGTGTTGCGGCGCCCCGGGGCGCTTCTCGCTACGAGCACCCCCTCCCTGGTCTAAGCTGCCTCGGTGAGCCCACTCTCGCGCACCGGCGCATGGACCTCGCGCCCGGCGCTGCTCGCTGCGGCGATCTGCGCGCTCGCGGTCCTCGCTCCTTCCAGCGCCCGCGCCCGCGAGCCGGCCAGCCCGGAGCAGCCCGCGCCCTCCGCTGCAGCGTCCGCAGCCACTGCGCCTGCGCCCGCCGAGAGCGCCCCCGCGCCCGCGGAGCCCCCACCCGCGCAGGCTGCCGCGAGCAGCACCGCGCCCGAGCAGTCCCCACCAGTGCCCGCCTCGAGCGGCCCGGGCTTCCTGGTGAACACACGCCTGCTGCAGGCCCCGCAAGGCGGCCCTTCGCGCACACGGCTCTCCGCCACCGACCCCACCTCGCCGGCCGAGCGGCAGGCCCGCTACGAGGTGACCCACACCCGGTGCTCGCTGGCCTACGCCGCGCTCTTCCCAGGCCTCGGCTCGCTCTGCGCGGGCCGCGCCACCGAGGGTTCGCTGGTGCTGGCGCTCGGCCTCGCGGAGCTGGGCACGGGGCTGACGGTCGGGCTCAAGGACAGCTTCGGCAACCCGGGCGCGGTGCTCCCGCTGCTCGCGTTCGGCGATCTGCTCACCGCCGGCGCCATCGACACCACCCTGCGCTTGCAGCGGGCCGCGCGGCTGCCGTACGTGCCGCCTGAGACGCTGGGTGAGGCGTTCGCCGCGCCGTTCCGCCCCGACGTGCTCTCGCAGCCGCTGGTGTGGGGCGGCATCCTCGGGACGTTTGCGCTCGGCCTCGTCTACAGCGAGCTCTTCGAGGGCGGCCTCACCACCCGCCACGCCTTCGAGCGGCCCAACCTCTTCGGCAAGACGGTGAACACGCTGCCGGGCATGCTCGCGGGCGGCGGCATCGGCGTCGGGCTCTTCACCCACGTCGCCCTCGCCGAGGAGCTGGCGTTCCGCGGGATGGTCCAGTCGGGCCTCGCCCGCAGCAAGGGCGAGGAGCCGGGGATGGTGCTCGGCGCGCTGGTGTTCGGCCTCTTCCACTCGACCAACGCGCTCTTCCTGCCGGCCGACCAGCGCGTCGACTACCTCGTCAAGGGGGTCCCCTTCATCACGCTGGTCGGCGGCTACCTCAGCTATGTGTATGCGAAGAGCGGGTACGCCCTCTCGCCCTCGATCGCGGTCCACTTCTGGTACGACTTCCTCATCTCGGCGGCGAGCTTCGCGCTCGACCCGAAGAACTCGCCGCTCTCGATGCAGCTCGCCTTCTAGGAGCACCCACGTGCACATCCGCGACCCCATCCACGGCGCGATCGAGGTCAGCGCCGACGAGCGCTCGTTGATCGACAGCCCGCAGTACCAGCGGCTGCGCAACGTCAAGCAGCTCGGGTTCGCCGACCTCGCCTTCCCGGGCGCGACCCACACGCGCTACGCCCACGGGCTCGGCGCGATGGCGGTGGCCACCCGTGTCTTCGACGTGCTCGCGCCCAAGCTCGCGCTCGACCCGAGCGACCGCGTGCGCCTGCGGCAGACGCTGCGGCTGGCGGTGCTCTTCCACGACCTGGGCCACCCGCCGCTCTCGCACGCGACCGAGCGCAACATGCCGCTCGCCGCGCTGCTGCAGCTGCCCGCGTGGGTGCAGACGGACAAGCGGCGCGACCCGAAGCGCCAGGCCGACCACGAGGACTACACGCTCAAGCTGATCCTCGACTCGGGCCTCGCCGCCGAGATCCGCCGCACGATGGCGCCGCTGGGGATCGAGCCCGAGCACGTCGCCGCGCTGGTCTGCGGCCGGCCGCCGCCGGGACCGTCGGTGTTCCAGAGCCGGGGGCGCGACTACTCGCCGCTCTTGCGCCAGGTGGTCTCGGGAGAGCTCGACGCCGACCGGATGGACTACCTCCAGCGCGACTCGTTCTACACCGGCGTCAACTACGGGAAGTTCGACCACGACTGGCTGGTGCAGAACCTCGAGTCGGTGGAGCGCGAGGGGCGCGTCTTCCTCGCCCTCGAGCAGCGGGCGGTGATGGCCTTCGAGGACTTCCTCCTCTCGCGCTACCACATGTTCCTCGGCGTCTATTTCCACTATGCCTCGGTCGGATACGAGACCCTCCTGCAGCGGTATTGCGAGACCAACCAGGGCGAATACCAGCTCCCAGCCGACATCGACGCCTACCTGCAGCACGACGACGTCGCGCTGCTGGCAGCCTTGCGCGCGAGCGACAACCCGTGGGCGAAGCGGGTGGTGCGCCGCCAGGGTTTCCGGCTGCTCATCGAGACGGGGCCGTTCGACGGCGCGCCGAGCGCGTTCTTGCCCGGACCGGCGGCCCCCCAGGGCCCGGTCACGCCCGACGTCGAGGAGGCCCGGTCCCGCCTCGACGCCGAAGGGATCGACTGCTTCACCACGGTGAGCCGCGGCGTCTTGAGCCACTACGGCCGCGAGGCCACGCTCTGGGTGAAGACGCGGCGCGGCCAGGAGGTGCCGATCGCGGACTACACGCCGCTCTACCAGCGGTACGCGGAGCCGGCCACGCTCTCGCGGCTCTACGTGGTGCCGGAGCGGTACGCCGAGGCGGAGCGGCTCCTGGGGCTGTAGGTTGCCGGCGCGCCCCCTTGCGTGACTCCCTGCCGGTGGGTGGTACACTCCCGCCATATGGCCAATCCCCTGGAGCAGCGCGTTCACAAGCTCAACGGGATCCTCGTCGCCGCGCGCGCGCTCAACTCGGAGCGCGACCTCGAGCGCCTGCTCCCGCTGATCGTCAACACCGCCCGGAAGGTGGTCGACGCCGATCGCTGCTCGCTCTTCCTGCTCGACAAGGAGCGCGGCGAGCTGTGGAGCAAGGTCGCGCAGGGCGTGGGCGTGAAGGAGATCCGCATCCCGATCAGCACCGGGATCGCCGGCGCGGTCGCCACCAGCGCGCTGCCGGTCAACATCCCCGACGCCTACCTCGACGACCGGTTCAACCCGGAGGTCGACAAGCGCACGGGCTACCGAACGCGGTCGATCTTGTGCGTGCCGATGATCTCGCAGTCCGAGGAGGTGGTCGGCGTCCTCCAAGCGCTCAACAAGATCGACGACGCGCCGTTCACCCCCGACGACGAAGACCTCCTCACCGCGCTCGGCGGACAGGCCGCGGCCGCGGTCAACAACGCGCTCCTCCACCACGAGATCGAGCAGCTCTTCGAAGGCTTCGTGCGCGCCAGCGTGGTGGCGATCGAGTCGCGGGACCCCACCACGGCCGGCCACTCGGGCCGCGTCGCCTCGCTCTCGGTGGGCCTCTCCGACATGCTCCCTCGCGCCGACGCCAGCGCGGGCCGCTGGAAGGGCCACGCGGTCTCGACCCAGGAGCGGCAGGAGCTGCGCTACGCGGCGCTGCTCCACGACTTCGGCAAGGTGGGCGTGCGCGAGAACGTGCTGGTGAAGGCCAACAAGCTCGAGCCGCAGGAGCTCGAGGCGCTGCAGTCGCGCTTCGACACCATCCTGCTCGAGGCAGAGCTGCAGGCGGCCCGGCGCAAGATCGAGCTGGTGGTGCAGCGCCCGCACGACGTGGCCGGCGTGCTCGCCGAGGTGGACGCCGCGCTCGCCGCGCGCCTCCGCGAGCTGACCGAGGGCTTCGAGTTCATCTTGCAGTGCAACAAGCCGACCCTCCTCGCCGAGGGCTCGTTCGAGCGGCTCGGCGTGCTCGCGCAGGAGAGCTACCCGAGCCTCTACACCGGACAGGCGCGGCCGTTCCTCACCGAGAACGAGGTGCTCAAGCTCTCGGTGCGCAAGGGCTCGCTCACCGAGTCGGAGCGCAAGGAGATCGAGTCGCACGTCACGCATACCTTCAGGTTCCTCTCGCAGATCCCCTGGACGCGGTCGCTCAAGCACGTCCCCGAGATCGCCTACGGACATCACGAGAAGCTCACCGGGCGCGGCTATCCGCGGGCGCTCCCCGAGCGCGACATCGCCCTGCCCACGCGGATGATGACCATCAGCGACATCTACGACGCGCTGACCGCGAGCGACCGGCCCTACAAGAAGGCGGTGCCCAAGCAGAAGGCGTACGACATCTTGAACGACGAGGCGAAGCGCGGCGACGTCGATGCAGACCTGCTGAAGGTCTTCATCGAGGCCGACGTGCCGTCCTGGTCGGAGCAGCACCCGGAGGGGTAGCCCGGTGCTCGCTACCATCGCCATCCACCCGCAGGCAGCCGCAGCCGCAGGCGCGCTCTTCACGCTCCTGGCGGCGCGCTCGATCTCCCGCTCGGTCGCCGCCGGTCCTGCTGCCCGCGTCGAGGAGGCGAAGCGCAACGTGCGGGCCGGCGCGCTCGTCGGCGGCGTGGTGGCGGCGGGCCTCGCCTACCACGCGGTGCGCTGGCCCGACTGGATGCTCTGCTACACGGTGCCCGCGTCGCAGTTCGTCTCGCCGCTCTTCTGGTTCCCGGTCTTCGTGCTGACGCTCGCTGCCTGCGGCGCCCTCGGCGCGGCGCTCGCCGACGATCTGCTGGCCAAGAAGAAGCCGCTCGGGGCCGCCGGCGTGGTGGCCCTCTTCGGCGCGGCGTACCTGGCCTGCGCCGTCCTCACCGCCCACAGCCTGTGGCACCTCGGCACTTACGAGGAGTTCTGGAGCGACAACGCCCAGACGCTCCCCGCGCAGCAGCAGGCGGTGGTCGCCACTGCCGCTGCGATGGGCCTGACCGGGGCTGCCCTCGCGCTGGCGG
>JAYWAO010000432.1:0-10727 GCA_043782365.1 Deltaproteobacteria bacterium
CCAATGAACCGCGCCGCCACCGCCGCGAAGCGGTCGGGCAGGTCGGTGCAGAGCGTGCGCCGCCTCGCTGGCGCTCCCGAGGCGGGCCGCAGCAGGCCGCGCGCCGCGAGCAGCCGCTCGGTGGCTTCAGCAGTGGCCTCCGCGCCGTCCACCACCGCGACGCGCGCGCCCACCACCTCGGCGATGGTCCGCGCCAAGAGCGGGTAGTGCGTGCACCCGAGCAGCACGGTGTCGGTCCCCGAGCGGCGCAGGTCGCCCAGGTAGCGCTCCGCCACCAGGCGCGGGACCTCGCCGTCCACCCAGCCCTCCTCGGCCAGCGGCACGAAGAGCGGGCAGGCCCGCTGCACCACCGTGACGCCCGGCGCATAGCTGCGCAGCGCCATCAGATATGCGCCCGAGTTGACCGTCGCCGGGGTGCCGAGCACCGCGATCTGCCCGCCCTGCGTGCGCGCCGCCGCCGACTGCGCGCCGGGCTCGATCACGCCGATCACCGGGATCGGCAGCGCCTGCTGCAGCGCGGGCAGGCTGTAGGCGGAAACTGTATTACACGCGACCACCAGCGCCTTGATGCCGTGGGAGACGAGGTGGCGCGCCGCCGCCAGCGCGTAGCGGGTGACCACCTCGCCCGACCGGGTGCCGTAGGGGACGCGCGCGGTGTCGCCCAGGTACACCGTGTGCTCGTGCGGCAGCCGCGCCTCGAGCGCGCGCAGCACGGTGAAGCCGCCCACGCCGGAGTCGAACAGGCCGATCGGCGCCTCGGGCGAGGCGACGCGGGGCGGGAGGCTGCCCGAGAAGGGAACGCGCTGGCGCGGATCGGAGGGAGGCAAGGCGAGCGGGTTGTACACGATCCGGAGGGCTCGCGCGGAGCCCCGCCGGCCACCTCGGGGCGGCCGCTGCAGGCCGGGCTACTTCGCCACGAAGGCCACGTCGTAGCTCCCGCTCGCCGCGTTGGGCACGCCGAACACGAGGTGGGCGCCGTAGGAGACCGCGCCCTGGGCGACCGCGTCCACCGTCCACCCGCCCGCGGCGAGGCCCGTGTCGCTGCCCACGCAGCCGCCCGCGGCCGGGTTGCAGAAGGTGACGCCCGCGCTGCCGTTCGCGCCGCCACAAGACGCGGTCTGCGAGGCGAGCGCGGTGCCCGCGCGGTCCTTGAGCGTGAAGGTGATCGGCGTGCCCGCGCCCGAGGTGCTGGCGCAGTCGGGGCCGCCCGCCGGGAACTTCCAGCGCAGGAGCGCGCCGCCCCGGCCCGGGCTGGTGGCCGGCGCGTCGAGGACGACGGCGAGCGTGTAGCCGGCGCGGAAGTTGAGGGGGCTGGTCTGCGCGCTCTGGTAGACGAGCTGCTTCTGGCTCCCCACCGTACGCGACGCGAAGAGCTGGAAGCTGTGCCCGCCGGGAGCCAGCGGCGAGACCACCGCGCCGTCGGCGCCGCTGGTGCTGCAGGCGACCGTGCCCGCGTCCTGGCCGTCGACCAGCACCTGCACGGAGGTGGCCTGCGCCTGCGCGCAGGAGAGCCCAGCGAAGGTCCAGGTGATCGACGCGGCAGCGCTGCCGCCCGCCGCGGAGACGAGCTCCGTGCTCAGGTAGGCCGGGTAGCCGAGGACCACCTCGACGGGCACGCTGGCGAGCGTCCAGTTCACCGAGTTGCCGCGGTAGGCGACCAGGTCGATGGAGTGCGGACCCGCGTCCACGGGTCCGAGCACCACGCCCTCGTAGCCGTCCTGCGCGCAGGGGATGAAGGGGTCGCCGCGGTCGTCGGCGAGCTCGTGGCCGTCGAGGGAGACGCGCAGGTAGTCGACGCCGGCCTGCGCGCAGGTGAGCCCGTCGAAGCTCCAGTCGAGCACCACGCTGCCGATGCCGAGGTCGAGCGTGAAGACGTTCACGGGCGTGTTCGCCACGTGGAGGGTCTCGGTGGCCCAGAGCACCGAGCGGCCCGAGGAGTCGAGGCCCTCGAGCGTGACGTCGTAGAGGCCGGTGAGGAACCGGCCGAGGTCGACGCCGGTGGTCACCTGCCCGCCCGAGACGCAGGCGAAGGTGTCTGGCGCCAGCTGCTCGCCGGCGATGGTGACGCGGATCTTGGAGATCCCCACGTCCCGGCAGGTGGCGCCGGCGAAGGTCCACTTGAGCTGCACGTCGCTGTGCACCACGTTGCAGCCGAGCGCGGGGAGCACCAAGAGGGCGGCTGCGAGTGCGGCAGGAAGGGCGTGGAGGCGGCTGCGCATGGAGTGCTCCTTTGCTGCGTTCGTGCTGCTTCCTTCGACGGCGCGGGCGGCCCCGCGATTCACTCGTGCTTCGCTCGTGCTCACTCGTGCTCACTCGTGCTCACTCGTGTCGCAGACCGGATGGCGCCTGGTTGTGACCCGCGCCAGCGATCGCTTTGCCCACGGGGCGATCCCGCGAGACCGGCCACGGTCGAGATCGGCCACGCGCCCCAGCGCCTTGCGCCCGTTGACACCCAGGCTCTAGCGTGGCACCCCACGCTGCTCGTTCCCGCGCTGGCCCTGCTCCAAGGAGACAAAGCCCCATGCCTCCGTCCGAAGGTCTGAACTACCTCGAGGTCGTCACCCACGGCGGGCCGATCGGCGTCGCCGTGCTGCTCCTGCTCTTCGGCGCGTCGATCGCGAGCTGGACGGTGATCTTCCGCAAGTCCATCCAGCTGAGCAAGGCGAAGGCGCAGACGCTGGTCTTCCTCGACACCTTCTGGCGCAGCAAGCGGCTCGACGCCATCTACACCGCCGCCGACGAGCTGCCGCTCTCGCCGGTGGCGCAGGTGTTCCGCACGGGCTACGTCGAGCTGTCCAAGGTAACGCAAGGGCAGCAGCCCGCCGCCAGCGCCGACAAGGACAGCATGCGCGACCAGCTGGGCGGGTTCGAGAACGTCGAGCGGGCGCTCTCGCGCGCGATGAACGCCGAGCTGACCGGGCTCGAGCACAACCTCTCGCTGCTCGGCACCACCGCCTCGGCGGCGCCCTTCGTGGGCCTCTTCGGCACCGTCTGGGGCATCATGCGCGCCTTCGCCGACATCTACGCGCAGGGCAACGCCAACCTCGCCACCGTCGCGCGGCCCATCTCCGAGGCGCTGATCGCCACCGCGGTGGGCCTCTTCGCGGCCATCCCGGCGCTGGTCGCCTACAACTCCTTCAACTCGCGCATCCGCGTGCTGGAGAACGAGATGCGCAACTTCAGCTCCGACTTCCTGAACATCATCAAGCGCCACATCTTCAAGACGGCAGCGTAGGCCAGGGCGCCATGTCCTTCGACACCTCTGGCGGCAGCGGCCCGCGCCGCGCGATGACCGACATCAACGTCACGCCGCTCGTCGACGTGATGCTGGTTCTGCTGATCATCTTCATGGTGACCGCGCCGCTGATGCAGAGCGGGGTCAAGGTGGACCTGCCGCGCGCCTCCGCGCAGCAGATGGAGCACAGCGAGCAGAAGCTGGTGCTGACCATCACCAAGGACCGGCGCGTGCTGCTCGGCGACGCCGAGATCCCCTTCGTCGACCTGGAGAAGAAGCTCGCGGCCAACGCGCGGCTGCAGAAGGACAAAGAACTTTACCTGCACGCCGATCGTTCCCTGCCGTATGGGCAGGTGGTCGAGGTGATGGCGATCGCGCGGCGCGCGGGCGTCGAGTCGCTCGGGATGATCACCGAGCCCGAGCGCGAGCTGAGGCGATAGACGATGGCAGGCGGGCCGCACAGTCCGGGCGACGGCCGGGGTAGGCCAGGCACCGCCAGCGGCGTGCCCGCCGACTTCGAGGGGGAGGACTCCGAAGACACGCACGTCAGCGACGAGCTGCCGCTCGACGTCACGCAGCCCGGCGCCGCCGCGAAGCCGCCGCCCGCGCCGCACCGCAGCCCGGAAGAGTCGGACGACCAGGCGAGCAGCGAGCACGCGCCGCTCTCGCCCGGGCTCACCGGGGCGCAGCCTCCGCCGCGGCCTCGACCGGTGGAGGCCGAGCTCACCGGTGGCCACGCTCCCCTGCGCCCCTCAGCCCTCGCCACCAGCCCGCTGCCAGAGGGCGGGCGGCCGAGCCCGCTCTCGGGTCCGCCGCCCGCTGGGGCCTTCGCGCCCGCGATGCCGCTGCCCGGTGGCCGCGCCGTCTACCGCAGCGAGCTCGACGCGCCCGACCGCTCGCCTACCCGCACGCCCGTGCTGCTGGCGGCCGGGCTGCACGTCGCGCTGCTGGTCTCGGCGCTGGTGATCCCGAAGCTGGTCGGCGGACCCCCGCCGCTGCGCAAGCCGATCATCGCGCGGCTGGTGGCGCAGGGGAAGCCGCGCGACCAGCGGCTGATGCCGCGCAAGGAGCAGCCGCCGCCGCCGCCGGCCTCGGCGCCGCGCTCCTCTCCGGAGACCAAGTCGCCGCCCGCCCAGAGCACGCCCGCGAAGGTGGCGCCCGCCGCGCCCAGGCCCCGCGCGCCCTCGCGGGAAGAGCTGATGCAGCGCGCCCTGGCGAGCGTCTCGGCGGCCACCGAGCGGGAGCACTCCAAGGCCCCGCCCGAGGAGCGCGAGGGCGAAGAGACCGGCAGCCCCGACGGCACCGCGGCCACCGCCGAAGAGGGCGACCTCTACTTCGCCAAGGTGCAGGCGGAGATCCTCAGCCACTACGCCATCCCGTCGATCATCTCCGAGCGGGAGCGGATGGCGCTCAAGGCCGTCATCGTCGCCTGGATCGCGCCCGATGGCAGCTTGCTCCGCTACCAGTTCGACCGCCGCTCGGGCAACACGCAGTTCGACGCGGCGCTCGAGCGGGCCATCAAGGCGAGCCGCATCCCCGCGCCGCCGCCCGAGCGGGCCAAGGCGATCCGCGACGAGGGCGTGGCGCTGGAGTTCACGCCGTAGCGCCCAGGTTTGCTACAAGGCCCCCGTGACCCAGACCCGCCGCCTGCCGCGCTCCGCCCCGCTCTCCTCGCTCCTCGCCTGCTTCGCTGCGCTCGCCCTGCTCTCTGCGGCGGCCCGCGGCGACCGGCCGGTGATCACCCTCGAGGGCGCGCGCGTGCAGGCGTACCCGGTGGCGATCGCGCCGGCCCTCGGTGAGCCCGCGGCCGGCAAGGCCGTGCTCGAGGTGCTCTCGGCCGACTTCGACCGCAGCGGCCTCTTCAAGGTCCTCGACCCCGCTTCCTTTCTCGCTGACCCCACCAAGGACGGCGCCACCGCCGCCACCATCGAGTTCGGCAAGTGGACCACGGTGGGCGCGGCCGGGCTGATCAAGGCGATCGCCAAGGTAGAGGGCGACACCGTCTCGGTCGAGTTCCACCTCTTCGACGTGGGCCGCGCCGTCGAGGTGCTGCACGGCACCTACTCCGCGAAGCTCGCAGGCCTGCGGCAGGTGGCGCACCGGTTCGCCGATGACGTCGTCAACTTCTTCACGAAGGAGCCCGGCATCTTCCAGACGCGCATCGCCTACGTGCGCGAGACCGAGGGCGGCAAGCAGATCGTCGTCGCCGACTCCGACGGCGCCAACGCGCAGGCGCTCACCGGCGCGTCGATCAACCTGCTCCCGGGCTGGACGCCAGACGGCAGCACCATCGCCTTCACCACTTTTCGTGATGGGGCCGCGCACATCTACACGGTCGACGTCGCCTCCCGCGCGGTGAAGCCGCTGGTGCTGATGGGCGACTTCGCCACCGGCGCCGCCTATGCCCAAGACGGGCTCCGCTTTACCTTCAGCGCCAGCCTCGAGGACAACACCGACGTCTACCTCTCCCAGGCCGACGGCTCGGCGGGCCGCAAGCTCACCAGCGAGCGGGGGATCGACATCAGCGCCACCTGGAGCCCCGACGGCCAGCAGCTCTGCTTCATCTCCGACCGCACCGGCGCGCCGCAGCTCTACTTGATGAACGCGGACGGCGCCAAGCAGCGGCGGCTTACATTTAAAGGCAACTACAACCAGGAGCCCGCCTGGTCTCCGCGCGGCGACCTGATCGCCTTCAGCGGCCGCGACGAGAAGCGCGCCTTCGACATCTACACGGTCAACGTGACCACCGGCGAGATGAAGCGGCTCACTAGCGCGGCGGGCACCAACGAGAAGCCATCGTGGGCGCCCAACGGGCGGATGATCGTCTTCTCCTCGAGCCGCACGGGCAAGCGGCAGCTCTGGGTGATGGCGCCCGACGGCAGCAACCAGCGGCAGCTCACCAGCGAGCCGAAGGGCGCGACCGATCCGGCCTGGGGTCCGCTGGCCAAGGAGAAGAAGTAGCTACAGCGAGTCGATCGCGAAGTACGGGTACGCGCGCGGATCGCCCAGGTCGATGTCGGGGCTCAGGTTGAAGCCGAGGTCGACCGCGATGCGGCCGATCGGCGTCAGGTAGCGAAGGCCCACGCCCACGGCCTGCCGCAGCACGGTGAAGCTGAGCGCGTCGAACCGGCGCGGGTCGGCCCAGAGGTTGCCGGCGTCCCAGAAGAGGGCCAGCTCGACGCTGTTCGAGATCGGGATGCGCAGCTCGGCGCCGAAGCCGATCATCAGCTCGCCGCCGTCGCTCGACGCGCCCGCCGAGAGCAGCCGCACCTTGTCGATGCAGTACTGAAAGGGCGCTGCGACGTTGTTGCAGTTGGCGATGACGGCCTGCTTCTCCTCGCGCACGTCTTGCGGCTGCACCGCGTCTTGGTGGAACCCGCGCAGCGTGGTGGCGCCGCCCAGATAGAAGCGGCGGTCGCCAGGGATCTTCGACGCGCCCTCATCGCCGTCGAGCCGGTAGACCCGGCCTCCTCGCGCCGAGACCACCAACGAGGCCAGCGCCGGCAGCGGCAGGTAGCCCGCGATCAGTCCTTGCAGCTTGATCAGCTTGACGTCCAGCCAGTCCGCGTTCGGCGAATAGAGCGACTTGAGCCAATCGGCCTGCAGCTGCAGGTAGAAACCTTTTCGCGGCCTGGCGAGGTCGTCGCGCAGGTCGAGCGTCAAGAGCGGCCGCAGCGAGCCGTACATCAACTGCCCCTGCGCCTGCCGGAAGAACTGGCTGTCCACCCCGGCGAGCTCCTGCTCGACCGTGCGCTGCCCGAGCGCGAGCACCTGGTAACCGACCTCGTAGGTGAGCGAGGCGGCGAGCGGCTGCGCCTGGTTGAGCGTGAGCGAGAGCTGGGTGGCGAAGTACTTGGTCAATTGATACGTCGGCCGGATCGCCCGCTCGTGGATGAAGTCGAGGTTGAGCCGCAGCATCTCGCTGAGCGGCTGCAGGCGCGGGATGGCGATGCCCAGGTCCACCAGCCGCTCGAGCGGGTCGGAGGGGAAGTCGATCGAGGTCTCGCAGGTCTGCTGCGCCAGCGGCAGCACCTGCCCGTCGGCGCCGGTCCGGCTGCTGCAGGAGGGGGGGTTGGTGGGAAAGCGCGTGTACGGGAAGTTCGCCCGCGCCAGCGCCGTGAACGTGAGGTTGCGGCCGAAGAGGTTTCCGAAGGTAAACGTCGCCGAGGCGCGCGGGCCGTCCTCGATCGAGTAACCAAACGAAGTCTGCAGCTCCTTGCGCGGCCGCTCCCGCACCTGCACCAGCACCGTCTTCTCGGGCTCGGCGACGTCGGGGTTGCGCGGCGTCAGCGTGGCGCTGAAGAAGAGGCCGGTCAGCAAGAGCGCCTGCTGGCCCTTGTCGAGGCCCTCGGGCGAGAGCATGTCGCCGGGCTGCAGCTTCACCAGGTCGCGGATCAGCTGCTCCTGCGTGTGCCGCTGGCCGACCACCTCCACGTAGCCGACCCGCACGATCGAGCCCGCTTGGATTCGATAGCGGACCTCCACGCGCGCGGTCCCGGACTCGTCGCCCTCCTGCGCCGGGATGAACCGCTCCTCGTCCTCGACCTTTGCGTAGAAGTAACCGCGCCGCGTGAGGACGCCCGCCAACGCCGAGCGACCCTCCTCGACCAGGTAGTAGCTGAACGGCCCGCCCACGGTGAGCTTGACCACCGCGTCGAGCTCCGCTGCAGGCACCTCGTTGCCGCCCTCGATGACGAGCTGCGAGACCAGCGAGCGGTCCCCTTCATCGACCGGGATGACCACCTTCATGCGCCTCGGGGGGAGCGGGAACTGCGCCGTCTTGGCGCCCCGCAGCGCCGCGGCGTCCTTGGCGGCGTCCCGCGGCAGGTCCTTGGAGGCGTCCTTGATGCTGTCCTTGCTGGCGCGGCCCGCCCCCTCGATTGGCAGGGGCCGCGCCGGACCCACCTTGGCCGAGAGGTAACCGAGGCTCTTGTAGAGGTCCTCGATCTGCTTGATCGCCCGCGCGTAGAGCACGGGGTCGTAGACCGTCTCCGGATCCACCTTGATCCGGTCGGGCGGCTGCCCGGTCAGCCGGCCCATCACGCCGCGCCGCGCGAGCTCGCCGGGGTCGGCGCCGAAGGCCGGGTCGGGCGAGAGGTTGTCGGTGAGCTGCAGCAGCACCCGCTCGCGCAGCTGGGCGGTGGGCACGCCGAGGTTGCCCTGGAACTGCAGCTGCTCGACGCGAACTTGGGGCCCCTCGTCGACCGAGAAGACGAGCTCCACCTCACCCTTCCTCGCCTCGATCTCTCGCCAGAGGACCTTCACCTCGTAGAATCCGGCCTGCACGTAGACGCGGCGCAGGCGCTGCGCCAGGTCCTGGGCAGCCTGCGCGTCGAGCGGCTCGTCGCCGTCGAGACGGAGCTTGCTGACGAGCAGCCCCTCGGAGAACGAGCCGTTGCCGCGCACGTGGAACGACACCAGCGGTCCGGCCTGCACCGTCACCGTCAGCCGCGCCTCACCAGCGTGCGGGTCGGGCGCCTGCAGCTCGGTCACCACCGGCACCTCGACCCGCGCGCGCAGCCGGCCCGCCTCGCGGTAGCGGTCGCGCAGGCCCTTGACGCCCTCATCGACGAGGCCCAGGTTGAGCACGTCACCCTCGCCCAGCTTGAAGGCCGCGAGCAGCTCGTCGCGGGAGAGGCCGAGGTCCCCGGTGAACTCCACCCGGTCGATGCGGGTGGTGCGCCCCTCGTCGATCGCGAGCTCGAGCTGCACGCCGCCCGGCACCCCCTTGATCTTGGGTGTTACAGTTACGTCGCGGTGGCCGATGCGATTGTAGGCCTGCTTGATCGCCTCGATGGCGCGCCCCAGGAGCTCCGGCCGGTACTCGGCGTTGGCCTGTAGATTCGCCGTCTGGTGCAGGATCGAATCGGCGAGCGCCTGGTGGCCGGTGAAGCTGAGCAGCAGCAGGCGCTGCACGGGCGTGAGCACGAAGACCACCCGCACCGGCGCGACCTCGCCCGGGCCGGCCTTCCCGGACACCGGCTCGGCCCACGCCGACACCTGCGAGAACCGCGCGGTAGCGTGCAGCGCGCGGACGGCGTCGCGGACGTCGCGCGCCTCGAGGGGCGCGCCGTCGAGGATGGGCACCAGCGCGCGCAGGCCGCTCGGGTCGGCGCCCTCGAACCTCACCTCCAGCACACGGGGACGCGTCTCGGCCGGCGCCGCTGGTGGTGCCACGGGAGGCGGCGCCGGCGGCGTCGTCGCCAGCGGCGGACGCTGGAGCGTCTGGTCCTGCCGCGCTGGCTCGGGGGCGGGCTGCTCCTGGGCGGGCGGTGCGCTGGCCCCCTCCGGCGTCGAGGTAGCCGCGGCCGCGGGCTGCGCCTCCTGCGAGACGGTCTGCGGTTCGCGCGGCTCTCCGGCGAGCGCGCGCGGGACGGGCAGCGCCCAGCAGAGCGCCAAGAGGCCCAGCGCCGCGCCGCGAGCGGGCCGCAGGCTCACTCGCCCTCCCAGCGCATCTTCAGGTCGACGCCGAGGTCGGTGCCGCCGTTGAGCCGCTCGTTGTCGAACTGCAGCTGCGTGCTGACCGCGTCGGTGATCTGGTAGGCCATCACCGCGCGGTACCTCCGCGTGGTCAGCCCTTCGAGCACGCGCAGCTCCAGCTTGTCGGAGAGGATGTGCGAGCGGAACCGGGCCATCGGCTCCAGCCGGCTCGCGCCGCCGGTGGAGGCCGCCGAGTAGTCGGTGACGAAGTCGATGTTCGGGTCGCGGAGGATCGAGTTCTTCGGGATGATCCGGCGGACCTCCTCCGAGAGGCCGGTGATCTTGTTGAGCGCTTCGACGCCGAGCGCGAAGCCCGCGTCGCCCGCCGAGAGGCTCGAGGTCTGCAGCGCCTGGGAGACGAACCCAAACGTCAGCAGGAACCCGATGTCGGCCTCCGCCAGCGCGGGGTCGGAGGTCAGCTGCAGCTTGTAGTCCTCGAAGGTCCCGTACGAGTGCAGCTTGACCTTGTACTCCTTCACCTGCGCGTTGGCCTGTGATCAAGCCCATGGTGGGCCTCGATATCAACAAGCCCGAGGGCGGTACGGATGACGCACCGGAATCTGCGGAGACGATGTATGGTGCGGGTGATCCGCAGGCAGAAAAGCTCGTCGATCTGACTACGCCTCTGACCGAGGATGTGGAACTGTGGCTGCTGAAGGAGCAGGACGAAGCTTCGCTGAAGGTGGTACGCCACTCCGCAGCACACGTGATGGCGACGGCGATTCTGGAGCTGTTCCCGGAGACCAAGCTGGGCCACGGGCCGGCGACCGAGCAGGGTTTCTTCTACGACGTCTATCGGGCAACGCCGTTCTCCGACGCCGACCTGGCTGCGATTGAAACCCGCATGGCCGAGGTGGTTGCACGCGACGAGAAGTTCGTGCGCGAAGAAAAGACGCGGGAGCTTGGGATCGCTCAGTATGAAGGACAGGGCGAGTTCATGAAGGTCCACTTCATCGAGAAGTTTACGCAGCCTGGTGAAGAGATCTCGCTGTATCGCAACGGCGGATTTGTC
>JAYWAO010000433.1:0-3874 GCA_043782365.1 Deltaproteobacteria bacterium
GCACCCTCGACGGGCTCGAAGGTCACGGCGGCCCGGTCGTCATCGACCACCGCCACCACGTTCTTGAGCTTGGGCAGCAGCGGCACGCCGGGGCTCCCGGGTGCGTGGGGGAACTCGACGTCCACCACGGTCGACCCGGCGTCCGGCGCGGGGTTGGTGGTGTCCTTGCTGCAGGCGCCGCTGCCGGCTGCGCAGAGCAGCAGTCCGAGCACGCAGCTTCGCTTCGACTTGATCACGCGTTCTCCCCCTCACTTCAACAGAGCGGCCGCTGGCCCGGGCCCATCGAGCGCTCTCAGGAAGGCGACCAGGTCCTGCCGGTCCTGGGCGCTCAAGCCTAGCGCCGTCAGCTCGCTCTTGCCCGGATACCCCGCGGGGTCCCCGCCGCGGTCGAAGAAGGCGACCACCTCTTCGAGGGTGCGGACCTGCCCGGTGTGCATGAACGAGGGCCTGCGCGAGGAGCAGCGCAGCTTCGGCGTGCGGAACGCCCCCTCCGCCTCCGCGCCCACCGACGCCGGAAGACGACCGTCGTCGCCGTCGGAGAAGGACCCCTTGGCGCTGAGCGGGTCGAGCGCGGCCGCGGGGAGGCCCGTGGCGGCGCCGCGGTCGCCGCGGTCATCGACGATCACCGACACGACCACCGGCATCATCCCCACGTTGTGGAACTTCTCGTCGGAGAGGTAGGGCCCCGAGTGGCACTTGGTGCAGCCGGCCTTGCCCGCGAAGAGGAGGGCGCCCCGCTGCTCCCCGGCGTCGAGCGCCGCGCTGTCGCCCTGGACCCAGGCGTCGAAGCGCGACGGGCCGCAGGAGAGCAGGCGCTCGTAGGCGGCGATCGCCTTGCCCAGGTTGACCACCACCTGCGTGACCGCCCGCTGGTCGGCGGCGGAGAGCCCGTCGTACTCGGCGCCGTCCCCCGGGACGCCGTGGCAGATCAGCACCGCGCCCGGGCGGATCACGCAGCCGGAGCGGGCGGCGTCGAGCGGCGGGAAGCGGGCGGTGTCATCGAGCGGCGGCAGCGGCCCGAAGAGCGCCTCGTATTCGGCGCGGTAGCGCTGGAAGACCTGCTCGGCGACGAAGAGCCGCGAGGTGTTCATCTCGTTGGCGTGCTCGAGCGGCCCGAAGATCTGGTTCCAGAGCGTGTCGTGCCGGCCGTCCCAGTGCAGCACCTTGGACTGGCCGACGTCGAGGAGCGATGGGGTGCGGCGCTGCGTCCAACCGGCGGCCAGCGAGGCCTGCTTGCCGAGGGACCGGTTGTCGAGAAAGCCGCTGGCGGGGAGGTGGCAGCCGGCGCAAGCGACGCGCCCGGTCTGGCCCTTGGTGCCGAGCGTGTCGGGCGAGCCGTCGTTGTCGCTCTCGAGCAGCGCGCCGGAGAAGCCGGGGTCGAAGAAGAGCCGCTGGCCGAGGGCGCGGGCCGGCGGCGCGTCGGCGAACCGGTTGGTGACGTCCGGAGGGGCGTCCGGAAGCGCCGCTGGCGACAGGGCGCGCACCTCGTCGGGGAGGGCAGGCGGCGGAACGGGGGGGCTGCTCTTCTGGCATCCGCCGGAGAGCGCGAACGCACCTAGCCAGAAGAGCGCGGCGAACGGCGATGGCGTGGAGCGACGGTGCAACATAGTGGCTTCCCTGCAGAGAGGAAACTGTCTACCATGCGAGCCTGTGAGCACCAAGGCACGGCGGCGATGAAGCGCATCGGCTTCGTGATGGAGCAGACGCTCGGCAGCGTCACCCACTACCTCAACCTCCGGCGCGAGGAGGCCCTGGCAGACGGCCTCGCGCCCCGCTGGCTGCCCGTGGAGTTCTCCCCTTCCCGGCTCCCTTGGGCAGTCACGGGCAGCGTCAAGGCCCGCCGGACGCTCGGGGCGGAGCTGCCCTCGCTCGACGGCGTCTTCCTCCACACCACCACCATCGCGCTGCTCGCCCGCGAGCTCTCCTGGCGGCTGCCCACCCTCATCTCCACCGACGGCACCGCCGCCAACAAGCGCGAGATGCGCGGCTGGTACGGCCTCAAGCCCGAGTCGCGCACCGAGGCCTACGCCAAGCGCGCGGTCTACCGCACGGCCTTCGGCGGCGCCGCCGGGTTCGTCGCCTGGTGCACCTGGGCCAAGCAGTCGCTGGTGGACGACTACGGCTGCAAGCCCGAGGACGTGGCGGTGATCCCGCCCGGCGTGGACACCTCGCTGTTCGTCCCTGGCGCGCGCGGAGCGGGCCTCCCCCGGCTGCTCTTCGTGGGCGGCGACTTCAAGCGCAAGGGCGGAGACCTGCTCTTGGAGGTCTTCCGCAAGCGCCTGCGCGGCCGCGCGGAGCTCGAGCTGGTGACGGGCGCCGACCTGCCCGAGGAGCCCGGCGTGAGGGTCCACCGGGGCATCAAGCCCAACGCGCCCGCGCTGCTGCGGCTCTTCGCGCAGAGCGACGTCTTCGTGCTGCCGACGCGCGGCGACTGCCTGCCCTTGGTGGGGATGGAGGCGCTCTCGGCCGGCCTGCCGCTGGTGGTCACACGGGTGGGCGGGCTGCCCGACCTCGTCCGCGAGGGCGAGACCGGCTTCTCGCTCGCCACCGACGACGGCGACGCGCTCGGCGACCACCTCGAGCGGCTGGTCACCGACGGCGCGCTGCGGGCGCGGATGGCCGAGGCGGCGCGCGCCGAGGCGCTCGCCCGCTTCGACGCCAAGGTGACCAGCCGGGCGCTGTTCGACTTCGTCCGGGCGCGGTGCTGACCGGCATGTCCGCGACCCTCTCCCAGCTCCCCGCGCGGCTCCGCCTCGACTTCGTGGAGGGCATGCGCGCCGTCGCCGCCCTCGCGGTGGTCTTCAACCACGCCTACGGCCAGACCTGGAACTCCAGCGCGCAGCAGTTCCCTCCCCCGGCGCTCGACCTCTTGACCTACTCGCTGGTGACCGGGCACCTCGCGGTCAGCGTCTTCATCACCGTCTCCGGCTTCTGCTTGATGCTCCCCGTGGTCCGCAACGACGGCGCGCTCGCCGGCGGAGTGGCGCAGTTCTTCCGCAAGCGGGCCCGCCGCATCCTGCCGCCCTACTACGCCGCTGTGGCGTTCTCGCTGGTGCTGATCGCCACGGTGATCGGCGAGCCCACCGGGAGCCTGTGGGACGTCTCGATCGCCATCCGCAAGAGCGACCTCGCCGCCCACCTGCTCCTGCTGCAGGACTTCTTCGGGACGGGCCGGATCAACTACGCGTTCTGGTCGATCGCGCTCGAGTGGCAGCTCTACTTCACCTTCCCGCTGCTGGTGCTGCTCTTCAAGAAGCGCGGGCCGCTCTTTACGGTGCTGGCGGCGCTCGCCGTGGGCTACGCCATCTCGCTCGGCCTGCGCGGCGGCCGCGTCGAGCGGGCCAACCTGCACTACCTCGGCCTCTTCGCGCTCGGCATGGCCGCAGCCTGGGCGGCGACCTCGACGGAGGGCCCCGCTGCGCGGCTGCGGGCCTCGCTGCCCTGGCTGCCCCTCGGACTCGCGCTCGTGCTGCCGATGCCGTTCCTGATGAAGCACTGGGGCTGGCTGGAGTCGATGCGCTGGTGGCCGCTCTTCGACCTCCTCTCCGGCGCCGCGACCGCCTGCGTGCTGGTGGCCGGCGCGATCCGCGAAGGGGGCCCCGTGCGCTCTCTGTTCGAGCTGCGGCCGCTGGTGGTGGTGGGCCGGTTCTCCTACAGCCTGTATCTGATCCACGCGCCGCTCCTTCAGATCCTCTGGCAGTACGTGACCGTGCCGGCAGGGCTGGGAAGCGCGGCCACCTTCGCGTTCCTGATGACCGCGGGGACGCTCCTCATCACCCTCATCTCCTGGCTGTTCCACCTGGCCTTCGAGGCCCCGTTCATGAAGGCGAGCCGGGTCACCCCTGCTGGCGCGCCTGCCATCGCTCGATGACCA
>JAYWAO010000434.1:0-3867 GCA_043782365.1 Deltaproteobacteria bacterium
GTCGAGCAGATCTGCGACGGCTCCGCATACGCGCACAACCTGAGCGACGTCTCGGGCCGCAGCCTGAACATCGTCCACCGCGACTTGAACCCGCAGAACGTGCTGGTCAGCTACACGGGCGACGTCAAGGTCATCGACTTCGGCATCGCCAAGAGCGAGATGTCCACGGTCAAGACCGAAGCGGGCATGATCAAGGGCAAGTTCGTCTACATGAGCCCGGAGCAGTCGCTCGCCAAGAAGCTCGACAAGCGCAGCGACATCTTCCCGATCGGTATTACACTTTACGAGATGCTGACGGGCATCAACCCGTTCCACAAGAACAACATCGTCCTCACGCTCGAGGCGGTGCAGCGGTACGACCCGCCGCCGCCGAGCGAGTACGACCCGGCCTACGCGCCGTTCGACCCGATCGTCGCCAAGGCGCTCGCCAAGGACCGCGACCGCCGCTACTCCGACGCGGCCGAGATGCAGGACGACCTGCGCCGCATCGTGGTGCCGCCCTCTCCTGAGCGGCTCGGCCAGTTCATGTCGCGACTCTTCCGCGCGCAGCTCGAGGAGGAGCAGAAGATCCTCAAGGACACCGATTCGGCGCGCGTCACCAGCGCCGCGGCGGTCAAGAAGACGCCGGCGAAGGCCGTCGCTGCGGCCCACCCTGAAGACAACGCCACGATGATGCTGCCCTCGGCGCCGGCCAACAAGAACACTGGCTCGGCGCGCGTGGGCAAGCCCCCTCCGAAGCCCGCGCCCAGGCCGCCGCCGCCGGCCAGGAAGGGGTCCAACGACACGCTGATGGACATGGAGGCCCCCGTGCTGCCCAGGGCGGCGGCCCCCGCACCCTCGGACGACGCCGCTGGCGCCACCATGATGCTCAAGCCGGGCGCGGCGCTGCCTCCGCCTCCGAAGCGGAAGATCACCGACACGATGCCCGAGGGCGCTGCTCCTCCGGACGACGCGCCGGGCGCCACGATGATGCTCAAGCCGGGCGCGGCCCTCCCACCGCCCCCTAAGAAGAAGGCCCCGACGGCCGCCAACGGCGCCGGCGCGGGCGGCACGAACATCACCAGCGCCGAGGACTCGCAGTCGGCGCAGCAGGAGGCCCTCGCCAAGATGCAGGGGCAGGGCAGGGGTCCGGGTGGGCCCTCGGTGGCCAAGCGCAGCTCGCGCGGCTCGCCCGCTCCGGCGAAGAAGGGTGGCAAGGGCCTCTGGGTCGTGCTCGGCATCGGCGCTGTGGTGGTGATCGGCGCCGCCGTCGCGGTGGTGATGCTGCTGCTGGGCGACGACGCCAGGCCGGCGAGGAAGCCGTCCAAGGCGCCAGCGGCTGCCGCCGCAGGCGAGACGCCCGGCGAGGAGAAGAAGACCGAAGGCGACGCCAAGCCCGCGGGGGAAAAATCCGCGGAAGCCGCGCCACCGGCTCCTGCGGACGCGCCTCCTGCCGACGCCGCTGGCTCCGGCTCCGCTGGCAAGAAGCAGTCGAAGAAGGAGAAGGCTGCCGCTGCCGCAGCGGCTGCCGCCGAGGCCCCGGCCGATGCGCCTCCCGCTGGCGACGCGCCGCCGCCGCCTGCGCCGGCCGAGAAGCCCGCCAAGAAGGAGAAGGCCCCCAAGGCCACCGCCGCAGACGGCAAGGGCACCGCCAGCATCAACGCGGGCCCCTCCATCCCGTTGACGTTCGATGGCGAACCGCTCGGCAAGGCACCGGGCACCCAGAAGGTCGCGGTGACCAAGGACTCGGGCACCATCGAGTTCGGCGACGCCACCTCCCAGTTCCGAGTCACCGCGGAGTACACGGTCGCTGGCAAGGAGCTGGTGCTCAAGATCAGGAGCGATCCCTGGGCGATCGTCTCGGTGGACCAGGTCTCCAAGGGCAAGACGCCTGTCTCGGACGTCAAGATCGGTGACGCGGTCGTCACCGTAGAGTTCAAGAAGCCTGGCCAGGACTCCGGCCTCGCCCTCCGCTTGAGCTTCTCGGGGAAGTAGGGACTCCCAATGGCCGAGTCCGGGCGCAAAGGGCCGCGGTTCGCCATCCGGAAGGCCGACGGCGATGTCATCCTGCCGCTGGTGCTCAAGGAGACGCTGATCGGGCGGATCGACTCGAACCACCTGGTGCTCGACGACCCGCTCGTCTCGCGGGTCCACGCCAAGGTCGTGCTCTCGAACGGCGCCGTCGAGATCGAGGACTGCGGCTCCTCGCGCGGCACCAAGGTGAACGGCGAGCTGATCGACCGGGCCTTTCTCCACCACGGCGACGTGGTCAAGGTGGGCCAGGTGCTGCTCGAGTTTCTCGCTGACTGATCCTGTAGATGCGGCGCTGCCCGGGGTCGCGGCGTCATGTCGCGGTGCGCGATCCGGGCGGCTGGGCGAGGGGTCTGAAATTCCCTCTTGACGCCGCTTGATCCCCGAATGGTGCGTGCTATAACGGCAGCCTCCCGAGACGCTCGTCTTTGCATCCTCCAGCTTCAGGCTGGGGAACGTCGCGGCATCATCCCAGAAGCGTGGTCCATCTTGGCAGCGGGCACCGGGTAAAGGGGCGGCAATCGTGGGCGACAACGCCGAAGACCGTCTGGCCGAGCTCGAGTCCGTCTGGTACGAGGTCATCGAGGCGGTGAACGCGGGCCGCACCAACGGGCTCGTCTGTCCGGAGTGCAACCACCCGGACGGGCTGCAGGTCGAGGAGCAGAACGGGCGAGTGTCGGTGTCGTGCCCGAACTGCAAGAGGGTCGTCGAGGTCCAGGTCAACACGGCGTAGCGAGAAAAGTCCGCTCATGAGCAACTTCCTCGGCGTCGGCTTCAAGTTCCCCTTCTCGGTGGGCCCCAACGGGGGCATCCAGCTCTCGAAGTACGAGCAGAACATCGAGGAGTCGGTCCGCATCATCATCGGCACCGCGCTCGGCGAGCGGCAGATGCGCCCGCTCTGGGGCTGCCGCATCCACGACTTCGTCTTCGCTCCGAACAACACCAGCACGCAGACGCTGGTCGGCTACCACGTCGAAGAGGCGCTCGCGAAGTTCGAGTACCGGATCCGCGACATCCAGGTCGAGGCGATGCCCGACCCCGATCAGGCGGAGCGGATCCTCGTGGACGTGCGGTACACCGTCCGCGCGACGAACAGCATCCACAACTTGGTCTTTCCGTTCTACCTCACGGGCAGCTAGGGTTCTCTCCCCGCTTCCCGCTCCGGCCGCCTCCACGCGGGCCCGCTGTCAGCTGCTCGACCTTCCTGTGACCGCATCCGAGGTGTGAGATGACCCTGCCGGTCCCCAATCTCGACGATCGTACTTGGAAGCAGATCGTGGACGAGGCCGTGCGCCTCATCCCGCGCTACTGCCCGGAGTGGACGAACCACAACTCCAGCGACCCCGGCATCACGCTGCTCGAACTCTATGCGTGGATGACGGAGATGGTGATCTACCGGCTCAACAAGGTGCCGGAGAAGAACTTCCTCACCTTCCTCGACCTGATCGGCGTGCGCCTGCAGCCGCCGGAGCCGGCGCGCGCGGTGCTCGAGCTCACGCCCGCCGAGGGCAACGAGGGCGAGCTGATCGTCCGCAAGGGCACGCAGGTGGCCACGCTGCAGGCTGGCGGCGGCGACCCGATCACCTTCGAGACCCTCCGCGACATCTCCCTCCTACCGGTGAAGATCACCCGCGCCACCTCCAGCCACCGCACCGTGGTAGCCGACCACACCGAGGCGCTCGCCGCGGGCGACGCCAAGGAGGCGCTCTTCGCGGGCGTGCAAGAGGTGGAGCGGTTCCTCTACGTCGGCGACGACCGCCTCAACGCGCTCAACGAAGAGGCCGCGGTCGACCTGCTCTTCGACATGATGCCCGGCTCGCAGGGTCCGGCCATTCCCACCATCACCGAGTGGCAGTA
>JAYWAO010000435.1:0-3861 GCA_043782365.1 Deltaproteobacteria bacterium
GCCTCGAGCTGGCTGCCGCAGAAGGCGGACGCGGGCTCGCCCGCAGCTGCGGCCCCTGCTCCTGTCGCGCCACCGGCCGCGACGGGCACGGCGAAGGGCACCGGCGCGGTGAAGGCGGCCCCTGCGGCGAAGGCGATTCTTCCTGCCCCGCCCCCTGCCAACGCGAAGGCGGCGGCGGCGCCTGCCTCTTCCGCGGCCCCGCCTGCGGCGACCGCCCCCGCAGCGCCGACGATCGGGACCAGGCCCGCGCCCGAGGAGCCAGCGGCCAACCGGGCCAGTGACAAGCCCGCTGTCGACAACGTTTTGGTAACCGCCAGGCCTGCCGCCGAGGCCGCGCCGCTCACCACCGCCGCCGCGCTCTCCACCTCCTCCGACGAGGAGGCCGTCAAGAAGCCGCGCACCGCGCAGGAGCTCTACGACGACGCCCTCACCGCCCACGCCAAAGGCGACGCGCGCAAGGCCGCCGGCCTCTTCCAGGCCTGGCTGCGCGGGCAGGCGCGGACGGCAGATGGCTACGACACCGCGCAGCACCTGCTCTCGATCGACCTCGCCAGGCTGGGCCTCGTGCACGCGGCGCTCACCATCGAAGCGCTGGTGGTGCAGGACCGGACCCGCCCGGAGCTCGTCCCCGAAGCGCTGGCGAATCTGGAGCAGTGGACGCAGGGCACGCCGCACGACGAGACGCGCCTCGAGGAGGAGCTGCTCCACGGCACCGACTTCGGCAACCTCGACGGGCCGGCAAAGGGGTGGGTGCTCTACCAGCAGGGCGCGCTCGACCTGAAGCTGGGCGAGCATCGCTGGGCGCAGGCCCGGTTTGCCGAGCTCCCCGAGGGCTCGGGCTTTCGGGCGCGGGCGAAGCTGCTCACCGCCGCCAGCACGCTGGCGCACGGCGGCCGGGACGCTGCCGGGCCGCTCGCCGTCTTCGAGGCGCTCGCGGCCGACACCGAGGCTCCGCGCGACGTGCGCAATGACGCCCACATCGAGGCGGCGCGCCTGCGGTTCGAGGCGGGGAAGTTCGACCTCGCCCTCACGCACTACACCGCGGTGGATTTGCCCGAGCTCGACGCGGGCCGCGGGCAGCTCTACCTGGAGGAGGCGTGGACCCGCTATCGCCTCGGCGACGGCAGCCGCGCGATGGGCCTGCTCGCCGCGCTCGACGCGCCCTCGTTCCGCGCCCTCTTCCTGCCCGAGAAGTTCCAGCTGCGGGCGCTCATCTTCAAGGACGCCTGCCACTGGCTCGCCGCCAAGCGCGCGGCCCGCGGGCTCCTGCGCCGCTACCGGCCCGCGCTGGAGGCGATCCGCGAGCGGCAGGACCTGACGCAGGTGCCGTTGATCGCCGAGGCGGCGCTGCAGAAGGGCGCGGGCGCGCGCGCGGAGCAGCTCCTCGAGCAGCTGCGCAAGGAGCGCGACCAGCTGGCGCGCTACGCCGGGAGCTGGGAGCTCGGGCTGCAGCTGCGGCTCGCCTCGATCTACTCGCTGGCGCTGGCCGAGGCGCAGCGGCGGCGGCAGCTGGAGCTGGAGAAGGGCGCCATCCGGGTGGCCGACGAGCTGCTCGCGGCGGTGGAGCAGGTCAACCTGGTGGACTATGAGGTTGGCCTGGCGCTCTACCGCCGGCAGCGGGGCCCGCAGTCCTCGGGGCTTTTGTTTGGCGACGCGATGCCCAAGGAGGGCGAGATCGGCTTCGAGTTCGACGGCGAGTACTGGAACGACGAGCTGCAGTCGCTCCGCTTCGCGCTCGCCGATCGCTGCACCTCGGGGGTGGCGCCGTGAGCACCACCCGGTTCGCGCTGCTCTGCCTCACCTTGCTGGCCGCGCTCCCTGCCGCGCCCGCGCGCGCGCAGAACCCGGCGGCGGGGCAGCAGGCCCTCGGCGCCGACGTGAAGCTGCGCTCGGGGAAGACCCGGCATGAGCAGCAGGAAGGCGCGGTCGCGCAGCTCAAGACCGACATCTCCAAGACCGAGCGCGCCATCGCGCTCACCGAGCTGCAGATCGCCCGCAGCCGCTCCGCGCCGTACGCGCCCGAGCTGCAGTTCCGGCTGGCCGAGCTCTACGTCGAGAAGAGCCGCTACATCTACCTGCTGCAGCAGTGGGAGGCCGGTGGACCCGCGGCGCAGGGAGCCTCGCAGGTCGCTCCCGAAGTGCGCCTCACCAAGCAGAAGGCGCTGCAGACCTACGACCGCATCCTCCGCGACACGCCCGACTGGCCCGGGTGCGATCGCGTGCGCTTCTACATGGCCCACGAATACCGCGAGCTGGGCGACTTCGAGAAGATGCTGCAGCTCGAAGAGGAGCTGGTGAAGCTGCACCCGCAGAGCCCGCTCGCCGCAGAGGCGCTCTTGATCATCGGCGACCACTGGTTCGGCGCCAAGGACCTCGGCAAGGCCGAGGAGGCCTACCAGCGCGTCCTCTCTGGCCCGCCCTCGCCGGTGCGCGACCTCGCGGCCTTCAAGATGGGGTGGGTGCGCTTCAACCAGAGCAAGCACGCGGACGCGGTGAAGTACTTCGAGCTGGCCGCCGCCTCGCCGCTGCTCGACAACGCCGCCAAGGAGGTCCTCTCGGTGAAGCGGGAGGCGCTCTTCGACCTGGTGTTTTCGTTTACCGAATCGCGGCCCGCCAAGGGCGCCCCCGACTACTTCGAGAAGCTGGCGCAGAGCCACGCGGTCTACCTGGGCGTGCTGGAGAAGCTGGCGAACCGCTACTTCATCAAGCAGGAGCCGGAGGCCGCGGTGCCGGCGTACCGGAGGCTGGTGGCGCTCTCGCGCGACGGCCTGCGCGACGCCGAGTTCGCCGGGCGCCTGCACGACGCGATCAAGGCCGGCGCCGAGAAGACGCCGCCCCGCGCAGAAGATGTGGCCGGGCTGGTGCGGATCGCCGCGCGCGTGCGGGGGGACGAGCGGATCGAGCCGAAGGAGCGCAAGCAGCAGGTGGAGGATCTGGAGATCTGGTCGCGCGATCTCTCGACCACCCTGCTCCTGGTCGCCCGCAAGGGAGACAAGCCCGACAAGGCCGCGCTCTCGGCGGCGGCGGACGCGCACGCGGCGTGGCTGTCGCTCTTCCGCGACAACCCGAACAAGGCCTCGATGGAGAAGAACTTCGCCGACGCGCTCTTCGGCGCCGAGCGGTGGAGCGAGGCCGGCCGCGCCTTCGAGCAGGTGGCGAAGGACGCGGACCAGCCGCCGGTCGCCCTGGCTGCGAACGCGAGCGGCGAGAAGCAGCCCGACGACGCCGACAAGAAGGACGAGAAGAAGGAGGCCAAAAAGGGCCTGGCCTCCGCGCCCACGGGCGAGACCGCCGTCGAGGACGCGCTCTACAACGCGCTCGCCGCCCACGCCCGGGCCGCGCGCGAGGCGGACACGCTCTCGCCCTGGCAGCGGGTCGACACGCTGCGCGCGATGGGCCTCCTGGGCGCGCAGTACGTCTCGCGCTTTCCGCAGAGCGCGCGGGTGGCGCAGGTGAAGTTCAACGTCGCCCGCGCGTCCTATGACGAGGCCGATTGGAAGCGGGCCTCCGCGCTGTTCGCCGCCTACGTGGTCGACCACCCGGACACCGCCGACGCCGAGGTGGCAGCGAACCTCTCGCTCGACGCGCTCCACAACCTGGGCGACTACGACGCGCTGGAGAAGGCCGGGAGAGACCTGGCCGCCAACCCCAAGCTCTCGCCCAAGCTGCGCGCGGAGCTGCTCGACACCGTGCAGAAGGCGCGAGGGGAGCAGATCTCCGTCGTCGCGCTGCAGTCGACCGCGCGCACGGGTGACGCGGGCCGCGGCCTCGTCGAGCTCGCGGAGAAGCAGCCGAAGAGCCCGCTCGCGGAGAAGGCGCTGCACGCGGCGTTCACCACCTACCGCGAGAAGCGCGACCCCG
>JAYWAO010000436.1:0-27672 GCA_043782365.1 Deltaproteobacteria bacterium
CTCGCCGATTCGAGGGTCGGAGAGATCGTGGAACCAGAGGTCGATGCCTTCGGTCGCGCCGCGCGCGCCTTGGAGTAGCGCGGCGCTCATCCCGACGACGAGGTACCGCACGCCCAGGTCGCCCAAGGCCTGCAGGAAGCGTTGCTCGCTTTCACTCAGCGATGCGGCGTCGAAGGCGGCCATGAGCGAGCCCCATTCTCAGTCGTTCAGCCGGCGAGCGCGCGAGCTGCTGGAGTTGGTGGAAGACATCGCCAGGGTCGTAGCCAAGCTCGGCCGCGAGGGCGTTGGCCCGCTCGCGCAATGCGAGGGTCGCCTCGGCCTGTGCGCGGTGCTCGGGAGAGAGCCGAGCGAGCTCGTCTTCGAGGTCGGCCACGGGTCGTACGGTACCACGGCTGCGCACTCACCCGTGGGTCGTCAGCCCGTCTGCTGCCAGCCAGGCGGCCGACGGGAGGTAGGTCACCCAACCCGGTCGCGCCATCGGTCAAACAGGGTCTGTCGATCGACCGGCCGATTCCACTGCCAGGACGAGCGCGGCTGCCACTGCGCAGCCGGCCCCCAGCCCGAGCGCCGCCAGCGGCGAGACCCGCTCCCAGAGCAGCCCCGCGGTCACCGAGGCGATCAGCAACCCAACCCCGGAGATCAGGTTGTACAGCCCCAGCGCCGTCCCCCGCCGCGACTCGGGCACCGCCGCCGAGATCAGCGCCCGCTCGCTCCCCTCGGTGAGCCCGGCCACCAGGCCATACGCCGCGAACAGCCCCCAGATCTGTCCGGGCGACGATGCCAGTGCGAACCCGACGTAGCAGAGCGCGTACCAGCCCCAGCCGCAGACGAGCGCGGCGCGCCGGCCCAGGCGGTCGGCGGCGCGGCCGAGCGGCCACGAGAGCCCCGCGCGGACGAAGTGTAATACGGTCCACAGGAGCGGCAGGTGCGCGGCGGGCACGCCCAGCGACTGCGCCCGCAGGAGCAGGAGCGCGTCGCTCGAGTTGCCCAGCGTGAACAGGCCGATCGCCGCCAGCAGCGCCGGCGGGACGCGCGCGCGCGAGGCAGCGGGGACACTGCTTGCCGAAGCAATGGTTGCTTCGGCAATCTTTGTCGGCGTGGGCTGGGTGGGCCTCTCCCGCACCAGCAGCAGCGAGAGCAGCGCGACGAAGCCGAACACCGAGGCGATGAGGAAGACCCGCCGCAGGTCGCCAGGGACCGCGAAGAGCAGCGCCGCCGCGCCCAGCGGGCCCACCGCCGCGCCGAGGTGGTCCATGCCGCGGTGGAACGAGAACGCCTCCGCCAGCGCGCCGTCGGGAGCGCTCAGGGTGAGCAGCTTGTCGCGCGGCGAGGTGCGGATGCCCTTGCCCACCCGGTCGGTGCAGCGGAGGACGAGCACCTGCCAGGGCGCGCCGCAGAGCGCGAGCAGCGGCCGCACCGCGCCCGAGATGGCGTAGCCCGCGGCGGCGAGCGGGAGGAGGCGCGGCACCCGGTCGGCGAGCCGGCCCGAGAGGTACTTGAAGAGCGAGGCGACCGCCTCGGCCGACCCCTCGATCAGCCCGATGAAGGACGCGCCCCCGCCGAGCTGCACGAGGAAGGCGGGGAGCAGCGGCACCACCATCTCGCTGGCGACGTCGCCGAAGAACGAGGTGAGCCCGAGCAGCAGGATGGTGCGGTTCACGGCCGTGCGCTTCAAGTGCTCCCCGAGCGGCGCGCAGCCGCCTCGTCCGCCACCCCGGGCACATCGGGCAGCACGCGCAGCGGCGGCGGCTTCGACCCGGGCCCGGCGCCTTCGGCCCGCGCGCGCGAGAGGTGGAGGATGGTCTCGACGAACGCCTTCTGCGTCAGCGCCAGGTCGCGCGAGGTCAGCTCGCACTCGTCGAGCTGGTTCTCCGCCAGCACGCCGGCCACCGCGTGCTCGACGATCTGCTGCAGCCGCTTCTCCTGCTCGTGCGCGGGCGCGTCGCCGAGCTGGCTGGAGGTGGCGACGACCACCTCGCCGATCATCACCAGGGCGGCTTCGCGGCTCTGCGGCTTGGGCCCGAGGTAGCGGAAGCCCTCCTCCGGCGGCGGCGGCAGGCCCGCGCGCGCCGCGGCCTCCTTCTCCTTGTGGAAGAAGTAGCCGACCAGCCGGGTGCCGTGGTGCTGCGGGATGAAGTCGATGACGGCGGCGGGCAGGTGGGCCTGCACGGCGAGGTCGATGCCGTCCTGCACGTGGCGCAGGATGATCTCCGCCGAGGTCTGCGGCGAGAGCTGGTCGTGCCGGTTGTCGAGGCGCTGGTTCTCGCCGAAGTAGAGCGGGTTCTTGCCCTTGCCGATGTCGCGGTAGTACGCGCCCACCCGGGCCAAGAGCCCGTTGGCGCCGATCGCCTTCGAGGCCGCGTCGACCAGCTGCCCGAGCACGATGCTGTGGTGGTAGGTGCCCGGCGCCTGGACGATGAGGTCCTTGAGCACCGGGTGGTTGAAGGAGGCAAGCTCGAGCAGGCGCACGTCGGTGACCACGCCGAAGACCAGCTCGCAGAGCGGCGCGACGAGCAGCACCAGGAGCGGCGTGATCAGCGCCCCGCCCAGCACCGCGCCGCAGAGCTGGGCCGCGGTCTCGGCCGACCAGAAGCGGCCGCCAAAGAGCGCGAACGCCGAGAAGAGCGCGACGGTGACGGCAGCGGTCCAGAGGCCCGCCCGGAAGACGGCGGCGCGGCTCCCGGCGTGGCTGACGCGGTCGGCAGCCACCACGCCGGCCACCAGCGTGATCACCGCGGTCTGCAGCCCGGCCGACGAGCCCGCGAGCAGGCCCGCCAGCGGCGCGCAGACGGCGACCCAGATGAGCGCGGCCTCGCTGAAGAGGAGGAAGCGCACCAGCATCGCCCCGGCGGCCAGCGGGAGCGCGCCCGTGAAGAGGTCGCCAGCGAGCGCCGCCTGCCAGCCGCGAGGGCCGAAGGCGTCGCGGACCCGGTCGTTGAGCAGGTCGCCGGCCGCCAGCCCGCCGCGCACGAGCAGGAGTTGCAAGAGCAACACCGCGGCCACCAGGATGACGTCGCGGCTGCGCAGGCTGAAGCGGCGCACGTTGCGGCGGCCGAACTCGAACAGCACCGAGCAGATGATCGCCGCGAAGAGCGCCGAGCCCCAGCGCACCTGCGCGGCGCCGGGGCTGCGTCCGGCCTCGCCGATGGCGCGGAAGATGAGCAGGTGCTGGCGGGTCACCACCTCGCCGTCGCCGAGGATCTTCTCGCCCTTGCGGACCTGGAGGAACACCTCGCGCACGGCCTGCCGCTTGTTCTCGATGCGCGAGCGGGTCTCGGCGTCCTGGTAGGTGAGGTTGGCGCGGATCGAACGCCGCACCAGGTCCCCCACCGCGCGGCGTGGGCCCGCGGGCAGGTCGGAGAGCTGATCGGCGGCGAGCTTGTCCACCTCGGCCCGGACCTGCGCCAGGTCGCGGATGCGGTCGATGTCGCGCACCAGCGCCTCGGGGCCAGCCGGCAGGTGGCTGTCGCCCTGGATCGGCCGCACGGTGATGCCGCGCTCCCGCTCTGCCGCCAGCAGCTCTCGCTCCTGGGCGGCGTAGCCCGCGGAGCCAAGCCCCGCCAGCCGCATGGCGGCGCGCTCGATGGTGGGGTCGAAGCCCGCCTTGGCGAGCTCGAGGTAGTCGTCGTCGTCGATCACCGCCTGCAGCGCCTTGAGGAACCCGTCTTTGTGACCGGCGAGGAACTTCAGCAGCTCGGCCTCCTCGGGCGCGGCCTTGTGCTTGGGGACCACGCCGGCGCGGACCTTCTCGGCCTGCGCCGCCGAGATGCGCGCAGCCTTGGCGGGGTTCAGCTGCTGCCACTCCTCGGCCGCCGCCCTGCCCTGCGCGAAGGCCGCTTCGATGCGGGCCTGCAGCAGGCCGGCTGCCGAGGCGTCGAAGTGGTAGACGGGCCGCACCGACCGCGCCGCTTCGTCGCGCCGGGCCTGCGTGGCCTCGGCGTCGAGCACGTCGTAGTCGCGGTCGGCCTTGATGGTGACGGTCGAGACGCTGCCGAGCGCCTCATCGCCCGGGATGGCAGGCGTCAGCCGCGCCGGGGTGAGCACGAACGCAGACGCCACCACCACCGCGAGCAGGAGCCACAAGCCCAAGAGCGGCCGCACGCCGCGCACCCTCACCAGCCGCTGCCACCACTGGGGCGCGCCCGGCAGCCCGCGCAGGAGCTGCGAGCGCAGCAGCTCGCCGGGGCCCTTGTCGTCTGGCGCGTCTGGTCGTTCGTCGGGCATCAGGACCGCCGATTCTCAGCCCGCGGGAGCGATCTAGCAAGCAACGAACGGCAGCACCGCAAACCCACGGAACATCCCGTAGATGGGCCCCAGGAGCGCCCCGCCGAGGGCGCTAGCCCTTCGGCCGCTCCTCGGACATCCACGCCTTGAGCGCCGGGACCTCTTCCTTCATCCACTTCGGCGTCGCGCGCACCTCGAGGAACCGCTCGATCAGCGCCCGCACCAGCCCGGCGAGCTGCTCGGAGAGGTAGAGCCGCTCGCTGCGGCGGTCGTCCTCTTCGCCTTTGTCGAGCGCGGGCAGCTCGGGCAGGCGCGCCGAGCGGATGTCGAACTGCTCGGCGTCGAGGGTGACCTCGTAGCTGCGGTCGCCGTGGGTGAGCCGCAGCCGCGCCCCGTGCACCAGCAGCCCGCGCTCGAGCGCGCGCCGCACCAGCGGCGAGTAAGGGGCCATCGCGCCGCGCAGCGTGTTCTCGACCACCTCGCCCGCGACGCCGCGCAGCACCAGCCGGCCCTCGAAGAGCACCGTGACGGGCTGCTTGTCGAGCTTCAAGAGCGGCCCCGACGACTCGGAGCGGAAGAGCAGCCAGGTGAGCAGCTCCCGGCCGAGCCACGCCTTGCCGCGCAGGAACGCCTCGCGCGCCTTGCCGCGCTCCACCTCGGCGAGGTCCTTCGTCTCCTCGACCGCGGCCCCGTCGACGCCGGTCTCGCCGCGCTGGAACGCGGCCTCCTCGCGCGACTTGCTCTTCGCGCCGCCCTGCTTCTTGCCGCTCTTGCTGCCCTGCTGAGGCCTAGCCATTGGCGGCCTCGAAGTCCTCGGGGTTGGAGAGCTCGGCGGTGGGCATCAGCGAGCCGTCGGGAATGCCGAGGTCCATCGCCACCGTCACCGGCGCGACCGCCACCAGCTTGCAGGAGAGCGCCTGCTCGACCGCCACGGATACCTCGTCGATCGCCTTGCGCGAGCCCGCCCAGACTTGCAGGAAGCCCGCCTCCAGGTTCCAGCTGACGTCGTAGAGCTTGGTGGTGATCGGGTACTTCGACTTGAGCGTGTGGCGGATCTCACCCTTGCGGTCGAGCTTCTCCTTGCGGGAGGGCTTGCGCTGCTCGGCCGCCTCGAACTGCTGCGCCCACGCCTCGAGCTCGGCCTTCACCTGCGCAGAGGGGATGCGGACCTCGTCGACGCGGTAGCTGAAGAGGGCGAACTCGCCTTCGTAGAGCGCGCCGGGGGTGAACTCCAAGCCGTCCTTCATGCCCTGCTCGCAGAAGCCCTGCGCGCGCTCCTCTTCGCCGCCGGGCTCGAGGGCGACGAAGGCGCGGAGCTTGAGCAGCTTCGCGAGGTCGGTCTTGGGCTTGTAGGGGGCGTGCTTGCCACTCCTGGGAGCGGCCTTCGCAGGCTTGCCGCCAGGGGTTTCTTGGGACTTCGCATCGGGCTCGACGCGGTAGCGAGTGAAGGTCGCCGCGCCTTTCAGGAGTGGCATGGGGCGCGGACCATCGGGCAGAGGGGGCGCGGGGTCAAGGGAAGAGGAGCAGCCCCGAGCAGGCGCTCTAAGGCAGCTCTACGGCTTTCCCGCCGGCGCCGCCAATTGCGCCTCCAGCTTCGCCTCCGCCTCGGGCCGCCGCTGGGTAGCCGGGAGCGCCTTGAGCACCGCCAACTGCTCGCGCAGCACGAGCTCCGTGGGCTTCCCCAGCGCTGTGAGGATCTGCGCCTTGAGGGCCAGGATCCCGACCCGGCGCGGGCCCTTCGTCATCAGCGCCAGCGCGCGGTCGGCGGCCGCCAGCGCCTCGGGGTCGCGCTTTTGCAAGTGTAATACCCGCGCCAGCCGGGCAGGCGGGTTGTAGTCGGCGGGCAGGTCCTTCTCGCGGCCCGCGAGCAGCTGCTCAGCCTTGGCGAGCTCACCGAGAGCGACGTAGGCATCGGTGCGGTGGGCGTCGAAGGTGGACGCGGTCGCGGCGTCGGGCGCTGCCGCGGCGCCGGCCTCGAGGATGGCGGCGCGCTTCTTCATCGTCTCGATGGCCTCGGGCTTCCGGCCGTCCGATTCTTGAAGGTCGGCCAGGGTGGCCAGCGCGTCGCTGCGGTCGTCCACCGAGAGCGGCGCGACCGGATCGCTGGTGAGCGCGGTCAGGCGCAGCTCGGCCGACTTGAGCAGCGACTTCGCTGCCAGGGCCTGGGCCTGCTCCGCCTTGGGAGACGCCTTCGGGTCGAGCACCTTCTCGGCGCAGCCCGCGACAGTGCCGGCGAAGTCGGCGCCGACCGCGCTGTCGGGCATCCCGGCCAGCTCCGAGAGGCCGAGCTGCACGCACTCGGCAGGCCCGCCCGGCACGCGCTGCAGCGACGACACCAGCTTCATCAAGCGCTCCGGGCGCGCCGGGTCGCCTTTGGGCGTGGCAGCGAGCGACGCGCGATAGCCAAAGGCGGCGGCCGCCCGATCCCGCTTGAGCACGGCAGCGTCGCCGTCGCGCGCGAGCCGCGCCGCCTCGGGCAGCTGCGCCCCGCCAGCCTTGGCGGCGAGGAGCGCGACGCCCTCCTGCACGAAGCCGCGGAACTCGTTCACCGTGCCGGAGCCGAGCCAGCGGGAGAGCACCTCGCCGTCGTCCGGGTCGAGGAGGAGGAAGGTCGGCAGGCCCTCGGCGGGGTACTTCTCGACGAACTCGCGCGCGTGCTCCTGCTCGGTCTCCACCGAGAGCCAGATCACCGCGTCCTTTACCGGCCGCAGGCCCGCGTCGGGGAAGACGAAGCGCTGCATCGAGAGGCAGGTGTGGCACCAGGTCGCCCACGAGTCGACGAAGAGCGGCTTGTGCTCGGCCTTCGCCTTCTCCAGCGCGCCGCGCCAGTCGTCCTCGACGAACTGGATCTCCGAGGGCCACTTCGGGTGGGCGTTCGCGATCGGCACGTCCAGCTTGTCGACGCCTTCGCCGAGCGCCTGGGCCACCAAAGGAGCGGTCGTCCCGGCCGCCGACAGCACCGCGGCGGGCGCGGCAGCAGGGGTCGCCGAGCCAGTGGCAGTGGCAGTCGCGCAGCTCGCCAGGAGGGCGAGCGCGAGCAGGGGGAGCGCCCTCGACGCGGGCTTTGCGCAAGAGCGGAGACGCGAGGCTGCGTTGGCCATTATCTGGGTCCTTGGTTGCCCGACGCTCGCTGGGACACCGCTGCGGGCGCGGCGTTGCTCAAGACGTTTCCGCTCCCCGCTGCGGCCCTGCGCAGGTCGAAGGCGTCGTAGGCGCGGACCACCTCCTGCACCAGCGGGTGGCGGACCACGTCCAGCGAGGGTCCTGGCCCGCTCGCTATCTGATAGTTCCAACCGCGCTGAGGGTTCGCCCAATTCTTCACCAGAGCGGGCGGCGAGAGGTCCGCGCAGCCCGGACCGCCAAACCTAATCGAGCGGGGGCAGCAGCACAAACCCGTTTGCGGTCTTGCGGTAGTGATACGGGTCGGCGAACGGGTACTTGAGGTCGGACTCGCCGAGCAGCTGCCCCTCGACGAGCGCGGCCAGCGCCAGCGGGTAGTCGCCGTGCTCGAGCCGGTACACCTCGAGCGCGCTCTCGAGCCGGAGCAGCTGCCCGCGCGCCAGGAGCCGGGTCGCCGCGCCGCGCCGCGCGTGGTGCTCCGCGCGCGAGCTCCCCAGGCTGGGCGCCGCGAGGTGGAGGAGCCAGAACGTCGCCAGGAAGAAGGTCAGCGAGATGGCGATGCGGACCAGCCCGCCCGAGCGCGCCAGCATGCGGCCGCCCGCCGCCAGCTCCTTCATCGCCGCGACGCCGCCGCGGGCCGGGGGGACGATGCCGATGTAGCCCCAGTCGACCAGCTCGACCATCGCCTTGAGCGACTCGAACTCGCCGATGCGGGAGAGGTCGGTGATCTGCTGCACGGTGCGGCCCTCCTCGGCGAGCTTGAAGATCGCCTTGTGCCGCTCGCTGGGCTTGCCCTCGCCGCCGCCGCCGCCGTCGAGCCCGTCGAGGCCGAGGCCGCCGTCGTCGATCGCCGGCACATCGCGGACATCGAGCTCCTGCAGCTTCTTGATGGTCGCGTCTTCCCAGGGGATCTTCTTGCGGACGTTGGGCCACTCGTCCATCCGCCGGAAGCCCTCGAGCAGGATCGACTCGGCGCGGATCGGATCGAAGGTGCTCTTGCCCGCGTCGATCTCCCGCTGGCTGAACTCGTAGGTGCCGCTCTTCCAGCGGAACAGTTTGTAGAGCGTCTCGGTGGTCTGCAGCTTGGCCATCTGCGCCAGCTGCGGCTGCGAGAGCGCGCCCATCTCCACCAGGATGTCGCCGAGCCGCTTGAGCGAACGCTGCTGCTGCTGCAGCGCCTCCTCGAGCTGCGGCGTGCTCACCAGCTGCGCGCGCAGGAGCATGGTGCCGAGGAAGTGGTTCGACTTGCGGTTCTTCTCGGTGGCGAAGACGACGTTGCCCTCGCGGAAGGAGACCTCCACCTCGTCGCGCCCGCTCTTGAGCAAGAGCGAGCCGGTCTTGGTCTGGTGGCCGATCAGCTGGAGGATGTCGGCGATGCCGAAGTCCTTGAGGGTTCCGGAGAGCGCCATGGTCTGGTACCTAGCTCCCCTCTTGCCGCTGCTTGACGATCAGGTCGCGCAAGCAGAGCCCGTAGACGAGGATGAAGACGGCCGCGGTGAGGCCCACGCGCAGGGGCGAGATCACCGTCCGCACCGCGATGGGGTCGTGGCTGATGCCGCGCCAGAGGAGGACGCTCGCCGCGAGGCAGCCCGTCAGCCCCATGTAGACGAGCCCGCGCACCGGGTAGCCGAGCAGCACGTGGCCTGCGCCAGAGACCACCCCCAGCACCCGCAGCGTCAGGGTGCGGCGCCGCTGGTAGAGGTGCACCAGGACCTCCTTGCGGATCCGCTCGGTGGGGTCGACGTTGTTGCGCCGCACGAAGACGTTCACGCACTGCGCGCAGAGCGCCTCGCTCGGGCGCGCGTCGGGGTCACAGCGCTTGCACACCTCGCGTCCGCAGCGCTCGCAGCGGCCCGACGGCTTGATGCGGCTGCGCAGCGCATGGAGCACCACGAAGACCAGGGCGGCGCCGAGCGGCAAGAGCGGCGCGGTGCCGGGCGGCAGCGGCCCGCCGAGCATGGCCCGGGCCTCGTCGCCCACGGGGCTGGCGATGCCGGCCTCCACCGCGGCCAGCGGCTCGAGGCTGCTCTGGGGGAGCGGGACGTCCATGACGAACTTGTTCGCCTTGCGGTTGACTTGGAGGGTGAAGCCCGAGAAGGCGTCGATGGCGGGCCGGTCGAGCTCGAAGGCGCGCGCCTGCTCGGCCTGGACCTTCTCGAGCTGCTCGACGCCGCCGCCCGAGTATGCACGGCTGAGGTTGAAGTGGGCCGGCGCGGAGGCATCTTGCAGCTCGATCGCCTGCTGGTACTGGGCGATCGACTTCGGCGCGTCGCCCATCAAGAGATAGACGTTGCCGAGGTTGTTGTGGGCCGCGGCCAGCGCCTCGCCGGAGACGCCGCTCGCCTCGAGCGCCTTCTTGTAGAGCTGCTCGGCCGAGGCGAGATCGCCCTCGCGCTTGTCCCTGCGCGCGATCGAGAAGGCCACCGCGAAGTCGCCCACGGTCTCGGCGCGGCGCTGGAGGCGACCGAGCGCGGCGGAGGAGCCCTCGCTGCTCTCGATCAGCCAGACGTCGGCCGCCGGTCCGCCGAACGCGGCCAGCCGCGCCAGGCCCTCGGCGGCGAACGGCGAGGCGGCCAGCACCAGCATCACGACGACGCCCGCGCCGACCTCGACGGTGGAGCAGTAGAGCGCGCAGCCCGCCAGCGCCGTGAAGAGCAGCGGCACCGGGCCGAGCTGGAGGAGGAGCGGAGAGAGCAGCAGCACCGCCGCCAGCATGCGCGTCTGCCAGGCCCGCGCGCCCGCCGGGAAGAGGTGGTGGACGTCGTGCATGTAGAGCTGCGCGTAGCGGGCGAAGAGCAGCACCACGAAGGCGAGGCCCGAGAGCAAGAGCCCCGCCAGCAGGACCGTGCCCACGTTGGCGAGCCACGCGCGCGACACGCGGGGGTCGGCGGCGGCCGCCTTCACCATCTCGAGCCAGGCGCCGGCGGCGTCCTTGAACTGGCCCAAGTCCTCGGCGAGCAGCGCGCGGGCGAGGCAGCCCCACGCGTCGGGGAGGGCCGGCGCGAGCTCGGTGGCCTGCTTGCAACGCTTGTGCGCCAGCGCGGGAGAGCCGCCCGCCAACGCGTCCTGGCTCTCGCGCACGAGCGCGGCGCCGATGGTGAAGAGGTTGTCGATCTGCAGATCGTCCTTGAGCGCACGGACGCGGTTCTCGAGGTCGTCGGCCCGGCGCTCGTCGCGGTCGCGCAGGAAGTCGCGGCGCTGGGCCCAGAGCGAGCCGAGGTCGGCCATGCGCTCCGAGGGGAGCTGGGTGCCGAAGCGGGTCGCGGCGGCGCCGGCTGCGGCGGTGGCTGCGGGGGTTGCGGCGGCAGGGAGCGGGAGCGTGGGGTCGTTGGCAGCGGACGCTGCTGCCTTCGCGGCGGCGGCCTCGGGAGCGGCCGCTCCAGCGGGTGCGGCGGCCGCGGCGGGCGCAGCCACCACCGGGCCCGACCCAGCGCCGCGTCGGGGGCGCTTCGCAGCGGCGCTGCCGGATCCCGCGCGGGCAGGTGCAGGCGGTGCAGGAGCCTGCGCGGCAGCAGGCTGCACGGCGGCAGCGGCTGGCGGAGCTTCCGCCTGGCCAGCCGCCTCCGGCTGCACAGCGAGGAGGCCGAAGAGCGCCCCCAGAGTGGCGAGCGCGCGCCTCGGCGCCCTTCCAAAACGCCTCGAAGTCACGTTTTCATCCTAGCGGAGGCTCTCGGAGGCCAGCAAGAAATCTACTGGTTTTTCCCCAGGCGCTCGCGGCGGACCGCGGCGGTGGTAGAAGCCGCGGATGGACGACCCGCAGGCCTCCGCCCAGCCCCCAGCCTCGCCCTCCCCTGTTCCAGACGCCGGCCAGGCCGCCTCCGGAGGCCCGCCGCAGACGCCCCACGACCTCGCCCGCGCCGAGGCCGCCACGGCGCGCATCCTGGGGATCATGGACAAGCTGCGCGACCCCGGCGGCTGCCCCTGGGACCGCGAGCAGACGCTGCGCACCCTCACGCCCTACCTCCTCGAGGAGACCCACGAGGCGATCGAGGCGATCGAATCGGGCGACGTCCGCCACCACCTCGAGGAGCTCGGCGACGTGCTGTTCCAGGTGGTGTTCCACGCCCGCATCGCGCGCGAGCACGGCTGGTTCGACTTCGCCCAGGTCTGCGACGGCATCTCCGACAAGCTGACTCGCCGCCATCCGCACGTCTTCGCGGACACCACCGTCAGCGGCTCCGGCGAGGTGCTGGCGAACTGGGAGAAGATCAAGCAGGCCGAGCGCAAGGCCAAGGGCGAGAAGCCGCGGTCGGCCATCGGCGGCGTGCCCCCGGGCATGCCTGCGCTGGTCCGCGCGGAGCGGGTCACCGAGAAGGCGGCGGCGGTGGGCTTCGACTGGCCCGACCTGCGCGGCGTGCTCGCGAAGGTGAAGGAGGAGCTCGGCGAGCTGGAGGCCGAGCTCGCCGCAGCCGCGCCCGTTCGCGCCCGCGTCGAGGCGGAGCTGGGCGACCTCTTGTTCGCGCTGGCGAACCTCGGGCGCTTCGCCAAGGTGCACCCGGAGGAGGCGCTGCGGGGTACCATCCGCCGGTTCGAGGCCCGGTTCCACCACATCGAGGCGCGGCTGCTCGAGCAGGGCCGGGAGCCCAAGACCTCGAACCTCGCGGAGATGGACGCCCTCTGGGACGAGGCCAAGCGGCGGGGTCTGTAGGGCCTGTGTCGGAGGGCGGGGGATCGGTTGTCCCGTGTCACAATCCCAAGGCTGGAAGCCGATTGTGGACAACCTGTGGATTGCACCCCGGCCACCCAGCGTACAGCCCAGGTGGATCTGGCAGGTCACCCGGCCTGGAGGCTGCGACGAAAATGTTGATTCCTGTGTTTTTACGATACCTTGAATTGATTCGGAATCGTGTCAATTGATTGACGGTAAATCCGATCGGCGGGGATTTGCGGGGCAGCGCTCCCTCGGTGGACAACATGTGGAGTAACAGGCCGCTCAATCGGTCAATCGCGCGGCCAGGGTCCCGCCACTCGGAGGCACAAGAAACCGGCAAGGATTGTCGCCGCCCGCTGCAATCCCGCCGTTGACAGCCACCCCTGCCGGTGCTATTCGCCGCTCCCTTTTCGCAGGTCCCCTCAAACGCAGAACGTCCCAACGCTCTGACGGAGTCGAGAGTCCGTGGCCAACACCAAGTCCGCAGAGAAGCAGAACCGGCAGGCGACCAAGCACCGCGCCCGCAACTCCTCCATCACGTCGGCCGTCCGCACCGAGGTCCGCAAGTTCCGCGAGACGCTCGAGGGCACCGACACGACCCGCAGCACTGAGAAGACCGCTGCCGCGCTGAAGGAGGCGATCAAGAAGATCGCCAAGGCGGCGACCAAGGGCATCATCCACAAGTCGCAGGCGTCCCGCCGCATCGCGCGCCTGTCGAAGGCCGCGCACGGCAAGGCGGCACCGGCGGCGAAGTAGTCTTTCGCCTCGGACAGCACAGCACAGCAGCGCACGCGCCCCGCTCGCCTCCTGGCCGCGGGGCGCTCGTGTTTCCGGAGCGCGTTGGGCAGCTGAGATGAACGTGGACGGCGATGTCATCGCTCGTCATCGCTGGTCATCGCCCGTCAACGCTCCCGTCAACGAAAGCGGCCTACTTCGCCAGCAAGCTCCCCGCTTCCAGCCGCTCCAGCCCCGACCGCACCAGCTGCTCCGCCAGCCGCCGCAGCGCCGCCCGCCGGTTCGCCTCGGTGCCGAGCACGTCCACTCCCTGCAGGAAGTCTTCGCCGCCGGTGACGCTCTCCTCGGCCTTGACCACGCCCGCTTCGGTGATGCGCAGCCTCAGCTCTGCCTCCACCCGCAGCGCGCCCACCGAGCCAGCGCTGAGCACGCTGCTCGTCATGCGCAGGACGGCGAGGTCACCTTCGAGAACGGGGCCGACCGCGCCGTTCTCCGCCAGCCGGCCGCGCAGGTGCAGCTGCTCGCGGGCCGCAGCAGCGAAGAGCCCGCCCGCTTCTGGCTGTGCGGTGGCGTTCTTGAACGCGGCGACGCGCAGCAGAGGACCCGCGGGCCCCGCGCCTCGCACCAAGGTGTAGCCGCAGCCGGGCAGGGCAAACGGCAACGCCGCCAGGACCGCGGCGGCGCGGGCGAGGCGGCGCGAGGGCACTACCCCGCCACCACGAAGTTCACCAGCCGCTTCGGGATGACCACGCACTTCTTCAGCGTCTTCCCGTCGAGCCAGGGCTTCACCTTCGGGTCGGCTGCGGCGGCGGCGCGGAGCTCGTCCTCGGTGGCGGCCGCGGAGACCTGCACCTCGCCGCGCAGCTTGCCGTTGACCTGCACCGCGATCGAGTAGGTGTCCTCGACGGTGAGCGCGGGGTCGGCGACGGGCCAGTCGATCAGCGTCAGCTCGTCGCCGGAGCCGACCCCGGAGCCCGGGCCCGACAAAAGCCCGGCCACCTTCAGCTCCGCCCAGACCTCTTCGGCGAGGTGCGGCGCGAACGGCGAGAGCAGCTGCGCCATCACCGAGAGGCACTCGTGCAGCGCCGCCAGCTCGCCAGGCGACTCGGCCTTGAGGTCCTGAGCGGCGTTCGACAGCTCCATCAGCGAGGAGATCGCCGTGTTGAACTGCAGGCGGTCGAGCTGCTGGGTGACCCGCGCGATGGTCCGGTGCGTGCGCCGGCGCAGCTCGAGCGCCGCGCCGGTCGCCTCGGCGAGCGCGCCTTTGCTGCCCAGCTTGGGCAGCGACGCCGCGAAGAGCCGCCAGATGCGCCCGAGGAACCGGTACATGCCCTGGACCTGCTCGTCGGACCAGTCGATGTCCTTCTCGGCGGGCGCGGAGAAGAGGATGAAGAGCCGGGCGGTGTCGGCGCCGAAGTTGCCGATGATCTCGCGCGGCGAGACCACGTTGCCCTTGCTCTTGGACATCTTCTCGCCGTCGCGGCCCTTGACGATGCCCTGCGTGACCAGCTTCTTCGCGGGCTCGGACACCTCGCAGAGCCCCAGCTCCTGCATCACCATCGTCCAGAAGCGGAAGTAGAGCAGGTGCATGACCGCGTGCTCGGGGCCGCCCACGTAGACGTCGACAGGCATCCAGCGGTCGGCGTCGGCCTTGGCGAACGGCGCGCTCGTCTCCTTCGGCGAGAGGTAGCGCGCCCAGTACCAGGTCGAGTCGACGAAGGTGTCCATCGTCTCGGCCTCGCGGCGCGCGGGCCCGCCGCACTTCGGGCAGGTGGTGGCCACCCAGGAGGCCACCTTGGCGAGCGGCGGCTCGCCCTTGCCCGTGAGGACTTCTTTGACGTCGATGTCGGGCAACGTGACCGGCAGCTGGTCGTCCGGCACCGGGATGCCCTTGTGCTGCGGATCGCACCGGTCGCAGTAGACGATGGGGATCGGCGTGCCCCAGTAGCGCTGCCGCGACACGCCCCAGTCGCGCAGGTGGTAGTTCACCGTGGGCTTGCCGATGCCGCGCTGCTGCGCCTCGGCGCCGATCGAGAGCCGCGCCGGGCCGCTCTCCTGGCCGCTGAACGCGCCGGAGTCGAAGAGCACGCCCTGGTCGGTGAACGCCTTCGGCTCGCCCTCCGCGGGCGCCAAGACGGGCGCGGCCACGGCCCCGGCCTTGCGGATGACGTGCTTGATGGCGAGCCCGTACTTGAGCGCGAACTCGTGGTCGCGCTCGTCATGCGCCGGGACGCTCATCACCGCGCCCGTGCCGTAGCCCGAGAGGACGAAGTTCGCCGCCCACACCGGGATGGGCGCGCCGGTGAACGGGTTCTGCGCCAAGAGGCCCGTGTCGAGGCCCTCCTTCTCGGCGGCGGCCTTGCCGGCGCCTTCCTTCTTGGCGAGGGCGCGGCACTTGCTCGCGAAGGCGTCGAGCCCGGCCTTCTTGCCGGCGGGCGCCTGCGCGAGGATCGGGTGATCGGGCGCGACGGCCAGGTAGGTCGCGCCGAAGATGGTGTCGGCCCTGGTGGTGAAGACGCGGATCGAGCTGTCGCTCCCCACCACTGGGAAGTCGAGCTCCAGGCCGTCCGAGCGGCCGATCCAGTTGCGCTGCATCGAGAGGATGCGCTCGGGCCAGTCGATCTTCTCGAGGCCCGCCAGCAGCTTGTCGGCGTAGGCGGTGATGCGGAACGCCCACTCGGGGATCTCGCGCTCTTCGACGATGCTGGAGCAGCGCCAGCACTTGCCGTCCTCGACCTGCTCGTTGGCGAGCACGGTGTTGCACGAGGGGCAGAAGTTCACCTTCGAGCGGCGCCGGTAGACGATCCCGCGCTCGAGCATGCGGAGGAAGAACCACTGGTTCCAGCGGTAGTACGCGGGGTCGCTGGTGGCGATCTCGCGCGACCAGTCGATCGAGATGCCGAGCTGGATCACGTCCTGCTTGAACGAGGCGATGTTGCGCGGCGTGCGCTCGGCAGGGTGGACGCCTTCCTTGATGGCGGCGTTCTCCGCAGGGAGGCCGAACGAGTCCCAGCCGAACGGGTGCAGCACGTCGAGGCCCCGCTTGCGTGCGAAGCGGGCGATGACGTCGGTGATCGAGTAGACGCGCGTATGCCCCATGTGCATCTCGCCCGAGGGGTACGGGAGCATGGCGAGGGCGTAGTACTTCTGGGCGCCCGCGCGCGTCCCGGCGCGGAACAGCTGGCGCTCGCTCCAGTGCTGCTGCCACTTCGGCTCGATCGACTTCGGGTCGTACCGGTCCAGCAAAGTGCCTCCCAGGAAAGGGGCGGCATCCTAGCAGGGTCTCCGGCGCCGCGCTGCCTCGTGTTCCGGGGGGGCCTTCGAGGTCAAGCGGGCGCGGGCAGGCCCTCCGCGAAGCTGATCGGCAGGTGCCCCGGCACCGCCGCCACCCGCGCGCGTCCGGGTCGCGGGCGGCGAGGCCATACTCAAGCCCGCGGGCGCCCTGGCGACAAGCGCTGACTTCCCCGCGGACGCCTGGGCGCCGGTCAGCCGAGCAGCCCGAAGAGCGACCTCCCCTCGTAGACCGCGTCTCCCGCCGGCTCCCGCAGCGCCGCGCGCAGCATCGCCTGCGCGACCTCGCGGCCCTGGATCGGCTTCCACTTCGCGAGCGGCCCGGCGAACACCCCGCGAATCCCGCCGAGCGCGACGATGGCGAACCGCTCGCCGGGCCTCGACTCGCCGCGCTCACCGAGCAGCAGCGAAGGGTGTAATACTTTTACCCCGCCCGGGAACCGAAGCGCGCCCAGCGCCTGCTCCAGCTCGCCCTTGACGCGGTTGTAGAAGACCGCGCTCGTCGCGTCCGCCCCCACGGCCGTGCAGATGACGAACTGCTTCGCCCCCGCTGCGTGCGCTGCCTTGGCGGCGGCGAGCGGGTAGTCGAAGTCCACCCTGCGGAACGCCTCCTGCGACCCGGCCTTCTTGATGGTGGTGCCGAGGCAGCAGAAGACGTCGTCCACCGCGCTGAACGGCGCGAGCTGCGCCGGCGCGCTGAGGTCCACCACCGGCGAGCGCAGCTTCGCGTCGGTCACCGACAGCTGCCGGCGACCCGGAGCGCAGACCGCGCCGTAGTCCGGCGAGGCGAGCAGCAGCCCCAGCAGCTCGCCGCCGACCAGGCCGGTGGCTCCGTAGAGCAGCGCGGTGCGGGCCATCTCAGCTCGCTCCCTTGCCCGCAGCGGGGTCTGCCGGAGGTGGCGCGCCCGGCGCGGCGACTGGCGCCGGTGCCACGGACGCAGCCAGCTCCGCAGCCAGCGGCGCAGCGACGGGCGGCGGCGCCGAGAGCGGCGATTCGAGGAACGCCGCTGCCGCGACCGGCGGCGGGACCGAGAGCTCGGGGGCGGCGATCGGCGTGAAGACCGGCGCCGCTGCGGGCGTGGCCGGGGCCTCCTCGACCCGGGCGGGCGGACCGGACGTCGCCGCGAGCGCTGCGGAGGTGTCGTCGAGCGCGGGCTCGACCTCGGGCTCGGCCGAGCGGCCGTAGTCCACGGGCAGCGTCTCCGGCACGGCGTGCACGGGCGACGCAGGAGGAGGCGACGTCTTGGGGGGCTCCATCTCGAACGGCGCGGGCGCGGCCCGGGCGCGGTCGGCGGCGTCGGCGTGCGCCAGCTCCACCAGACCGCAGAGCCGCGCCGAGTGGGAGTAGGAGACCAGCGCGGAAGAGAGCAGGCCGAGCACGAGCGCGAGCAGCACTGCGCCGCCGCCAGACTGCGTGATCTGCTGCCGCAGCAGGATCACGCCGGCAGCGAGCCCGAGGCCCACCAGCGAGGAGGCGAGCGACACCGAGAGCGCGGCGATCGGCCGGCGGAAGACCAGCTTCACGCCGGCGCCGAGGGCGAAGAAAGCCGAGCGCCGCTGCGGCTGCGCGACGAACCAGGCGCGGCCGGCGTCGACGAGCAGGTTCGCCACCACCGCGAGGACGATCATCGCCGCGGTGAACCAGCGGCCCGTGGCCGTGACGTGCGCCTGGGTGATGGCCTTGTCGGCCAGCTTGCCCTGCCAAGCCCCGAGCCCGCCGAGAGCGGCGGCGGCGAGGCCATACGGGATCAGGCTCATGACCTCCATCCGCAAGAGGCGCCCATAGAGCCCGGCCGCGCCTTGGAAGAGCTCGCGCAGCGGGGGAGGCTCGTCCTTGCCCGCGACCGTCAACGCCGCGCCAGCAAGCAGCGGCGAGAGGACGAGCATCAGCAGGAAGCCCAACTGAAGCCCAGGGCTCAGCTGCGCGCCGGTGTCCTTCTGGCCGAGAATCTTCACCAGATCGAGGAACCCCGCCGAGTCGAGGCGCGGGGTCAGCTCCTTCCAGCGGATGGCGTGGTCGAGCTGCTCGCCGAGGAGCCGCGCGATCGGCACCAGCGCCACCGCGGTGGGGAGCAGCAGCACCAGCGGCGCGAAGAGGAAGAGCCGCCACTGCGCGGCGCGCACCAGCGCCCGCTTGACGAGACCGGGCGTGATCACAGGCCACCCACCAGGGAGAAGAGGAGCGAGACCCAGGCGCCCGCCTCGAGCGTCCAGCGGGTGGCCGGGAGGCCGTGCTTCTCGCGGGTCTTGCCGTCGTCGAGCTTGTTGACGTCGAGGAGGATCTCACGCTGCGGATCGAGCTGCGCCTGCTTCACGCGCACGGGCCGGTCGAAGACCCAGCGGTGCCACCGCTCGCCCACGGGCCAGGCGAGGGTCTCCTTGGCGCCGCCGTCGAACTCGACCAAGAGCGTCTGCGGCACCTGCGCGCCGAGCCGCCGCGCCTTGACCACCGAGCGCCAGGGGAACGGACCGGGCGCGCCCTCGTCGCGGGCCGACTTCGCTTCCTTCGTGTCGGCCTTGGAGTCCTTGGCCTCCTTTGCCTCGGCCTTCTTCGCCTCGGCCTTGGCCTTGTCGAACGCCTTGCGCGTCTCGGTGATCTCCTTCTCGACGGCCTCGGGCTCGAGCTCCAGCCGCTTGCCCTCGCGCAGCACGGTGCCGGGCTCGGGGACGAGCTCGCTGGTCTCGATGTCGCTGAGCACGTCGTCCACGGGCTCGCCGCCGTAGACCTGCTCCTCGAACCACCGCTCGATGACCGCCTTGTGCTCGGGGGCCGCGTCGGCGAGCGCCTGCTTCAGATCCGCCGCGCTCGGGTGCCGGTGGTGCCAGCGCTGGTAATACAGCTTCATCCCGCGGGCGATGGCGCCTTTGCCGAGCCGCTGCTCGAGGTCGTGCATCACGATGGTGGTGCGCGGGTAGATGCTGCCGTAGGTGCCGCTGGAGAAGCGATTCCACGAGCTGTGGCCAAGTGGATCGGGCACGGTGCGGCTGGCCCCCGCGAGGTGCTCGAAGTCGAAGATGCGCAGGTCGGGCAGGTTGAAGCCCAGCTTGGAGGCGAGCCCGAGGTCGAAGTGGACCGCTTCGTCCTGCTGCATCCGCGAGTCCCACCACTCGTTCATGCCCTCGTCTAGAAACGGCTCCTCGAACTCGTTGGAGGCGAGCAGGCCCATGAAGTAGCCGTGGCCGAACTCGTGCACGGTGACGTAGCGGACCGCCGCCAGCATGGGCCCCGTGCCGCCGGTGGTGGTGAAGAAGGTCTCGTACTCCATGCCGCCCGCCTCGGTGGCGTTGAACGGCGGGACCACCACCGTGACCGTCTTGTACGGATACGGTCCGAGCGTCTCGGAGAAGTACTTGAGCGCATCGAGCGTCGCCGGCAGCGCCAGCTTCGCCGCCGCCTCGTACTCGGGGGGGTAGAGCACCTCCACCTCGACGTGCGGGCTGCCCGGGCCGTCCCAGCTCCCCTTGAGCGGCGCGGCGAAGCCGTTCCACGCCGTGAAGGCCACGTCGTGCACGTCGTCCTGGTGGAACTTGTGCGAGACGCCCTCCGGACCCTCGGTAGGCGGACCCGTGCGCGCGCCGACCGCGCCGACCGCGTACCCCTTCGGGACCACCACCTCGAGGTCGTAGCTGCCCCAGTCGGCGTAGAACTCGGTGTTGAGGTGGAACTCGTGCACGTTCCAGCGCGGGCCCTCGGCGCCGCGCTCGCCGCCCACCTCGAGCACGCCGATCTTGGGGAACCACTGCGCCACCAGGTGGAAAGTGTCATACCAGCCGGTCCGCGCCATCACCCGCGGGAGCTGGTCGTGGAACTCCACCTCCAGCTCCACCTCGGCGCCCGGCGCGACCGCCGCCGCCAGATCGACCCGCAGCACCGAGCGGTCGGTGGCGGGCCCGCCGTCGGGCTGCACGTAGCGCATGCTCGCGGACACGCCGCCCGCGCGCACCGACTGCACGTCGATCCAGCCCCACTCGCCCTTTTTGAGCGCGACGTCGCTGCGGAAGGCGCCGTAGCGCTTCTTCTCCGTCATCCAGGTGGAGTTCGGCCCCTCGAAGCCGTTCAGGAACGTATGGAAGTAGAGCGTCTGGATCGGCCGGTCGCTCCGGTTCCTCCAGCGCAGCTTCTCCTTGCCCTCGAGGGTGTGCTTGACCGGGTCGAGCACCGCGCGCAGGTCGTAGTCGGCCACCCGCTGCGAGAGGCGGCTTTCCTGACGGTCGCGCTCGGTGGAGCGCTCGCCGCCCCACGCCTCGGGCTTGCTGGGCACGCGCACGGCCTCGGCGTCCCACCCCGCGAGCGGCACCTCGGGCAGCGCCGCCGCGGGGACCACCGCAGCCGCGGTCCCGGGCTCGGCGATGCGCGCGACCGGAGCGGGGTCGGCCACAGCGGGCGCTGCGGCGGGGACGGCGGCCGCAGCAGCGGGAGCCTTCGGGGCTGGCGGCGGCGCCTGGCCGAGCGCAGCGGCGGCGACGAGAGCGCAAGCTGCGAGTACGATCGCGGCCCGGGGGCCGGAAGAGAGTCTCATGCGGTATGGCTCCAGGGACTGCGTGCAGCGGGCCTACGCAGCGTGCGCAGGCGCATTTCTAGGTAACAGGAGTTAGGGCGAGGCCACCACGGGAAATCGAACACGGTCCTTTGCCGTTCTCCGCTGATCCTAGAGCGCCGATCGGTCTGGCGACGGGAGTCACACCGTTCGGCGCTCTAGGTTCCTCTCTTCCTGAGAAGTAGTTGTTAGTTGTCGTGCGCCGCTCGATGCTGCACCCGTTCGGCCGCGCCACTCCTCCCGCACCCGTGCTAGAAATCGCACCCTTTCTCAAGAGGGCAACCCGCATGGTTCCGTCCATCTACGTCGCCGACATCGCCAAGGGCCTCCACGCGCCCGGCACCTCCGTCACGCTCCACGGCTGGCTCTACAACAAGCGGTCGTCGGGCAAGCTCCACTTCCTCCAGCTCCGCGACGGCACGGGCGTCATCCAGTGCGTCGTCTCCAAGAAGGAGGTCCCCGAGGCGGCGTTCAACGCCGCGGCCGCCGCGCACCAGGAGTCGTCGATCTCGGTCACGGGCACGGTGGCCGCCGACACGCGCAGCCCGCTCGGGTTCGAACTTCAAGTAACGGACCTCGCAGTGATCCAGGGCGAGGCCGGGTACCCGATCCAGCCGAAGGAGCACGGCGTCGCTTTCTTACAAGAGCAGCGGCACCTCTGGCTACGCTCGTCGCGGCAGCGCGCGGTGCTCGGCGTGCGGCACACCATCATCAAGGCGATCCGCGACTACTTCGACGAGCGCGGCTTCACGCTGGTCGACGCGCCCATCCTCACGCCGGCCGCCTGCGAGGGCACCAGCACGCTCTTCGAGGTGCCCTACTTCGACCTCGGCAAGGCGTACCTCACGCAGTCCGGGCAGCTCTATGGCGAGGCGGCGGCGATGGCCGTGGGCAAGGCCTACGTCTTCGGGCCCACCTTCCGCGCCGAGAAGAGCAAGACCCGCCGCCACCTCACCGAGTTCTGGATGGTGGAGCCCGAGGTGGCCTTCATGGACCTCGCGGGCGACATGGACCTGGCCGAGGACTTCCTCTGTGAGATCGTCAAGCGGGTGCTCGCCAAGCACGAGGCCGAGCTGAAGCTGGTGCTCGAGCGCGACGTCGAGGCGCTCAAGAAGGTCCAGAAGCCGTTCCCGCGTATTACATATACTGAAGCGGTGGCCACGCTGCAGAAGGCCGGCAACCCGATCAAGTGGGGCGACGACTTCGGCGGCGACGAGGAGACCATCCTCTGCAAGGAGTTCGACCGGCCCGTGATGGTGCACCGCTATCCGGCCGAGATGAAGGCCTTCTACTTCAAGAAGGACCCGACCGACCCCAACGTCGCGCTGGGGGTCGATGTGCTCGCTCCCGAGGGCTACGGCGAGATCATCGGCGGCGGCCAGCGCGAAGACGACTACGCGACGCTCAAGGCCGGCATCGAGAAGCACAACCTGCCGATGGAGGCGTTCGGCTGGTACCTCGACCTGCGCAAGTACGGGTCGGTGCCGCACGCGGGCTTCGGCCTGGGCGTCGAGCGCACCGTCTCGTGGATCTGCGGCCTGCACCACCTGCGCGAGACGATCCCGTTCCCGCGCATGATGGAGCGCCTGACGCCCTGATGCAGACCGGATCTGCCAAGGTCGCGCTGGGCGCGCTCGCGGCGGTGCTCGTCTGCATCGCCGCAGGGGCGTTCTGGGTCTCGCGCAAGTGGCCGGGGGAGTGCACCAACACCGTCTCGGCCGAGCACCGTTCGCCGGGCGGGCAGTGGATGGCCGCGGTGTTCGCGCGTCGGTGCGGCGACGGCGAGACCACGCAGGTGGCGCTGCGCCGCGCGGGGTCGCCGTTCGAGCCCGCCAATGACGACCTCGTCTTCATCGCCGCGGGCCACGAGGCGCTCAAGCTCTCCTGGACGCCCGAGCCCGAAGGGCTGGTGATCGAGACGCGCGCGGGCACGCTGCTGCGCGAGGAGCACCACTGGCGCAAGCTGGCCGTGACCGTCCGGCGTCTGCGGTAGCGGGCTCTCCTACCGCTTCTTCTTCCCGCCGCCCTTCTTGGCGGGCTGGGGTGGCTTGAAGCGCGGCGCCTTGTGGTCGAGCGGCACGGGCGCCTTGCTCTCGAGCGCCCTGGCGGCGTCCGACCTGGGCACCTCCACGGGCGCCTGCGGAGGGGGCGGCCCCTTGGGCGCGGCGGCTGCTGGTGCGACCTTGGGAGCGGCCTCGGGCGCAGCCTCCTCGGGCGCTGCCACCACAGGCTCCGCCTTCGAAGCCACCGGCGGCTCGGAGTCCGGCACGGCGGGAGCAAACGGCGGCTCCGAGCTCGCCGGGGCGACGCTTGAAGGAGTCGGCGCCGCCACCGCGGCATCGGCGACGAAGCCAAAACCCGCGGGCGCCGGCATGACCACCACCGGCGCGGACGCATTGGCCGTGGTGCTCCGCGACACCGAAGGCTGGAACGGCAGCGGCGAGGGCTTCGGCATCTCCAGCGTCGGGGGCTTGGGCTGCTGTGGCACCCGCGCCTGCGGCTGGGGGCGCGGCGGACCGGGCACCTTGATGACGCGGCGTTCGTGGCGCGCGTCGCTCTGTCCGCGGGTGGCTGCGTGCGAGAGCGCCCGCACCAACGCCGCCGGATCGGGGCCGAAGACGAGCGCGCGCGCAGGGGACAGCGGCTCGTCGATGAGGGTGCGGATGCCGAGGTCGAGCGGGAGCCGCGAGGGGAGCTGCATCGCCGCGTCCTCGACGCCGGCCGCGTGGAGGCGGCGCACGCAGTCGGCCACCCGCGCGGAGAGCTGCTCTTCGTACGACTCGCTCCCGGCGGTCTCAGGCCGGCCGATGGGTCCGAGGCCGAAGAGGAACAGCTTGCGGAACCCCAGCCTCGAGCCGGGCGTCAGCAGCGCCTCGCCCCTGGTGCCCGTCACGAGGCCCTTGCGCAGCAGGCGCGAGAGCCCGCCCGCCAGCCGCCAGTCGGCCAGCCCCGAGAGGCCGGTCAGCGGGCGCTCGTCCTCGCCGACGAAGAGGCAGAGCGCCTCGGCGTCGGCCTGGTCGATCGCCTCGAGCGTGAGCGGGTAGAAGGAGAGGTCCACTTTTCGGCCGTTGCGTCCTGATCGAAGAGCATCGAAGAGTATCGATTCCTACCGAACCCGCCACGCGGAGCCAGGCTGCTACTCACCCTGCTTGGGCAGCGCGCCCAGGCCCTCGGCGTGCGCCACCTTGTCGAGGATGCCGTTGACGAACGCCGAAGACTCCTCGGAGCCGAACTTCTTGCCCAGCTCGACCGCCTCGTTGAGCGTGACCTTGACGGGCACGTCGGGTCGGCGGAGCAGCTCGTAGATGGCCAGGCGGAGCACGTTGCGGTCGACCCGCGCCATCCGCTCGATCTTCCAGTTGGTGCTGGTCTTCTCGATGATGGCGTCGATGGCCGCCCGCTCCTTCTGCACGCCGGCGACCAGCTCCTCGGCGAACTTGCGGGTGTCGGCGTCGAGCGGATCGAAGTGGCCCGCGAGCACCTCACGGCCGCTGCCGCCGCCCGAATCGAGCTGGTAGAGCGCCTGCAGCGCGGTCTCGCGCGCCTTGGTCCGGGAGCCCACCGGTCAGGCCCCGAGCGGGATGGCGCGCAGGAGGTTGACCTGCTCGACGCAGGCGAGCGCCGCGTCGGCGCCCTTGTTGCCGGCCTTGGTGCCCGCGCGTTCGATCGCCTGCTCCAGCGTGTCGGTGGTGAGGACGCCGAAGGTGACGGCCACCGGGACGGCCTTCACCGCGCCCTCGATCGAGAGGTGCCCGAGCGCCTTGGTGACCTCGCCCGCGATCAGGTCGTAGTGGTCGGTGGCGCCGCGGATCAGGCAGCCGAGCGAGATGACGCCGTCGACGCCGCCCGCGCGCACGATGCGGGCCGCCAGCGCGCCCAGCTCCCAGGTGCCCGTGCAGCGGTAGACCTTGAGGTCCTTGGCGGCCACGCCGTGCCGGACCAGCGCGTCGATGGCGCCCTCGAGCAGCCGCTCGGTGATGAACGAGTTGAACCGGCTGACGCAGAGCGCGTAGCGGTGCCCCTGCGCGAGCAGGGAGCCTTCGATGGTGTCGTGCTGGGGAGACATGGCGTTCACTCTAGCAGGATGGAGCAGGTTTGTTTCCGCGGCAGGCGCCAACGAGCCGCCGCGGAGGGAGGAGGGGGGCTCGAGTATTACTTGTGCGGGTCGCCGACCAGCGACAAGAGGTGCCCCATCTTGTCCCGCTTCACCCGCATGTACCCCTCGTTGGTGGGCAGCGAGGGCAGCTCGATGGCGACCCGGTCCACCACCTCCAGCTCGTAGGCGCCCAGCCCGACGATCTTCTTCGGGTTGTTCGTCATCAGCTTCATCCGGCGCACGCCGCAGTCGCGGAGGATCTGCGCGCCGATGCCGTACTCGCGCAGGTCGGGCTTGAAGCCGAGCTTGAGGTTCGCCTCGACCGTGTCGGCGCCCAGGTCTTGCAGGTTGTACGCCTTGAGCTTGTTGACGAGCCCGATGCCGCGGCCCTCCTGGTCGAGGTAGACCAGCACGCCCTTGCCGGCGGCGTTGATCATCTCCAGCGCCTTGTGCAGCTGCGGGCCGCAGTCGCACCGCTCGCTGCCGAAGACGTCTCCAGTGAGGCACTTCGAGTGCACCCGCACCAGCACCGCCTCGTCGGGCTCCCAGGTGCCCTTTACCAAGGCCACGTGCTGGGTATTGTCGACGTCATTGGCGTAGGCGATGGCGCGCATCTCGCCGTAGAGCGTGGGGATGGGCGCCTCGGCCGCCCGGTGCACCAGGCGCTCCTTTTGGATCCGATACTCGATGATATCGGCCACCGAGAGCGTCATCAGCCCGTGCGCGGCCCCGAACTTCTCCAGATCGGGCATCCGGGCCATGGTGCCGTCGTCGTTCATCACCTCGCAGATGACGCCCGCGGGGACGAGCCCGGCGAGCCGCGCGAGGTCCACCGAGCCCTCGGTCTGCCCGGCGCGCACCAGCACGCCGCCCTTGCGCGCGCGCAGCGGGAAGATGTGCCCCGGGCGGACCACGTCCTCGGGCCGCGCGCTCGGGTGGATGGCGGCCTTCACCGTCGTCGCGCGGTCGGCGGCGCTGATGCCGGTGGTGACGCCGTGGGCCGCTTCGATCGAGACGGTGAAGGCGGTCGAGTAGGTGCTCTCGTTCTGCGCGACCATCATCTGCAGGCCGAGGCGGCGGACCTGCTCTTCGGTGAGCGAGAGGCAGATCAGGCCGCGCGCATACTTGGCCATGAAGTTGATGGCCTCGGGGGTGACGTGCTCGGCGGCGAGGACGAGATCCCCCTCATTCTCGCGGTCGGCGTCGTCGACCAGGATGACCATCTTGCCGCGCCTGATCTCGCCGAGGGCCTGCTCCACCCGGCGCACGGGAGCCGACTCTCCGTCCTGCAGTTTGTCAGGCAAGTTCACTCTCCGAGAAAGCCGCTGCGCTCGAGCAGGGGAAGATCGACGCCGCGCCGCCCGCCGCCCGGCTTGGAGGACCCCGAGAAGTGGCCGGTGGCGAGCAGCCGCGCGACGTGCTTGCCGAGGATGTCGGCCTCGCAGTTGACCGCCTCGCCCGGCTGCTTCTGTCCCCAGGTGGTGGCGCGGAGCGACTCGGGGATGAGGAAGAGCGCGATGTCGTCCTCGCCGAGCAGGTCGTTCACCGTCAGCGAGACGCCGTCGAGGGTGATCGAGCCTTTCTCGACCACCAGCGGCGAGAGGCCCTCCGGGAGCGAGACGCGGAAGCGGATGCCCTCGCCCTGCGGGATGCGGGAGACGAGGTGGCCGATGCCGTCGACGTGCCCGAGCACGAGGTGCCCGCCGAGCCGCTCCCCGAGCGCGAGCGGGCGCTCGAGGTTCACCCGGTCGCCGGCCTTGCGCAGGCCCAGCGTGGTCCGGGTGAGCGTCTCGGGGGAGGCGTCGAAGGAGATCAACTGCGACTCGCCCTGCGACTCCCGCGCCACCACCGTGAGGCAGGCCCCGTCGACCGCCACCGAGGCGCCGTGGAACAGATCGGGCGCGGGGAGCCTGGTGCGCACGGACAGCCGCGCGCCGCCGCCGGTCGCGGCGGAAATCGAGACTATCGTGCCTAGGTCTTCGACGAGGCCGGTGAACATCGCGGGCGGGAGGTAGCAGGGAAGGGCCGCACCCGCAAGTCGCAGAGGGGACAGCCACAGCGGGGGGGGCGTCGACCGCGCGCTCAGGGCCAAGGCTCCCGCAGCTTCCACGGGTCTCGACCAGGACTCCCGGACTAGGCCGGCCGCGCCCGGATCAGCACGTCGGGCTGCCCGTCGCCCTCGACCAGCGCCACGCTGGTGAACCGCAGCGGCCGCGCGTGGGCCATCGCCGTCACGCCCGCGAAGCCCGCCCAGGTGTGCCCGCCCTGCCCCGCCAGCTTGGGCGCGAGGAACAGGTAGAGCTCGTCCCACAGCTTCTGCGCGAGGAAGCTGCCGTGCAGCGCCGCCCCGCCCTCGACCAAGAGCGAGGTGAGCCCGAGCCCGCCCAGCTTCAGCAGCAGGTCCGGCAAGGCCACCCGGCCATCGGGCCCGAGGTCGCAGCGCAAGAGCCGCGCCCCGGCCTGCTCCAGCCCGCGCAGCCGCGCCGCCCTGGCCTTGGGACCCACCGCCACCACCGTCTCGGCGAGGCTTCGCTCCCGCAGCATGCGGGCCGTCGCGGGCAGGCGCGCGTGGGTGTCCACCACCACGCGCACCGGGTCGCGCGAATCGCTCCGGCCTCCGCTGCCGGTGCTGGAAGCGGCCTCGCCCTGCTTGAAGCTGCCGGGCCGCGCGGTGAGCCGCGGGTCGTCGGCGAGCGCGGTGCCCACGCCCACCACCACCCCATCGAGCTCGTCACGGAGCCGGTGCACCAGCTTGCGCGAGGCCTCGCCCGTGACCCAGCGCGAGTCGCCCGCTGCCGTCGCGAGCTGTCCGTCGAGGGTGACCGCGGCCTTCAGCAGCACCCACGGGGTGCCCACCGCGATGAACTTGAACCACTGCTCGTTGACCGCGTCGCACAAGGCCCCGAGCACGCCGATCTTCACGGTGAGGCCCGCGCCGCGCAGGCGCCGCACGCCCTCGCCGCGCACCTTGGGGTTCGGGTCGATGCTGCCGACGAAGACGCGCTTGATGCCCGCCG
>JAYWAO010000437.1:0-27664 GCA_043782365.1 Deltaproteobacteria bacterium
TATCTGTGAACGCGATGAATCCCGGTCTGCCCCGCCTCCTCGCCACCCTGGCGCTCTGCTGCTCGCTCTGCGCGCCGCTCGCCGCCCGCGCCGACGACCCGAACGCGGGCGCCACGGCCAAGGAGCACTACCTCAAGGGCCAGACGCACTACGCGCTCGGCGAGTTCAACGAGGCGGTCACCGAGTTCCGCGAGGCGTTCCGGCTGCGCTACGAGCCGGCCATCCTCTTCAACATCGCGCAGGCGATGCGGCAGCTGAACAACTACAAGCAGGCCTACTTCTATTACTCGCAGTACCTCTCGAAGCGGCCCAACGCCTCCAACCGGCCCGAGGTCGAGGGCTTCATGGAGGCGATGCACAAGAAGATGGAGGCCGACGAGGACGCCGACAAGGCGCGCGCCAACGCCGAGGCTGCCCGGCCGCCGTCGCCGAAGCACCCGGACGACCACCTCGCGGAGTCGGAGGGCCAGAAGCAGGCCCCGGCTCCTGAGCCCGCCAAGCCCACGCCGGTCAAGCCGCCCGAGAAGGCCGACCCCAAGGCCGGCGCCAAGAAGGTGGCCGCCGCCGCGCCCGCCAAGACCCTGGTCGCTCCTCCTGCGCCGGCTCCGCGCACGACGACGATCGCCGCCGTCCCTGCGGCGCCGCCGCCGACGACGACGCTGGCGCTGCCCCCCGCGCAGCGGCCGCTGCCCGCGCCCGCCGAAGCGACCACTGCTGCGGCGCCCTCGACCGACAAGCCGGGCTGGGCCACCGCCCCGCACCTCGCCGGGGCGGCTGCGCTGGGAGTGGGCGCCCTGGCCGGGGTGCTCTCGTTCGTCTTCCACGGGAGCGCGCAGGCGGCCGCGGACACGCTCGACCAGCACTACGCGAGCAACGCGGTGAAGCCCGAGGACACCCAACTCAAGGACACGGTGAAGTCGAAGGGGCAGCTCGCGACCATGGCGGCGATCGGCTGCGCCGCGCTGGTGGTGAGCGGGGCCGTGCTCACCTTCGCGTTTTAGAGTATTACTCGCTCCGCTTCGGGGTCGCTGCCCTGGCAGCCCCTGTCGCGCCCCGAGGCGCCGCCAGCCCGCACGCCCGCAGCGACTTCCGCGCCAGGCTCGACAGCCCCACCGCCCCCAGCGCCTCCGCCGTCGGCTCCACCCAGCGCACCACCTCTCGCTCCACCCGCGCCTTCGCCAGCGGCGCGCCCTCGCCCACCGCCACCCCGAACAGGTGCACCCGCAGCTCCCGGTGCGTCAGCGTCTGCTCCACCATCCCGAGCGGGCGCAGCTTCAGCCCCCCCACTGGCAGCCCGCGCGCCCGCAGCGCGCCGAGCGCGGCCTTCGCAGCGGCCCCCGAGAACAGCGGCTCATCGGGCACCTCCCCGAGCTGCACCGAGGGCAGGTCCCACAGGCCCGCAAAGAGCGCCCCGCGCTCGCCGGGAGCGTGCCGCGCGAGCAGCACCGCGCCATCGTGGCGCCGCACGCAGACCGCTGCCCACTCCACCTGCGGCCGCGCCCTCTGCGGCTTGGGCGCAGGGAACCGCTCGGCGTCGCCCTGCTTCCCGGCCCCGCACAGCTTCGCGAGCGGACACTCCGCGCAGTCCGGCGCGCGCGGCGTGCAGACGGTCGCGCCCAGCTCCATCAGCGCTTCGTTGAACACCCCGGCCTTGCCCGCGGGCAAGAGCGCGCCGGCCGCCTCCCAGGCGAGCGCGCGCACCGCCGCCGGATCTCCAGGCAGCCGCAGCACGCGCGAGAGCACGCGGCCGACGTTGCCGTCCACCAGCGGCACCTGCTCGCCGAACGCGAGGCTCGCCACCGCATTGGCCGTGTAGGGCCCGAACCCGGGGAGCTCCGCCAGCGCCGCCGCCGTCCCCGGGAGCGCGCCGTGGGCCGACAGCGCAACCTGCGCCGCCTTGTGCAGGTTGCGCGCCCGCGCGTAGTAGCCGAGGCCGCTCCAGTGGGCGAGCACGTCGTCGAGCGGGGCCTGCGCGAGCGCGCGCAGCGTGGGGAAGCGGGCGAGGAACTTGGTGTAATACGGGACGACCACGTCCACCCGTGTCTGCTGCAGCATCACCTCGCTGATCCAGGTGCAGTACGGGTCGCGCGGCTCGCGCCGCCAGGGAAGGTCGCGGCGGGCCGACTCGAACCAGCCGAGCAGCGGGCCGGCGATCGGTAGTGCCTTGGTCACCGAAGGCGCTCTGGCCGGCCCCTTCCTCACCGCGCGCAGGCCGCCTCGACCTCGGCCACCGTGCGCGGGATGGCCGCGGTCAGCACCTCGCAGCCGGTCTCGGTGACCAGCACGTCGTCCTCGATGCGGATGCCGAGGCCGCGCAGGCCCTCGGGCGCGCGCTCGTCGTCGAAGGCCACGTAGAGCCCAGGCTCGACGGTGAACACCATGCCGGGCTCGAGCGGGCGCGCGCCGGCCTCGCCCTCGGCGCTGCGGTAGCGGCCCACGTCGTGGACGTCGAGCCCCAGCCAGTGGCTGGTGCGGTGCATGTAGTACCGGCGGAAGTGCGACTCCTTGATCAGCCCCTCGACCGTGCCCTGCAAGAGGCCCAGCTCGACCATCCCCTCGGTGAGCCGCTCGACCGCCAGCTGGTGCAGGCCGTCGATGGTGGCGCCGGGCCTGGTGGCGGCGATCACCCGGTCGGCCGCGTCCAGCACCAGCTGGTAGGCGCGCTTTTGCAATTCGGTAAAGCGCCCTGAGGCGGGGAAGGTGCGCGTCACGTCGGCCGTGTAGAGGTCGACCTCGGCGCCGGAGTCGATCAGCACCAGCTCCCCCTCCCGCACGGGCGCGCGGTTCTCGACGTAGTGGAGCACGGTGGCGTTCCGGCCCGCAGCCACGATCGGGTAGTAGCCCCAGCCGCGGCCGCCGCCGTGGAGGTACTCGCGCTCGAGCGCGGCCTGCAGCTCGTATTCGTGCGCGCCGGGTCTGCCGGCCTGCATCGCCGCGAGGTGCCCGCGCCGGGTCAGCTCCACCGCGTGGCGCAGCGCCGCCAGCTCGGCCGGGTCCTTGCGCAGGCGGAGCTCGTGGAGGATCTGCGCGGGGTCCTCGAGGCGGCTCGGCGCGTCGATGCCCGCGCGGGCCCGCTGCCGCAGCGCGCCGAGCGTGCGCGAGATCCGCGCGTCGAAGGCCGGGTCGAACCCGCCGAGCCGGTACCAGAGCACCTTCGAGTTGCCGAGCAGCCGGGTGAGCTCGCCGTCGAGCTTCTCCAGCGGAAAGGCCTGATCGGCGCCGAAGAACTCGCGGGCGCCGTCCACCCCGGCGCGGCGGCCGTTCCAGACCTCCTTGTCGGCGTCGCGGGGCCGCACGAAGAGCGTGAAGGGCTTGTCGCCGCCTTCCGCCAGGACCGCCACCGCCTCGGGCTCCTCGAAGCCCGTCAACCAGAAGAGGTCGGAGTCGGCGCGGTACTTGTGCTCGACGTCCCAGTTGCGCATCGCTTCGGGCATCGCACAGACGACCAGCACGCCGCCGCCGCGCGCCTTCAGCTGGCGCTGCACCTCGGCCCGGCGGGACTGCAAGAGCGCGAGCGGGAACACAGGCGTGGGCGAGGGGAGTGGCAAGGGGCAGGCTCCAAGCGCGCCATCGCTGCCGCGCGCGGTCACTGTCTTGCGACGGGTGCGCCGCGCGGCGCAAGCGAAAGCGCCGGGAGCGCCGCTCCGCTGCGCAGCGTCAGCTGAGGAGCAGCGCCTGCGCTGGGTGGTGTAGAACCATCCGATGCCCATCCCGAAGCTCGATGATGCCGCGATCGACGCAGCGCTCGCCACGCTCCCGGGCTGGCGGCGCGCAGGCGACGCGCTCAGCAAAGAGTATGACTGCAAGACCTTCCAGGCCTGCGCCGCGCTGGTCCTGCGGGCGCTGCTCCTCGCCGAGCGGCAGGACCACCACCCGGAGCTCGACATGCGCTACTCGAAGGTGGTCGTCCGCGTCTCCACCCACGACGCCGGGGGCGTCTCCGCCCGCGACGTGAAGTACGCGATCGCCCTCGACGCGGCCCACGCGGAGGCCCAAGCAAAGTGACCGCCTGGCACCAGCTCCCCGACGAGGCCCTGCTCGCGCAGTGCGACGTCCAGGTCCACCGCGCGGGCGGGCCGGGCGGGCAGCACCGCAACAAGGTGGAGACCGCCATCCGCCTCGTGCACACGCCCTCGGGCGTGACGGCCGAGGGAAAGGACCAGCGCAGCAAGACGCAGAACCTCTCCGCCGCGCTCGGGCGCCTGCGCGAGAAGCTGGAGAAGCGCGCGTACCGGCCGCCCCCGCGCAAGAAGACGCGGCCCGGGCGGGGCGCGATCGAACGGCGCCTGGAGACCAAGCGGCTCACCTCCAAGCGCAAGACGTCGCGGCGGGGCGCGGACGAGTGAGGCGCGGGCTCTCATCCGGCCGATCAAGCGAGGGCCGCAGGCCCAGCCCCCAACCAATCTTGAAAGAACTTGGGGTGGGGTCCGTCGCGCTAGCCCTGACCAATCATCAGCAGAGGCGCGGCCTGGTCCTCGTGGCGCTGCTCGGCTTCGGGGCCTCCGCATCGGCATCGGCATCGGCATCGGCACCGGCATCGGCATCGGCATCGGCATCGGCATCGGCATCGGCATCGGCCCCCGCGGATGCCGCCGCCGAGCGGCAGGAGCGCTTTTTGTATTACTTGCGCACCTACCCGGAGCGCCCGCCCGACCAGACGCTCGGCGCGGTGGCGGCGCTCGCCGACGCTGGGCCTTTCCGCGAGCGGGCGAGGGCCCTCTACTGGCTGGGCTCGGCGCGACTCTCGCTCGGCGACCGCGACGGGATGCGCGCGTGGTTTGCGCGCCTGCGCAGGGAGCACCCGGAGACGGTCTGGGTCGAGCGCGGCTTCTTGGGGATGGCCGAGGCGGCCACCCAGGAGCGCCGGTTCGGCGAGGCGCTCGACTGGTACGCGCAGGCCGGCCAGGCGCAGGACGCGGCGGTGCGCGAGCTGGCGCGGATCTCGCGCGGGCAGGTGCTGCTCCTGCAGTGGCGCCAGCGGGCGGCCTGGGCTGCGCAGGCGGCGGCGGCGCTGGCGGCGCTCTGGCTGCTCTTCTCTGCGCTGCGGCTGGAGCGGGCGGCCGCTGCGCGCGGTGAGGCGGGGCGTGGTCCGCGGGCGCTGCTCACGCTGCCGGCGGAGGCGCGCGTGCTCTGGCCCGTGCTGGTGGTGCTGGCGCTGATCGCGCTGCAGCAGGATCCGCTGGCGCGGCGGGCGGTGCTGGAGATCTGCGCGGCGGGCTCCGTGCTCTCCTGGCTCTCGGGCGTCCGGCTGGGTGCGCTGGGGCCCGCGACGCCGCTGCGGCTGCGCCTCCTGCACGGCGCGCTGGTGCTGGCGGCGATGCTCGGGCTCGCCTACGCGGCGATCTGGCGCGGCGACCTGGTCGGGATGGTGCTGGAGACGGTCCGCGCCGGACCCGATTAGAGTAAGACTACCTGGCCTCTCTCGCCCACCGCCACAGCTGCGCGAGGCCAGGCGTGCTCCCGCTCGCCAGCAGCGCGACGCGGAAGATGCGCGAGCAGATCCGGATCGACCCCGCGGTCCACAGCCCCAGCGCCGCTGCCGAGAGGAGGAACTCCCACCAGGGCAGCGCTCCCGACGCCGCGCGCAGCATCCCGGTGATCGGCGCGGTGAAGGGGATGAAGGTCAGCACGCGGGCCACCGGGCCGTCGGGCTGGTCGAGGAGGAGCGGCAGCGCGAGGAAGGGCAGCGTCGCCGGGAAGGTGACGAGGCCCGAGAGCTGCTGCGCGTAGCGCTGCGTGTTCCCGACCGCGCCCACCGCGAGCAGGAGCGAGCCGAAGAAGAAGAACCCGAGCACGAAGTAGCTGAACGCCTCGAGCACCAGCACGGGCCGGATGCCGAGCGCTGCCACCGCCAGCAAGGCCGGGAGCGCGAGGATGGCGAGGTAGAGGAGGAACTGGAGCAGCGCCGCCAGCCAGAGGCCGAGCAGCTTTCCCCAGAAGAGCTGCTCGGCGGTGAGCGAGGTGAGGAGGAGCTCGAGGGCGCGGTTCTGCTTCTCCTCGACGAGGCCGGTCACCAGGTACGAGCCGCCGACGAAGATCGAGAGCAGCAGCAGCAGCGCGAAGACCATCGGCACCAGCAGCGGCTTGAGCGCCGCGAAGGCGTCGACGGGCGTGGAGTGCCCGGCGGCGTCCACCGCGAAGCTGCTCCAGTCGGCGGGCCGCGCGGCGCGCGTGATCACCTCGGGCTCGACGCGCCCCTCGAGCAGGCCCTTGATCAGCCAGCCGCGCAGGGCCGGGCCCGGGTTGCCGCCGAAGAGCAGGTCGAGGCCGCGCTTCGGGCGGCGGTGCTGCTCGAGGCGCCCGCCCTGCACCCAGTCGCGCGGGATGCGGACCACCGCGTCGAGCTCGCCCTTGAGCAGCGGCGCGAGGGCCTCGTCCATCGTCGAGAAGCGGCGCAGGTCGGCGGAGAAGAACGAGCGGGCCTGGTCCTTTACGCCGCCGAAGAGGGCGCCGGTGCGGCCCTGCTTGAGCAGCGAGGGCATCTGGTCGGGGTCGACAGCGGTCTCGGCGCGCAGCGGCGCGTTCTTGAAGAGGCCGGTCTCGTCGACGATGCCGAGCTTCTGCACCTTGCTGATCCGCGCCACCATCGCGCGCGAGGCGATCAGGCCGGAGAGCGTCGAGGTGGCGCCCACCAGCAGCGGCAGGCCGATCAGCGTCAAGAGATAGCCCACGCGGGTGACGGTGGTGATGAACTCGTGGCGGGCGACGGCCAGCACTTTGCGCACGGAGGGCGAGCGCCAGGGCTGCCGGAGAGCGCCGCTCACGAGAGCACCTCCGCGACGGGCGCCGCCTCCTGCGCCGAGACGAGCTGCACGAAGATCTCCTCCACCGAGGGCAGGTGGGCCTCGAAGGCGTCGAGGCGCAACTCCGCGTCCAGCGCGGCCCGCAGCAGATCGCGCGCGGTCGCGCCGGGCGCCAGCCAGAGGCGCACGCCGCCATCGACGGGCTGTGAGCGCGCCACCAACGGCAGCGCGGCGAGGCCGGGCGCGCCGCGGACCAGCACGCTGCCATCGGCGAAGCGGGCGCGCACCTCCTGGACCTTGCCGTCGATCAGCGGGCGGCCGCGGTGCACCAGGAGCAGCCGGTCGCAGAGCGTGTGCACCTGGTGGAGCTGGTGGGTCGAGAGGAGGAGCGCCGCGCCGCCGCGCACCGCCTCGAGGAACAGCTCCACCGCTAGCTGCCGGTTCACCGGGTCGAGGCCGCTGAAGGGCTCGTCCACCAGCAAGAGCCGCGGCTGGCCGACCAGCGCCGCCGCGATCTGGATCTTTTGTTGGTTGCCTTTCGAGAGCTCACCGATGCGGGAGGTCTCACGCGCCTCGAGCTGCACGCGCTGCAGCAGCACCCGGGCCTGCAGACGCGCTTCGCTCCGCGCCAGCCCCTTGAGCTCGCCGAGGTAGGTGAGCAGCTCGAGCGCGCGGGGCCGGCCCGGCAGCCCGCGCTCCTCGGGTAGGTAGCCCACCTGCGAGAGCAGCGCTTCTCCTAGCTCTCCGCCGGGCGCGCTGCCGAAGAGCCGCACGGCGCCCTCGTCGGGCCGGAGCAGGTCGACCGCCATCCGCAAGAGCGTGGTCTTGCCCGCGCCGTTGGGCCCGAGCAGGCCGAGCACCTCGCCGGCGCAGAGCCGCAGCGAGACGCGCTCCACCGCGGTGCGCGCGCCGTACCGCTTGGTGACCGACTCGAGCTCGAGCATTGCAGGGGCCGCCGCGCTCGCTGCGCTGGGTTGGGCTTGCTGGAGCGCCGCCTGCGCGATCACGCCTGCGGACCGCGCGGGTTCTGCGCTTCCTGCTCGGCGTCGGCGGCGATCACCTCGGCCGCGCGGGCAGCCCGCCAGGCGCGCAGCCGCTCGCGCAGCGCGGGCCGGGAGGTCGCCGCGATCTGGGCCGCCAGCAGCGCCGCGTTGGCAGCGCCGGGCTGGCCGATGGCGAGGCAGCCCACCGGCACGCCCTTGGGCATCTGCACGATCGAGAGCAGCGCATCGACGCCGCCCAGCGCGGTGATCGCCACGGGCACGCCCAGCACGGGCACCAGCGTGCGGGTGGCGACCATCCCGGGCAGGTGGGCCGCGCCGCCGGCCGCCGCGACGATCGCGCAGAGGCCGCGCTCCTCGGCGCGGGCCGCATACTCCAGCGCGCGCTCCGGCGTGCGGTGCACCGAGAGGATGCGGACCTCGTAGGGCACCTCGAGCTCGGCGAGCAGGTCGAGCGCGGGCTGCAGGGTCGCGAGGTCGGACTTGCTGCCCATGATCACGCCGACCAGCGGGGCGTGGCGGTTGCTCACGACGGACCTCCCGAGAGAGGCGGCAGCGTAGCACGCGGGCCCGCGGCGGCGCCCGACAAGCGCCGGTCCTGCTTGACCGCTTGCCCCAGGCCAAACAGAGTCCGCGCGATGAAGGGCTCGATCGTTCCGACGGTGCGTGAGCAAGACCTCCCCGTCCGCGGTCTCTCGCTGCACGCCCGCGTGCACGGTCCCGAGGACGGGCCGCCGGTGGTGCTCCTGCACGGGTGGCTCGACCAATCGGGCTCGTTCGACCCGCTCGCTGCGCTCCTCGCGGCGCGCGGCTTCAAGGCGATCGCGCTCGACCTGCGCGGGCATGGCGACTCCTCGTGGGCCGGCGCGGGCGCGTATTACCATTTGGTCGAGTACCTCGGCGACCTCGACGGCGCGCTCGCGGCGCTGGGCTTGCTCGCGCCCGGCGCGCTGCCTGTGCGGCTGGTCGGCCACTCGCTGGGCGCCACCATCGCGCTCCTCTACGCGGCGGCGCGGCCCGGGCTGCTCCTGCACGCGACGCTGCTCGACGGCATCCCGATGCGCGTCAGCCCGGCCGAGGTGCCGCACCGGATGGCCGACTGGCTGGACGATCTGCAGAAGCCGCGCTTGCGCAAGACGGTGGCGTCGGTCGAGGAGGCGGCCGAGCGGCTGCGGGCCAGAGGCGCGGGCCTGCGCGCCTGGGCCTCGCTCCACCTCGCGCGCGGCGGCGTCTCGCCCGATCCCGCGCAGGGCGGCGCGCTCGCCTGGAAGTGGGACCCGTGGCTGCGCGGCCACAGCCCGCTGCCCGTCACCGAGCAGCTGCTCGGGCCGCTCTACGCGCAGATCCTGACGCCGCTGCTCCTGCTGCGCGCGGGCGCCACCTGGCTGCCCGAGGAGCGGGACCTGCGCGCGCTGCTCGCCGAGGTGAAGGCGCCGCTCGGCGTCTACACCCTCGCCGGCACCAGCCACCACCTGCACCTCGAGGAGCCGGAGGCGGTGGCCGAAGCGCTCTTCGCTGCCTGGAGCGGGTAGATTGCAGGGATGGTCCACCTCGGTGGAGATGCTGCGCCGCAACGTGGGCCTCTCGGTGGCGTGAGGCGGGACGGTCACTCCTCCGTGGCGCCCGCAGGATCCACCACGCGGAGTCCCGCACCCGCGAACTGCTCGAAGTGGCGGAAGTTCAACGTCAGCAGTTCAGCCGCCTTGCCCTTCCGCGCACAGGCAGCGATGAGCGCGTCGTAGGTGCGCCCGCCAGCGATCGACTCCCCCGGCGCGCGGTCGAGCAGGCTCCAGTAGTCGCTCGTCCCCAGCGCCACCGCTCTTGCCCGTCCGAAGTTCGCGCGCAGGAGGCCCAGCCCATCGGCCGGCGAGAGCCGGAAGGGGGCAGGCAGGTGCGTCAGCACGGCGTAGGCCTCGGCGAGCGCAGGCGCAGCGAGGAGCATGCTCGCGCCCCGATCGAGCCGGGCTCCGACCGCCGCCGTGGTCCGCCCGTGGCTCGCCTGCCAGGGGCAGAGGAGCGCCACCATGCAGCTCGTGTCGAGCAGGAAGGCCGGCACCTCGGCCCTACTTGCGCTTCTTGCCAAGCGCGCCTCCCCGCTCACCGCGGAGCCGCGCCCGCGTCTCTTCGACCACCTCGTCGCCGAGCACCGGCAGCCCCCGCTCCGGGACGGCCACCACGAAGCGCCCGCGCCTCTCTAGCCTCACCGGAGTGGGCGCGGGCTCGATGACCACTCCGCCCCCTTCGAGGCGCACCTCGAGGGCCGCCCCCGGCCTCAGCCCGGCCGCCCGCCGCAGCTCCAACGGGATCACCAGGCGCCCGGCAGCATCAATGGTAGTCCGCATGGCAGAACTCTACCATCCCGCCCGGGCGTCAGCTACCCCCAGGCGCCCGCCCCGTGCACCACCGAGAAGTAGCTCGCCTGCGGGTGCGCGACGATCACCGCCGAGGTGCTCTGCTCGGGCACCATCTGGAACGCCTCGGTCAGCACCACGCCGATGCGCCCGCCGTCGAGCAGCTCGAAGACCCCCTTCTGGTCGGCGAGGTCGGGCCACGCGGGATAGCCCGCGCTGTACCGCTTGCCCTGCTTTTCGGTGATGCCCAGCTCCACCTTCACGCGGCGGTGCCAGAACTCGGCGAGCGCTTCGGCGGACTCCACCGCGAGCCCGTGGAGGAAGTAGCTGCGGCTGAACTCGCCCGCCAGCTCCCACTCGGCGCAGAGGGCGCTCGCCTTGTCGCCCATGGTGACGATCTGGAACGCCACCGTGTCGTCTCCGGCGAAGTAGTCGGCGAGGCAGACGCGCGGCTCCTCGAGCTTGCGCGGGAAGGTGAACTTCCAGGCGATGCGCCGCTCGGCCGCGGGCTTGTCCGCGTCCTTCGGGTCGTGCACGAACAGGTCGTTGCCCTTCGCGCTGCAGGGGAAGTAGCCGTAGACCACCTTCGGCTCCAGCCAGCCGTTGCGGATGCACTCCTCCTGCAGCTCACGCCGCTTGGCGCCGAACTCGTCGGCGATCATCCGCTGGTACTCCTCGCGCGACTTCGACTTCACCCCCCATTGCAGGCGATACAGCTCCGTTAGATCGAGATAGTCGAAGATATTGCGCAGATCGAGGTCCTGCGGCTCCACCACTTGCGTGCCCCAGAACGGCGGCCGCGGGCGCGGCGGCGGGCCCACCGGGCTCGGCAGCACGTCGGTGGTGGCGGCGAGCGTCTGCGGGCCCTTCTCGGCACCGGCGGCGACCAGGCTCTTGTGGAGGTGGGCCTCGCGCTGCGCCTTCTCCACCAGCTTCAGCTTCTGCGGCGGGTCCTGCAGCGCATTGATGGTATCGAGGCCCTCGAAGGCATCGCGCGCGTAGTAGACGCCGCCCGCGTAGAACCGGTCGCTCCCCTCGACGTAGGCGTTGCGCCAGCCGAACTTGCGGTTGATCGCCGCGCCGCCGATCAGCACCGGGATGCTCACCCCGCGCCGGTCGAGCTCCTTGACGATCAGCGGCATCTGCTTGCTGGTCGAGACGAGGAGCGCCGAGAGCCCGATCGCGTTCGCGCCCTCCTTGATCGCCGTCTCGACGATCTTGTCGACAGGCACCTGCTTGCCGAGGTCGAGCACCGTGTAGCCGTTGTTGGCGAGGATGGTCTTGACCAGGTTCTTGCCGATGTCGTGCACGTCGCCGAAGACGGTCGCGAGGACGATCTTGCCGCGCGAGTAGCTGTCGCTCTTCTCCATGAACTGCTCGAGGTAGGAGACCGCCTTCTTCATCACCTCGGCGCTCTGGAGCACGAACGGCAGGATCAGCTCGCCGGCGCCGAAGCGGTCGCCGACCTCCTTCATCGCGCCGAGCAGCACGTCGTTGATCACCTGCACTGCCGAGCGCGTCTTCAGGCAGAGGTCGATGGTCTCGACCAGCTCCTTCTGCTGCCGGTCGACGATCAGGTGGTGCAATTTCGCCTCTGGCGTCGCGTGGACGACCTCGGCCTTTGCCTCCTTCTTGGCCCCGCCGCCCGCGCCGCCGTCGAAGTGCGTGATCAGCCGCGTCAGGGCGTCCTCGCGGCGGGCCAGCACCAGGTCCTCGGCGAGGTCGCGCGCCTCGAGGGGGATCTGGCCCCACGGCAGCACGTGGCTGGGGTTGATGATCGCCGCGTCGAGCCCGGCGCGCAGGCAGTGGGTGAGGAAGACCGAGTTGATGATCGGCCGGGCCGCCTTCGAGAGACCGAATGACACGTTCGAGACGCCCAGCGTGGTGAGCGCGCCCGGCAGCTCCTTCTTGATCAGCGCGATGCCCTCGATGGTCTCGACTGCCGAGCGCCGGTACTGCTCCTCGCCGGTGGCGAGCGTGAAGGTGAGCACGTCGAACATCAGCTGCCAGGGCTGCAGCCCGTCGGCGAGCGCGCGGTCGTAGATGCGCCTCGCCACCTCCAGCTTGCGCTCGCGGGTGAGCGCCATCCCGGCCTCGTCGATGGTCATCGCCACCGTCACCGCACCGTACTGCTGGAGCAGCGGGAAGATCTTGTCGATCCGCTCCCATCCGCGCTCGAGGTGCACCGAGTTGACGATGGCGATGCCCGGCGTCCACTCCAGCGCCGAGGCCACCACGTCGGCCTCGGTGGTGTCGATGCAGAGCGGCGCCTCGATCTGGCCCGAGAGCAGCCGGACCACCTTGATCATCGTCTCGTTCTCATCCGACCGCTCGGTGAGCGCGACGCAGATGTCGAGCGCGTGCGCGCCGCCCTCCACCTGCTCGCGCGCGATCCCGAGCACGCCCGAGTAGTCGTTGGCGAGCAGCAGGTCCTTCATCTTCTTGCTGCCCTGGGAGTTGACGCGCTCGCCGATGATCAGCGGCGCGGGCAGCTGGTGGAGCGCGGTCTGCTTGAGGCCGGAGACGAGCACGGGCACACGGGGCGGGGGCTTGCGCGCGGGCGGGAGGCCGCGCACCGCGGCGATCACCTGCTTCAAGTGCTCTGGAGTGGTCCCGCAGCAGCCGCCTACCAGGCCCACCCGGAACTCCTTGACGAAGCGCGCGAGGTACTCGGCGAGGCCTTCGGGCTGCAGCGGGTAGAAGGCCTGCCCCTCGCGGTTCTCGGGGATGCCGGCGTTGGGCTGGCAGGAGAGCGGCAGCGAGGCGAACTCGGAGAGCGCGCGCAGCGGGTCGACCATCTCCTTGGGGCCGGTGCTGCAGTTGAGGCCCATGATGTCGGCCCCGGCCTGCGAGATGACGGCGGCCGCCGCCAGCGGGTCGGTGCCGAGCAGCATCCGGCCCGAGGGGTCGAGCGTGATCTGCGCGATGATCGGCACCCGGCGGCCGCCCTGCTGCATCGCCAGCTTCGCGCCGTGGATCTGCGCGCGCAGCTCGAGCAGGTCCTGCGCGGTCTCGGCGAGGACGCAGTCGATGCCGCCCTCGAGCAGCGCCAGCGTCTGCTCGCGGAAGATCTCCACCAGCGCGCTCGGGCGCACCCGGCCCAGGTCGGGGTCGCTCGACGACGGCAAAAAACCCGAGGGCCCGAGCGAGCCGGCGACGAAGCGCGGCCGGCCGTCGCGCTGCTCGAAAGTGTCACACTCATTGCGGGCGATGCGGGCTGCCTCGACGTTGAGCCGGTGCGTCTCCTCGCCGAGCGCGTACTCCTCGAGCTTGGGGCGCGAGGCGCCGAACGTGTCGGTCTCGACCATGTCGCAGCCGACCTCGAGGTACCCGCGGTGCACGGCCGCGATGACGTCGGGCCGGTGGAGCACCAGCGCCTCGTTGCAGCCCTGCCGCCCGCCGAAGTCCTGGGCGGTCAGGTTCATCACTTGCAGCGTGGTGCCCATCGCCCCGTCGCAGACGACGATGGCTTGCTGCAGGGTCTCGAGGAGGTCGCGGTGGTTGGCCATGAGGGTGGCGAAACCTAACACCTGGGCGCGCTTCCCGCTCTCGCTCCCGGCCTTTCCGTCGAAGTCACGTGGCTGGCGCGCTTCACAGGAGCCGGGAGGGGACCGGCAGCGGGTAGAAGGCGTGGGGTTCGCCAGGACTGGATCAACACCACTCCACCCTCAACCTGCTAGATTGTCGCCCCCATGTCCGATCCCAGGCCCCCCTCGGCCGCCGACGTCCCGGTGGCCCCGCCGGTGTCGCAGCCGCCGCTCCCGCGCGAGGCGCTCGACCGGATGGCCGCGCTCGAGCGCGAGGTGGCGGAGGCGCGCGCGCACGCCTCGGCGCTGCTGCGCGGGGCCGAGGAGCAGCTGCTCGCGGCGGCCAAGCGGATCGACGAGGTGGAGGAGGTGCGGCGCAAGACGCTGCCGCCGCCCCCCACCGAGCTGAACGAGGCGCGGGTGCGGGCCTCCCGGCTCTCGATGGAGCTGACCGAGCTCCGCGCCGAGCGGGACGAGCTGCGGCGCACGGTCGACTCGGTCCGCGGCGAGCACGCCTCTTCGGCCGCGCAGGTGAACGCGCTGCGGGCCGCGCAGGAGGCCACCGCCGAGCGGGTCCGCATCCTCGAGCAGCAGGCGCAGGGCGAGACGCGCCGGGCCGAGGCCGCCGCGCAGGAGGCGCAAGGGCTGGCGGCGCAGCTGCGCGACGCGAAGGCGCAGGCCGAGGGCGCGGCGGTCCAGGTGCACAACGCAGACGTGCGGGCGCGCGAGGCCGAGGCCCACGCGCGGGAGGCAGAGGGCCGGGAGCGCGAGGCGCTGGCGAAGGGGGCGCACGCCGAGCAGACGGCTGCCGACCGCGGGGCCGCTCTGGAGGCGGCCCGCGGCGCGCTGGCCGCGGCCGAGACCTCGCTGCACAAGGCGGCCGACGAGGCGCAGGGCCACGGCGGCGCGCTGGCCGAGGCCCGGCGTGCGCTGGAGGGTGCGCAGGCAGACGCGCTGGCGCTGCGCGCGGAGCTCGACGCGGCGAAGGCAGAGGCCGCCGCGGCCAGGGCTGCGCAGGAGGCGGCGCGGGCGGAGGCCACCGCCCGCGAAGAACGGCTGCTCGCCGAGGTGCGCGACCGCGAAGCGCAGCTGCTCGCGCAGGTGCAGCAGCGCGAGGCCCAGCTGGTGGCGCAGGCGCAGGCCCGCGAGACGCAGCTCGTACAGACCGCGCAGGCCCGCGAGGCGCAGCTCGTCTCCGAGGCCAAGGCGCTGGCGACGCGCGAGCTCGAGCAGCAGCAGGCGCGGGCGCTCGAGCTGCAGGCCGCGCTCGATGCGGCCCGCGGTCGGGAGGCCACGCTGGACGTGGAGCTGCGCTTGCTCCGCTCCGAAGAGGTGCAGATCGTCGAGGAGCACGAGCAGGCGCTCGAAGAGCAGCTGGCCACCGCGGAGCAGGAGGTGGTCCGGGCGCGCGCGCTCGCCGAGGACCACCGCGAGTCGCTCGACCGCGAGTCGGCGCGGGTGGCGGAGCTGCAGTCGGTGATCGATTCGCTCGGCCGCGAGCGGGCCGCGCTGCGCGCCGACGCGGGCCAGATGCGCGCCCAGCTGGAGCTGACGCACGCGGTGGAGAAGCGGGCCCACCAGCTGCTCAGTGAGCTCGAAGAGCTGCGCGGCGAGAACGAGTTCCTCAACCAGGAAGTGGCCCGCCAGGCGGCCGGGCAAGGCTCTCCGCCGGCGCCGCCGCCTGGTGCCACGGCGCTGGTCGGCGCGACGTCCTCGACGCCCACGCCGCTGCCGCAGGCGCCGGGTGCGAAGATCCCCGGCCAGGGCAAGAGCAAAGGTAAGGGCAAGGCGTGAGCGACCGCAGCGAGTTCGGCGTCTACGTCCACTACCCGTACTGCTTGTCGAAGTGCCACTACTGCGACTTCGCCTCCCGCGCGGAGGCGGTGATCCCCCAGCGGCGCTACACCGACGCGATCCTCCGTGAGCTGCGCGCGCAGGCCCCGCTCTTTTCCGGGCAAGGCGGGCAGGGCGGCGGCGGGCGGCGCGCGGTGTCGATCTACTTCGGCGGCGGCACGCCTTCCTTGTGGGAGCCCGCACTGTTCGCGGAGGTCCTGCGGGAGGCGAAGGCCCTCTTCGAGGTGGGCCCGGGCGCGGAGATCACGCTGGAGGCCAACCCCGGCACCACCGACGAGGGCCGCTTCGCCGCTTTCCTCGAGGCCGGCGCGAACCGGATCTCCATCGGCGTGCAGTCGTTCGCCTCCCAACAGCTGGTCGCGCTCGGCCGCGCCCACAGCGGGGGAGACGCGGAGCGGGCCTACCTCACCGCGCGCAAGGCGGGGTTCCAGAGCATCTCGCTCGACCTCATCCACGGCGCCGAGGCGCAGGACACCGCGGGCGCGCGCAGCGACGCGCTCCACGCCGCCTCGCTCGGGCCCGAGCACATCTCGGCCTACGCGCTCACGCTGGTGGGCCTCGCGGAGGACGTCCCGCTCGCCAAGGCCGTCCGCCGCGGCGAGGTCGTCGTGCCCGACGACGAGACCGTCGCCGAGATGGGCGAGGCCGTGCGCACGGCGCTCGCGGACGCAGGCTACGCGCGCTACGAGATCTCCAACTTCGCCAGGCCCGGCTTCGAGGCGGTGCACAACTCGCTCTACTGGCGCGGACTGGAGTACGCCGCGGTCGGCTGCGGCGCCTGCGGCTTCGCGCGCACCGGAGTTGGTGACCAACCGTTACCGGACGTCTCCGCGGGCGTGCCCGCCGTCGGTCGCCGCTGGCAGAACGACCGCTCCCCCGAGCGCTACATGGACCGGGTGGAGAAGACGGGCTCCGGCGAGGCCTCCGGAGAGCTGCTCGCGGCCGAAGAGCACCTGCGCGAGCGGCTCTTCACGGGCCTGCGGCTGGCCGAGGGGCTCGACCTCGCCGCCCTCGAGCGCGACCTGGGCCTGCCCGTGCGGACGAAGTTCGCGAGCGAGCTGGCCCGGCTCACCAGGGAGGGCCTCGCGGTGGAGGAGGGCGGCTGGCTGCGCCTCACCGACCGCGGGCTCGACCTGCACAGCGAAGTGGCGATCCGGTTCTTCTAGAGCGCCGATCGGTCTGGCGACGGGAGTCAAACCGTTCGGTGCTCTAGCCCACCCGAGCCGGGCGTAGTCACCTCGCCCGGAGCTCCAGCTCCAGCTCCTGCTCCTGCGCCTCGTCCACCGCCCGCGCGAACGCCGCGAACTGCCGGTAGTCACGCGGCGAGATCCGCTGGGGTGGCAGCACCAGCTCCTCCTCGACCACCAGCTTGCCGCCCTCGAGCTTCGCCTCCCAGCGGAAGGAACCGAACGGGGTCTGCAAGAGCTGCGCGGTCGGCAGCGCCGCGGGCAGGTACCCGGCGGGCAGCGCGAAGGTAACCTTCGCTCCCGAGCGCTCGGCGGCGTCGAGCAGCAGCGTCCGCGTCCGCTCGGCCTTCTGCACCCAGCGGCGCGCCAGCCGCGAGGGGAGCAGCGACGCGGGGATCCGCAGCGACGCGCCCTCGCGCCGACCCACGCGCGCCTTCAGCGTGTAGAGCAGCGCCGCGGAGCCGCCCTGCTGCGCCTCGCCCTCGACCGAGAGCTGGTCAAGTGTAATACTATGCAGCCCGCGACCGAGCATGCCCTCGACGCCCTGCCGCCGCTGCTCGCCGTCGAGCCGCTCGAGCGCCTCGCGGAGCGCCGCCGCCTCGAACCCGCGCTGCTCGTCGCGGCCGGTGCCGGAGGCCATCCCCTGGTCGTCGAGCGCGAGGTCGAGCGTGAGCTTGCGGCCGTCGGTGGACGCGTCCTTCATGTCGAGCCGCGGCGTCTCCACCAGCGCGGGCTCCTCGCCAGGCTCGGGGAGCAGCCAGGCGGGCTGTCCGCGCGCGAACATCGGCAGGAGGCCCACCGGGCCGAGCCGCCAGGTGGTGTCGATCCAGACGGCCGGCGAGCCGGGCGTGTCGCCCTGGTTCGGGTCCACGCGCAGCACCGCGTAGGTGAAGACGTCGCTGCGCGCAAAGCGCATCGGCTGGGGCGCGTTGCCGAAGGTCCGCACCAGCGCGAGGTGGCTGCGCACGCCGGCGGACGCGAGCGTGGCCTTGAGCAGCAGCAGCCGGTTGCCGCGGCCCTGCGCGAGGACATGGGGAGCGGGCGCGGAGAAGTCGTTGCCGGCAGACCTTCCGCGGACCGCCTGCGCGATGGCGCCGGTGATCTTCTCGATCTTCTCGCCGGTGGTGCGCCCCCCCGCCTCGCGCGCGAGCTTGTCGGTGGCTGCGCCCGGCCGCGCGCGGAGCTGCGCCCAGTCGGCCATCGAGGCGAGCAGCTCCTTCTGGCCGGCGCCAAAGCCTGCCTGCACCCACGGCGCGATCTCGGCGTCGGAAGGCTGGTTCGGCTCGGGCTGCTCGGGGATGACCGCCTTCACCGAGTGGATGAACCGGCTCCCTTGCGCGCTCCTCTGCACGGGCGCGACCTCGACCTGGTGCGCGTCGATCTCCAGCGGGATCCCGGGCACGGCGCGCACTTCATAAGTGCTCTCCGCCATCGGGGTCTCGCTGTCGTGGAAGAAGAAGCCGCCCAGCGCGAGCCCCGGCAGGTCAGGCCCGCGCGGCGCCAGGCCGTGCAGGTAGTCGATCTCGACGACGTCCCCGGGCTCGAGGCCAGGGAGGCTGTGGCCTTCCTTCTCCGGGATCGACTCGGGCTCGAGCGCGCGCCCGTCGGGCTTGAGCACGCGCAGCTCGAGGATCTCGGCGCCGTCGGGGATCTGCACCTCGCCGAACTTCCCGAGCGCCTTCTTGTCGAGCACGCGCGCCAGCGTGTGCACGCGCTCCACCGCGCCGCCGCCGGGGAAGAGCTCGACCGCGCCGTGGTCGAGCAGGCGCACCGCCGAGGGCCGCTCGGCGCCGGCGGGCAGGCCCAGCTCGCCGGAGGTCTCGAGGACCTCGCGGGCGCTGCGATCGCTCCAGGCGAGCAGCCGCTCACCCTGCAGCACCGAGAGCTGCCGGCGGAGCGCCAGCTCGCCCGGGGAGCGGGCCAGCGCCTGCTCGCGGGCTGCGCGCGCCGCGGCCGCGTCTCCCTGCAGGTCGTACCAGGCGGCCAGCCTGCGCAGCGGCTCGGGGCTGCGCGGAGTGAGCGCCGCGGCGGCTCGCAGGGTCTCGATCGCGCGCGGGACCGCTCCCCGCGCGGCCTGCAGCTCGGCTAGCTGTTCGAGCCGCTGCGGCAGGGCGGGCCGCAGCTTCGATAACTTCGACAACAGCTCCTCCGCGCCCGCGAGGTCTCCGCGCTCGCGCAGCAGCGCCGCCAAGGGCTGCCGTTGCTCGGGGCAGCCGATCAGCGCCTGCGCCAGCCTGAGCTGCTCGGCGAGGCCACCCTCGCGCCGGGAGAAGTCGTAGAGCGCGGCGCCCGCGTCGCAGCGCAGCCGCGCGGGGTCCTGCCCGGCAGCTGCCTGGGCCGCGGCGCGCGCGGCGGCGAGGCTGCCCTGCGCGTCGAGCAGGCGGGAGCGGGCCATCAGGAGCCGCGGGGGCAGCGGTGCGGCGGGTCCGGCCGCGGCGCGCGCGGTCTCCTCCGCGGCGGCGAGGTCCTGCACGGCGTCGTCGATGCGGTCGGTGTCGCGCTGCTGCGCCGCCGCGGTGAGCCGGGCGCGCAGGAGCGAAGGACGCTGCGAGAGCGCGTCGCGCAGGTCGGCGAGCGCGCGGGCGCGGGCGATGCGGTCGGGGATCTCCGCGTCGCGCAGCGTGATGGCCGCCCGCAGCGCCAGCGCCACCGGACCGCCGCCGGAGAGGACCACCGCCTGCCCTACAGCCGCGCGGGCCGCAGCGCGATCATCGGGCTGCGCGGCCCGCGCGAGGAAGAGCGCCGCCAGCGGGTCGCCGGGGTCGCGCTCCAGCAGCGCCTCGGCCCGCCCGCGCAGGCCGCGGTCGTCGGGCCAGGCGGGCGCCGCGACGCAGGTCGAGCCGAGCGCGCAGCTCGACACCAGCCTGCGGCCAGTGAGCGCCGCCGGCGCCTCCGAGGCGAGGTCGCCCGCGCTTCCATCGGCGCGCGCGAGGAGGACGCGCAGGCGCGAGCCCTCCGAGCGGGTCCAGCGCACCAGCAGCTGGTGCGCCCCCTGGGCGAGCCGCACGGGCACCGTCTGCGAGCGCGGCACCTCGCGCGGCCACGGCGAGCGGGCGAGCATCAACGCGCCATCGAGGCGCACCTCCAGCGCCGAAGCACCTTCGATCCAGAGCAGGTAGTCGCCGCCCTTGGCTGCGGTGAGGTCGCTCGCCGCGTAGTACAGATCTCCATCAGCGGGCTCGAGCTCGAGCCCGAGGTCGCCGTCGGGAAACTCCAGCGAGCGCTCCGCCGTGCTGCCCGCGGGCCCCGTCTGCGGCGCGCGCGCCTCCTCGAGCCCGTCGAGCGGCCCGGGCACGTAGAGCGAGGCCAGCCGCAGCGCCGCGAACGGCCCGGCCACCCGGTAGCGCTGCACCGCGCCGGCAGCAGCCCAGGCAGCGCGCTCGGCGTCGCCTGCGGCTCCAGCTTCGAAGGCGCGGCTGTTGGCCACCCGCGCGGCCGCCTCGCGCACCAGGCGGGCTGCCCGTGGAGGCGCGAACGCCGGCAGCGCGCGCGCCGCCTCCAGCACCACGTCGTCGATGGCGGGCGACTCTCCCTCGAGATCGAGCAGCCGCTGCGCCGCCAACTCCCCAAAGGGTGAGTGCGTCTGCACCGCCTGCGCGTAGAGCTTCGCGGCGGCGAGCGTCTCGAGCCGGTCTTCGGCGAGCTCGGCGAGGCCGTCGAGCGCGAGCGCCCGCGCGTCGTCGTCGGCAGGCCGCGCGGCGAAGACCAGCGAGAGCGCCTTCTCGAAGCGGGCCTGGGCCGGCGCGGGAGTCGCGCCCGTCAGGTGCTCCAGCCACCCTGCCTGCGCCTGGGCGGCCGCGTCGTCGGGGGATGCCTCCGCGAGCCGTCGAGCGCTCGCGAGGCGCTCCTTGGCGTTGTCGGCGGCTGGGGCGGGAGCGCGTGAGACCGGGCCGGCACAGGCCATCGCCGCGAGCAACGCGAGGGCTGCGGACGGGTAGACGTCGTGCGGGGCGGCGTTCATCGTGCACCCCCCGCGGCGCTGGCCCCGAGTGAGGCAGAGGCCCCTGGCACCGCCAGCACCGGCCTCGCCACCGCCTGGTCGTACCGGCCGAGCAGGTCGCGCAGGGCGCCGTAGGCCTCGGGCTGCAGCAGGCCGCCCTTCAGCTCCAGCTCGAGCGAAGAGCTCACCACCCCGGCGTCGATCGAGTAGTGCAGCTTCCAGCGGCCCTGCGGGCCTTCGCCCGAGGCGTCCTCGGGAAGCGTCGCCTTGTACCCAGCGGGCAGCCGCACCTGGGACTCGAAGGCCACGCGGCTCGCCTCGGGCATCAGCAGCGGCAGCGCGCGCTTCGAGAGCGGGGCGAGCTGCTCCACCAGCGCCTGCCGCTGACCGAACGGGCCGAACCGCAGCGCGCCGCGCTCTCCCCGCGCGGCGAACGACGGCGCCCGCGCCTGCAGCCGTAGCGTGAACGGCGCCTCGATGGCGAGCGGATCGGACACCTCCACCTCGGTGACCTTGACGCCCGGGAACGCGCCCTGGGCGAGCTGCTCCTCGGCGTGCGTCTTGCGCTCATCGGCCGCCTCATAGGCGCGGCGCGAGCCGGGCGCGTGCACGCCGCGGGTCTCGATGGTGAGCCGCAGCGCCGCCGCGCCGTCGGCCGCGAGCTCGAGCCCGGCGCTGACCTGGTCGGTGTTGTCCCGCGGCTGCGCCTCGGGCGTGCGGAGGAACCTCGAGCCCACGCCGCCGGGCCCGACGACCAGCACCTCGGCGCCGCGGTCATCGCCGGGGAGCTCGGCCGAGCCGTGGAACTCGGCGGTGCCATCCAGATAGAGGTCATACTTGGGGACATAAAGGATGGCGTGGTTGAAGACCGCCAGCGACGGCGGCGCCGGCGGCAGCGAGCCGAGCCGCTTCATCCGCAAGAGCACCAGCCGCGAATCGATGCCGAGCGCCTCCAGCAGGGCGCGCATCAACGACGCCTTGTCTTTGCAGTCGCCAAACCGGCGGCTGAGGATGGTCTCCACCGGATAGGGCCTGAACGAGTTGATCCCGAACTCGAGGCCGACGTAGCGGGTCTTCGACAGGACATATCGATAGACGGCCTTGATCTTCGCCCGCTCGGCTGCGTCGCCCTCGGCCGCTGGCAGGCCAGCGACCGCCTCCTGGGCGGCCCGGCGCACTTCATCGGTCACCCGCTGCTGGTCCTTGACGAGGCCCCAATAGAAGCGGCCCACGCTCTCCCAATCCGAGTAGGTGCTGACGTGGACCCACGCCGCGAGCTCCGACCAGCCGGGCGTCCCGGGCTCGAGCACCACCCGCGGCACGTCTTCGCCGTCGAAGCGCAGGAGCGTGCCGCCGTCGGGGAGCTTCCCCTCGGTGCGCTTCAGGTCGGGGAGCCCGCCGGTGGCCGAGTAGAAGGTCCGGCCCGCCGGCCCGAGCAGCACGTAGCGCACGTTTTGCTTGCGCGCGGTGCCCTGCAGATACGCGAAGTCACCGAAATAGTCGGCGAAGAAGTTGGTGCCCGAATCATCGACGCGCGTCACCAGCTCCAACACGTCTCCCGCCTGCAGCTGCGGATAGGAGACCACCTTGGCGCGGACGTCATAATAGAGCCCGTACCAAGGCTCCGAGAGGCTGCGCTCGCCCTCGCTCTTGCTCTCCAGCACCGAGCCGTCCTTGCGGAAGAGCCGCGCCTTCTCCACCCGCACCGACTGCCGGTCGGGCGAGAACTGCACGCTCTGCGAGCGCGAGTGATCGACCCCGCGCGGCGTCAGCGCCCGCAGCACCAGCTGCCGCGTGCGCGAGGAGAGGCCGTTGGGAAACACCTTGACGACGTTGAGGTCGGCGAGCACCTCGAGGTCCTCATCCGGCCCGGCGCGCGACGGTCCCTTGGCGAGCGCCGCGGCGTCGAAGAGGTAGGGCGCCACGTAGCGCTCCTCGGGCTTCACCGTGCGGACCAGCTCGCGCAGCGGCGGGTTCTGCGGGCGCAGCTCCAGCGAGCGGTTCAGCTCGGCGAGCGCGCCCTCGGTGTCGCCCGTGCGCAAGAGGTGGCGGCCGAACGACTCGTGCAGGTCGGCGTCGTCAGGAGAGAGCTCGAGCGCGCGGGCATAGGCCTCGCGCGCCTCGGCCGGGCGGCCGTTCTGCGAGAGCAGGTCGGCGGCCCGCAGGCGTAGGCTCGCCTGCAGCGGGTCGAGCAGCAGCGCCTCGGAGATCAGCGCCAGCGCGCCGTCGAGCTCGCCGCGGTCGAGGAGCAGCCCGCTCCACTCGGCCCGCGCGGCGACGTCGTCGAACCGCGCCCTCACCACCTGCTCCAAGAGTGCGCGCGCCTCCTCGACCTGGCCCACGCGCCGCAGCGCCGCCGCCCGCGCCCGCAGCGCCTGCACCGGACACGCCCCGTTCCTGACCGCGCAGTCAGAAACCGCCGTCTCCGAAGCGTCGAGCCGCTCGCGGGTCGCCTTGTGGCCGAGTCCCACCGCGTCGAGCGCGCGGGCGTGCAGGAGCCGCGTCTGCAGGCGGGTGGGAGAGAGCGCGAGCGCGCGGCCGGCCACCTCCAGCGCCTTCCAGCCGTCTCCCCGCTCCAGCCGGAACCGGACGAGCCCCTCGAGCACCTCGGTGAGGGCCGCCGGAGCCTCCTCGTTCTTGGCGTTGGACAGCGCGCGCTCGAGCGCCGCGCGCCGCTTGTTCTGGTCGCGGTCCTCCAAGCGCGAGAGGCGCAGCTCGAGCTGCGCGTCCCCGGGGGCCGCGTCGCTCGCCCGCTCCTGGGCGTGGAGCGCGAGGCGCTCGGTCTCGTCGTCGGGGCGGCGGGCCGCGAGCAGGATGGCGAGGTCTTCCTGGGCCCGCGCGTCGGCCGGGGACTTCGCCGCGCGCCCGCGAAGCTCGTCGAGCGCGTCGAGGGGCCTCGGCAGCGCGGCCTTGCCGGGCTGCTCGCGCGGGGCCTGGACCACGCCGCCGCCCCCCGCGGCCAAACCGGGCGGCCGCGCCGACGCGGCGATGGCCGCCAGCGGCTCGTCCTTCTCACCGGCGATGCGCAGCACGAACCCCAGCCGGCCGCTGCCGTGGGCGATCTTCAGCAGCAACGTGTTCAGCCCCGCGCGCAGCCGCACCGGGACCTGCGCTTGATCGAAGCCGGCGGGGTGCTGGTTCTTGTCCTCGAAGAGCGGGGGACCGAGCGGGAGCGTTGCCTTGCTGGTGAGGTCCTGCGCCAGCCACAGCCTGGTGGCGCCGCTGGCACCAAAATGTAACACAGCACCCTGCGCGCGCGGGCTGTCGATCACCGCCGCCGCATAGACGGTGACGTCGCCGTGGGGGGCGATCGCCGAGGAGAGCTGCACGAACCCCAGCGGGCCCGGGTCGGCCAGCGCGCGCCACGACACCTCGTGCTCCTTGCCCGGGTAGCGGGCCTTGGCGTCATAGCCCTCGGTCTCGGGCGGGTAGACGGCGGTGAGGCCCGCGCGGCCTTCGTTGTCGAACGGACCGATCACCGCCCAGGAGCGGACCACTGCGAGGCCGCTCGCCGCGGCGCGGGCCTGCGGGAGCTGGCCGCGGGTGAGGAGCAGCTGCGCCTTGTGCAGGCGGGCGAGGGCCTTGAAGTCGGGGCGGGCCGCGGGCGCAGCGAGCCAGCGGTCGAGGGCGGCGCCCAGCGGGGCGAGGTCGTCGAGGTCGTCGCGCAGCTCGTCGAGGCGGAGCAGGTCGGCGAGGGACTGGGGCGTCGCCAGCTCGCGGTCGATCTTGGCGATCAAGGCGGCGGCGCGCGCGGACTCGAGAGTGGGAGCGGGCCTGACCGGCGCGGCGGCAAGGGCAGGCGCGACGAACGCGAAGAGGGCCAAGGCGCAGGCGGCCAACGCGAAGTCGTTCAGCAAGAGGGGGGACGGGGACGAGCGCCGATCAGGAGCCCCAAGTGCCGCGTCTAGAACGGCAGGTGTCCGCCTTCGCGGGCTTGCACCCTGCGCGTGGGCGGGGGCTGGTGGCTGCGCGCGGCGGTCGGTCGTCGGGAGGTGAGACGAGGGCATGAGACGCACCGCTCCAGGGTCGAACGTGTGGACAGGGAGCCGGCAACGCTCCGGACGGAGAAACGCACCAAGCATCGCTTCTACTCCATCTACGGCCCGCGACCCGGCGAGCGGGACGTCCGGCGCACCCGTCGGCGCCCCCGGCTCACGGCGCCCGGCTGAGCGTCCGCACCTCCACCCGCGCCGCGCCCGCGCGCAGCAAGGCCCGCGTGCTCTCGGCGGCGGTGGCCCCGGTGGTCAGCACGTCGTCGATCAGGCAGACGCGCAGGCCGGTGACGGTGGCCGCGGCGGTGAACGCCCCTCGCAGGTTGCGCGCGCGCTCGGCGCGCCCGAGTGAGACCTGCGCGGGCGTGGGCCGCGTGCGGATGAGCAGGTGTGCGAGCGGCAGGCCGAAGCGGCGGGCGGCGTGGTTCGCCAGCAGCCCGGCCTGGTCGTAACCGCGGGTGCGCAGGCGCTGCGGGTGCAGCGGGATCGGGCAGACCACGTCGGCGCGCGGCGGCTCGACCGCCTCGAAGAGCACGCCGAGCGGCCGGGCCACCTCGGGGCGATCGCGGTACTTCAGCGCGTAGATCGCCTCCGCCAGCGCGCCGCCGTGGAGGAAGGGCGCGCGGGCCAGCGCGAAGGGCGGGGCCGCCTCGCGGCAGGGGCCGCAGCGGCGCGGGCGGAGGGCGGGGAGGAGCGCGTCGTCGAGGGGCACGCCGCAGACGGGGCAGCCCACGGGCGAGGGCACGAGCGAGTCGGCGCAGGAGCGGCAGAAGGGCTCGGGGCCGAGGTCGTCGCAGGCGGCGCAGCGGGGCGGGTAGAGGAGGTCGAGCAGCGGCGGGAGGGCGCGCGCGGCGAGGCGGTGGAGGCGGGTGAGGGGGCCGGGCGGCGGCGGGGAGGGGAGTGGGCGGAGCACGAGGGAGCGCAAAGCAGGGGGCGTGCCAAGGGGGCGGCAGAGGGAGGCGGGTGGGGCGCGGGGCCGGAATGGCACGCGAGCGCGACGCGGGATGAATCGAAATCCTGGGCTCTCTTCCGAGCAGATTTCGGAGCTGCGTGTGCTGCAACCGACGGTGAGCATCCTGCTGGTTCGCACCACTGCCGAGTGGCTGCGATAGTCGATCCGCTTCTCAGCGTTGTACCTCGGCGACGACCTTCCCGAGCTTCGCCGCCAGGTCCTGCCCACGGTCGAATCCGCGCTCCGTGATCCTCCGCAGCAGGTCCCGCACCACCTCCAAGTCCAGCCCCGGATTCACTGCCAGCAGCGCGCGCGCGTCCATCCGGTCCTGGGGGCGCGCGTCCGTCATCGAGAGCGTCTTGAGCGCCAGCAACTCCTCCGCGCGCGCCACCGGAATCGAGCCAACGCCGTCGATCGCGACAGCCTCCGCCCGCTCGACGACCTCCGCCTCGATGCCCGAGCTGGCGGCGAGCAGGTCGACGACGGTCCCCGACGGCGCGCGCAGCCGCACGGTCGCCAGACGCTTGCGAGCCTCGTGTTCGACGAGGGCGACGACCCGATAGCCGCTCTCGCCGAGCGAGCGCACCAGCGCCTCCACCTGCGCGTCCCCGCTCACGGTGATCGCGAGGTCGACGTCGCGCGTGAACCGCACCTCGCCGCGGATCGACACCGCCAGCCCGCCGACCAGCGCAAAGGGCTGGTTGCGGCGCGCCAGCTCCGAAGCCGCTTCAACCAGCGTCCGCTCCGGAGAAGTCCTACTCATCGCCCGCCAGCCAGCGCTCGAGCAGCTTGTCGAGCGCGGCCTCGGTCGCCTCTGGATGCCGCGCGCGCAGGCCAGCGCGCTTGAGCCGGATGCCCGTCGCCATCGCCTCCAGCGCCTGCCGTCCCTTCTCGCCGGGCGGCGTCGCGCGAGCGCGCTCGAGGTCGTCCTGGCGCAGCGGATCCATCTGCTCATTCTACTCTCCGCGGCCACCCCTTGCTACCAGGCCGACGCGCGTGCGGCAGGGGCCGCGTTCTCTTTTGCGCCCGGCCGCAGCGCTCCCGCGCCCCTTGCCACCCCGCCCCTCAAGCGCGACAACTCCGCCCGCGCCGCCGGAATGCCAACAGCCGGCCACGGGAGCACCGCCATGAAGCTCACCCTCAACGTCAACGGCCGCGCCCACCCGCTCGACCTCCCCGAGGACATCCCCCTCCTCTGGGCCCTGCGCGACGGCCTCAACCTCAAGGGCACCAAGTTCGGCTGCGGCGCGGCCCAGTGCGGCGCCTGCACGGTGCACATCAACGGCGTCGCCCGCCGCTCGTGCGTCACGCCGGCCTCCAGCGTCGTCGGCAAGGAGATCACCACCATCGAGGCGCTCTCGCCCGAGGGCACGCACGCGCTGCAGCGGGCCTGGGAAGAGCTCGACGTGCCCCAGTGCGGGTACTGCCAGGCAGGCCAGCTGATGTCGGCCGCGGCGCTGCTGGCCAAGAAGCCCGACCCCACCGACGACGAGATCGACACCGCGATGAACGGCAACCTCTGCCGCTGCGCCACCTACCTGCGCATCCGCAAGGCGATCCACCGCGCCGCCGAGCTGTCGAAAGAGGTGAAGCCGCACGGCAAGCCCGAGCCCGAGAAGGCGCACGGCGCCGCGACGCCGCCCGAGCCGACGACCGCCGCTGCCGCCGCCGGGGGTGCCAAGTGACCGGCCTCTCTCGACGCGGCTTCCTGCGCGCCACCGCCCTCGCCGGCGGCGGCCTCTTGTTATCGAGCTTTATCGAAGACGCCGACGCCGCGGACGCGCCCGCCAGGCCCGCCGAGGCCGCGCGGCTCTCCGCCTTCGTCACCATCCACCCCGATGGAATGGTGACGATCCAATCGAAGAACCCGGAGATCGGGCAGGGCATCAAGACGATGCTGCCGATGCTGATCGCCGACGAGCTCGACGTCGAGTGGAAGAGCGTCCGCGTCGCGCAGGCCGACTTCGACAACAAGCTCTACAAAGACCAATGGTCGGGCGGCAGCCAGGGCACGCCCAACAACTGGCTGCCGATGCGCCGCGTGGGCGCCGCGGGCCGGGCCATGCTGGTGGCGGCCGCGGCGAAGGAGTGGGGCGTCCCGGCCGGGGAGTGCGAGA
>JAYWAO010000438.1:0-3842 GCA_043782365.1 Deltaproteobacteria bacterium
CGGTCGTGGCGACCTGAAACCTGGGGGGCCACCGCTGCTATAGAGGTGTGACCGCTGCCCTTCCACTCTCAGCCTCGCGGCGCTCCCGCGGAGAACGTCTGATGTCGGAGTCTGCCGTCACGGCTGTCGCAGGATCTTTGGCGCTCGGGTCCGCTGCGCGCGCCTCGCAGGGCCGCGGCGCGCGCGCGGGCAGCGGGCTGCGCGCTGCTGCGGTGGAGGTCGCGCAGGCGGTGGCGGCGCGGATGGTGGCCGGGCCGCTCGTGGTGGAGCAGCGGCGGACCCACTCCGGGCAGGTCGCGCGGGTGCCGGTGGTCGGCGCCTGGTTCGTCTCGGGCGCCGAGGTGGTGTCGCTCTTGCGCGCTGCGGATCCCGAGGGCGCGGGCGTCACCTTGCCCTCCGCGGCGCGGGTCATCTGCGAGGTGGGCTTCTACCGCTCCTTCCTGCAAGGGACGCGGCCGCAGGGCGCGCAGGGCGTGGGGCTGCTCGAGGTGCTGCTCACGGCAGCCCGCTCTGGACAAGGCCCCGCGGAGCTGGTCGCGCTGTTGGCCGAGCGGCTCGCGGCGGCGGCGCAGCGGGCTGTCGCGGCGGCGCCCTTGCCGCAGGTCGCGGGCAGGATCGCCGCGGCCCTGTCCGGGCCTCTGGGTGGAGCGCTCGATGCGCGCGAGCGGCGCGATCTGGTGCCGACCCAAGAGGAGACGGTCGCGGTGCTCGGGTCGGTCCGGGGCGCTGCCGGTGGCTCCGACGGCGCGCGGTCCCCCGACGCACGCGGCGAGAAGGTGCAGCAGTTCCTCTTGCTCGCGCTCGAGTCCCTGCCCCGCTGGGAAGAGCTCCGGGCCGCGCTGGCGGCGGTCCAGGACGATCCGGCGCGGCAGGCGGAGGCCGTGCGAGCGCGAGTGCTGCTCGGCGACGCCGTCTACCGCGACCTGCGCAACGCCGCCTGGGAGGTGCACCGCCGGCGCGAGGCGCGGGTGCTCACCTTCGGCGGCGACGAAGGCGGCGAAGGGGCCGACGCGCTGTCCATCGCGCTCGACCACGCGGCCACCGTGAGCGGCCCGAGCCCGCTCTGGGCCTGCCTGCGCGACGACCGCCTGGAGGCGGCGCTGCGCCTGCTGTTCACCAACTGGAAGCTCGACTTCCTGCTGGTCCTCGAGCAGCTCGTCGAGGGCGACGTCGACGTACAGGCCTGGATCTCCGCTCTGCGCGCGGCCGGCGCGGCGCCGAGCCCGACGGCGATCGAGGTCCGGCTCACCCGCGCCCGGCAGCGCGCCCTCTATCGATTCTTTTGCATCTACTTCGACCTCCCGGCGCAGCTGCGCTCTCGTCACGCCGGGCTGCGGGCGCAGGCGGTGCGCGCCTGGGAGCTGGCCTTCCTCTCGCCGCTGGAGGGCAAGCGGCAGGCGGTCTCGCTGGCCCGGCGCGAGCTGGGGCTGCGCTCGGAGCAGGAGGTCCGCGACCTGCGCGACGAGGCCTCCCGCTACACGCTCGCGCGGCTCGAGGAGGAGCTCGGCGACGCCTTCTCCGAGGTCGAAACCGCGTTCCGTTTCTTGCTCTTCGGCGAGGAGACCTCCTCGGCCCGCACGGAGGAGAACTGAGATGACCCCGATCAACCAGCCCAACCCGGGCGCGCTCTCTCTTGCCCCGATCGCCGCCAAGGCCGCCCTCGCGCAGCTCCGCGCGCAGATCGCACCCGAGCTGTTCGGCGGCGCCGCCGCCCGCACCGCCACCCAGGAGGAGCTGCTCTCGCTCGCCTCCGCGTGGCTCGACCCCGCCGCCGGCCTCACCGGTACGGTGCACCCGCCCGCGCCGGGCGCCGGCGTGACCGCGCTGATCGACCGCGCGGTCCGGGCCGTGCGCGACTCGATCGGCACCGGCTTCGCGCAGGGCGCCGGCCAGGTGCTGGCGGGCGGCGCGAGGGCCGCCGTGCTCGAGGCCGACGTCGACGCACGGGTTCCCTGCATCGTCACCTCGCAGCGCGCCGCGCCTGTCTGGCTGGCGGTGCTGACCTTCGGCGAGGAGCAGAACGCCCTCGCGCTCACTGCCACGCCGCAGCTCAAGGCCGGCGGGCAGTGGCTGCACACCCTGGCGCTGCCGCCGCTGCACCCCAGCCTGGAGGTGGCGCTGGTGGCGTTCGAGCGCACGCCCGCTGCCGACCTGCTCGACGCGCCGCTGGAGAAGTGGCCGGAGCTCGGCCTCGTCTGGGTGCGAGGGCTGACGCTGCACGCGAGGTAGATCGCCCGCCCTCTGCTACCTTGGGACGGTGACCCGCGAGCGCACCACCGGCCTCCGCTTCAACCTCGAGCTGCTGCCGGCGCTCTCAGTATTACTTTTCGCGGGCCTGGGCGCCGCGCTCCCCGCGCTCGGCGTGCACGCCCCCGGGTGGCTCTCCGCGGGTGAGGGGCCGTTCGTCTCGGACGAGCGGCGCTTCGCGCTGCTCGGCGGCGCCTTCGCCAGCGCGCTCGCGGCGCTGTTGCACCTCTTCTCCACGCACCGCCTCCCCGCCCACGCGCGGGCCGGGCAGCAGAGCGCCGCGTCGATCCTCGCGGGCTCGCTGGCGGCCCGGGTCGCCCCCGCCTGGGCGTCGGCGGTGGCCGTCTACACCGAGCCCGGCGCCACCTCCCGGTCGTTCGGGGGCCGCGGCCGCGGGGTGATCCGGCTCGGCGGCAGCGAGCGCGACGAGCGCCTCGTCGAGCTGGTCCACGAGCTGGCGCACCTGGAGGCGAGCCACCCTCGCAAGCGGCTCTTCGCGATGCTCGCCGCCGCGTGGGCGCTGCTCTTGGTGCTGGTGCTGGCGCAGCCGCTGGTGACGGCGGCCTTCGAGCGCGAGCTGCGCAACGAGGGGGTCCTCGACGACTTCCGGCTCATCTTCGACATCTACCTGGTGCCGATCGCGCTGGTGCTCGCCTGGCCGCTCGCGGGCTTCCTGCGCAACCTCTTCCACGCGCAGGAGTTCAGCGCCGACCGCGCGCTGGCGCCGCTCACCCAGGGCGCCCCGCTGCTCCTGCGCGCGCAGGAGCAGGTGCTGCGGCAGCACCCGGCCGCGCACCACTTTCCCTTCGACAGCCACCCCTCCGCCGACGACCGCCTGGAGGCGCTGCGCGGCGGCGCGGGCAGCGACGCGGGCCGCTACCTGGGCGCGGTCCACTCGTTCGCGGCGGTGGTGATCGCCCTCTCGCTCGGCCTGGTCGGCCTGCTCACCAACCTGCTCTGGGTCCGGGTGCTGGCAGTGGACCGCTCGGTGCGCGCGCTCAACGACGGCGTCCGCGAGATCCAGCGGACCCTCGGCAAGGAGGCCGGCGAAGTGCGCGACGAGCTCACCCAGGCCCGCCAGCGCACCGCCGCGTACCAGAAGCTGCTCGGGCTCGGCGCGTCGCTCGACCCCAAGGACGCCGGCTCGTTTCCGCAGCTCGCCCGCGACCTGCGCGCGCTCCACCTGCGGCTCCTGCCGCTCGACGAGCAGGTGGAGGAGCTGGGCCGCGACCTGGGCCTGGACGGCGAGCGCCCGGGCGCGCCAGGCAAGGGCCTGCGGCTCCTGCGAGACCAGCTCCAGCTGGTGCAGCCCGGCCTGGAGAGCTACGGCCAGGGGCTCGGGCTGCTGCCTGCCGAGGGCCGCGTCGGCCTCTTGCCCGGGCTGACGCTGCGGCTGACGGAGCTGTCGGCGCCCACGGGGCCGCTCGCGTCGGTGGAGAAGGCGCTGGGCAGCTACCTGGAGGAGCGCGGGCCCTACCTGCTCTTGTGGAACCGCACCAGGGACCTCGCGGAGCGCCTCGACCGCGCGGGCCACGACCTCGGCCTGCCCGCCGCCGGCAGCGCCGAGCCGCTCGATGGCGGCGCCCCGCTGCAGC
>JAYWAO010000439.1:0-3830 GCA_043782365.1 Deltaproteobacteria bacterium
CCGATGCGCGACGGCAGGCTCTTCAAGAACCAGATGTGCGCGACCGGCGTGGCCAGGTTGATGTGGCCGAGGCGCTCACGGCGCACCTTGGACTGGATGACCTCGACGCCGCACTTCTCGCAGACGACGCCGCGGTGCTTCATGCGCTTGTACTTGCCGCAGTTGCACTCGTAGTCCTTCACCGGCCCGAAGATCTTCGCGCAGAAGAGGCCGTCGCGCTCGGGCTTGAAGGTGCGGTAGTTGATGGTCTCGGGCTTCTTCACCTCGCCGTGCGACCACTGCCGGATCTTCTCCGGGCTGGCGAGGGAGATGCGGATGGCGGAAAAAGAGAGCGGGTCCTTCGGCTTCTCGAAGAAATTGAAGATGTCCTTCACGGTGCTGCCTCCCGGTGCTGCAAACTTTCGTTAACCGCTGAAAATCGACTCGGCCTTGATCCGCTTGCACCCGCCCCGGCGACGTTCGCTGGGGCGGGCAGTCACTACCAGGGCTCCATCAACCGGTGGTTCCCGTCTTCTTCGGTGCGTTGGGCTCGGGCGGGGTCTCCATCAGCTCGACGTCGAGGCCGAGGCTCTGGAGCTCCTTGATGAGCACGTTGAACGACTCGGGCAGGCCCGACTCGAGCGCGTACTCGCCCTTGACGATCGACTCGTACATGCGGGTGCGTCCCACCACGTCGTCCGACTTGACGGTGAGGAACTCCTGCAGCGAGTACGCCGCGCCGTAGGCCTCCATCGCCCACACTTCCATCTCGCCGAGGCGCTGGCCACCGAACTGGGCCTTGCCGCCCAGGGGCTGCTGCGTGACCAGCGAGTACGGTCCGATGGACCGGGCGTGGATCTTCTCGTCGACCAGGTGGTGGAGCTTGAGCATGTACATGATGCCCACCGTGACGTCCTGGTCGAAGGCCTCACCAGTGCGGCCGTCGAAGAGGATCATCTGGCCCGAGCGCGGGTGATCCGCCAGCTCGAGCTTCTCGAGGATCTCGATCTCGCGCGCGCCGTCGAACACCGGCGAGGCGAAGTGCACGCCCTTGGTGAGCTTGCCCGCGAGCTTGAAGACTTCCTTCTCGGGGAGCTCGTCGATGAGCGCCTTCATCTCGTCGGAGTCGTAGACCCGCTTGAGCTGCTTGCGGAAGGCGTCGGCCGAGTACTTCTCGTCGATCATCTTCTGGATCTGCTCGCCCAGGCCGCGCGCTGCCCACCCGAGGTGGGTCTCGAGGATCTGGCCGATGTTCATACGGCTCGGAACGCCGAGGGGGTTCAGCACGAGGTCAACGCACTTGCCGTTCTCGAGGTACGGCATGTCCTCCTCGGAGAGCACCCGCGAGACGACGCCCTTGTTGCCGTGGCGGCCTGCCATCTTGTCGCCGACGGCCAGCTTGCGCTTGATGGCGACGTAGACCTTGACCATCTTGATCACGCCGGGGGGCAGCTCGTCGCCCTTCTTCAGGCGCGAGATCTTCTCGCCGAAGACCAGCTTCACGAGCTCCTTCTGCTCGTTGAAGTTCTCCAGGATCTTGCCGACTTTGTCCTCGGCCCCGCCGACCGCGACCTCCGGCCAGTACTTCTCGGGGATCTCCTCGAGGAGCGAGTCGGTGATCTCCTGCCCCTTGTTGAGCAGGACCTTGCCCTTGTCGTCGACCAGCTTGGCGGTGGTCTCCTTGCCGTGCAGGAGCCGCTTGACCCGCTTGTAGGCCGAGTCCTTGAGGATCTTGATCTCGTCGTTCTGATCCTTGAGGAGCTTTGCCTCCTCCTGGTTCTCGATGTCCTTCGCGCGCTCGTCCTTGTCGACGCCCTTGCGCGAGAACACCTTCGCGTTGATGACGGTGCCCGTCACGCCCGGGGGGACGCGGAGCGAGCTGTCGCGCACGTCGCCGGCCTTCTCGCCGAAGATGGCCCGCAGCAGCTTCTCTTCGGGAGAGAGCTGGGTCTCGCCCTTGGGGGTGATCTTGCCGACCAGGATGGAGCCCGGCACCACCTCGGCGCCGATGCGGATGATGCCCGAGTCGTCGAGGTCCTTGAGGGCCTCCTCGCCAACGTTGGGGATGTCGCGGGTGATCTCTTCCTTGCCCAGCTTGGTGTCACGCGCGATGCACTCGAACTCCTCGATGTGGATCGAGGTGAAGACGTCTTCGCGGGTGATGCGCTCGGAGACGAGGATCGAGTCCTCGAAGTTGTACCCCTGCCAGGGCATGAAGGCGACGACCACGTTCTGGCCGAGCGCGAGCTCGCCCGTCTCGGTGGCCGGGCCGTCGGCGATGACGTCGTTCTTCTTCACCTTGTCGCCGGCCTTGACGATCGGCTTCTGGTTGATGCAGGTGTTCTGGTTCGAGCGCTGGTACTTGATGAGGTTGTAGATGTCGACCTCGGAGGCGACATCGGCCCCCTCGCCCTTGCCCTCGGCGCGGATGACGATGCGGCCGGCGTCCACCTGGTCGACCACGCCATCGCGGCGGGCCACGCAGCAGACGCCGGAGTCGCGGGCGACGGTGCCTTCGATACCAGTGCCCACCAGCGGCGCCGCGGTGCGGAGCAGCGGCACGGCCTGGCGCTGCATGTTCGAACCCATCAGCGCGCGGTTGGCGTCGTCGTTCTCGAGGAACGGGATGAGGGACGCGGCCACCGAGACGAGCTGGTTGGGCGACACGTCCATCAGGCTGATGTCCTCGGGGCGCGACTGCGGGAACTCGCCGGCCTTGCGGCAGGAGACCAGCGCGGTGGCGAAGTTGCCCTTCTTGTCGAAGACGGCGTTCGCCTGGGCGATGACGTGCTTCTCCTCCTCGAGCGCCGAGTAGAACTTCACCTCGTCGGTGACTTTGCCGTCCACCACGGACCGGTAGGGGGTCTCGACGAAGCCGTACTCGTTGACGCGCGCGAAGGTGGAGAGCGACGCGATCAGGCCGATGTTCGGACCTTCCGGGGTCTCGATCGGGCAGATGCGGCCGTAGTGCGTCGGGTGCACGTCGCGGACTTCGAAGCCCGCGCGCTCACGGGTCAGACCGCCCGGCCCGAGGGCGGAGAGGCGGCGCTTGTGCGTCACCTCCGAGAGGGGGTTCGTCTGGTCCATGAACTGCGAGAGCTGGCTCGACCCGAAGAACTCCTTGATCACGGCCGTGACGGGCTTGGCGTTGATCAGGTCGTGCGGCATCAGCGTCTCGATCTCCTGGAGCGACATCCGCTCCTTGATCGCGCGCTCCATGCGGACGAGGCCGATGCGGTACTGGTTCTCGAGCAGCTCGCCCACCGCGCGGACGCGGCGGTTGCCGAGGTGGTCGATGTCGTCGATCCGGCCCTTGTCGTTCTTGAGGTCGATCAGGTAGCGGACGACCTCGAGGATGTCCTTCTTGGTGACGACGGCCTGCTCGAGCGGCTCCTCGAGGCCGAACTTGTGGTTCAGCTTGAGGCGGCCGACCTTGGACAGGTCGTAGCGCTCGGGGTTGAAGAACAGGTTGATGAAGAGGTTCGTCGCCGTCTCGACGGTCGGAGGATCACCCGGTCGGAGGCGGCGGTAGATCTCCATGATCGCCTCCTCGGGAGAGGCGACCTTGTCGTTCATCAGCGTGTCGCGCAGGTACGGGCCGACGTTCAGGTTGTCGATGAAGAGGACGGGGAACTGCATGATCCCGCGGTCCCGCAGCATCTCCACCTTCTCGATGGTGACCTCCTCGTTGCACTCGAGGATCACCTCGCCCGTGCTCTCGTCGACCACGTCGCGCGCGGAGATCTTGGTGATCAGCTCCTCGGCGTCGAGGGGCAGCGTCTTGATCTTCGCCGCCTCGAGCTTCTTGATGGCGCCGCGGGTGAACTTCGAGTTCTTCTTGACGATCACCT
>JAYWAO010000440.1:0-27552 GCA_043782365.1 Deltaproteobacteria bacterium
GGTCTCGCTCTGCGGGCCCCGTCGGTGAAGCGCGCTGCGCCGCCAGCGCAAAGGCGATCGCCAAGCGATTGACTACGGTGCTTTCTGACGCCTGATTCCCGAGCGGATCCTGACGGGTAGCCGTGAGCGTTTCCTGACGCGCTCACGTCGCCGCTGCGCTCCTCCGGCGCGCACCGCCGCCCTCGCTGACGAGGGCGCCCGCAGGCTCCTGTGCCGAAGGCGGCGGCGCTTGCCCAGCTGCGCGCAGCTTCGACCCCGACCGACCTGCAGATCTCGCCGGGAGCCCCTCAAGCGCGGAGCGCACGAGGCCGATGTCTTTGCGAACGAAGTCCACTCCGGCGGTGCTCCCTTGGCCCGTATCCTCCTCGTCGATGACGACCCAGACATCCGCTTCGTTGCACGGATGGCGCTGCGCAAAGGCAAGCACGAAGTCGTCGAGGCGCAGAACGGGCGCGAAGCGCTCGAGTGGCTCGGGCGCGGCGAGAAGTGCGACCTGGTGATCTGCGACCGGATGATGCCCGTGATGAACGGCATCGAAGTATTGACCGCCTTGAACGGCCAGCCGCTCGTCACCTCGGGCCGCTTCGTCTTCCTCACCGCCAAGGCGCAGGCGAACGAGATCGACGAAGGCCTGCGCCTGGGCGCGGCGGCCTACTTCACCAAGCCGTTCGAGCCACGCGAGCTGCTCGCCAGCGTCGACGAGCTGCTGGCGCGGCCGGAGGCCTGAGGTGAACCTCACCCAGCTCCAGTGGGCCGCTGGCGAAGGCTCCGCTGGCGCAGCCGACGAGACCGAATCACGCGCCAGGCTCTTCGCCCTCGCCGCCCGGGCTGCGCGCGCGGCGGGCCTCCCCGAAGACGGCGGCCGCGCCTCGCTCGCCCGCCTGGAGCTGGCGGTCCACGAGCTGGTCGCCGTCGTCGAGGCGCAGCGCGACGCCATCCGCATGCTCGAGGCGCAGAACGCCCGGATGGACAACGGGATGCGGGCCCTGCGCGCCGCCAGCCGCGTCAGCGAGTCGGTCGCCTCGGTGTTCGAGCGTGAGCGGATCCTCGCGGCCATCCCCACCGCGCTGCAGCGGACCTTCGGGGCCGCCGCCGCCCGCGTCTGGCTGGTGGGTCCCGGAGACTGCTGCTCTACCTGCCCGCAGGCCCCGCGCTGCAGCGACAAGAAGAGCTGCCTGCACCTCGTCCCGTTCGGCCAGAAGAGCCTGCTCGACGAGACGCTGCACCGGGTGCCGATCGGCGACTATTCGGTGGGCCGCGTCGCTGCGCTCGGCGCGCAGGTCGCCACCAACGACCTCGTCAACGACCCGGGCCTCGCCAACCCCGCCTGGGCGCGCTCCGAGCAGATCGTCTCGTTCGCGGGCCACCCGCTCATCCACGCCGGGCGCCTCCTCGGAGTAGTCGCGATGTGGAGCCGCACGCAGCTGCGCACCGAGACGCTGGAGGCGCTGCGGATCCTCGCCCGCCACGCCTCCACCGCGATCGCCGGCGCGGAGCTGATCAACGACGTGCGCAAGCAGAGCGCCCGCAGCGAGGCCGCCACGGGACGGCTCGAGGCCTTGCTGGAGGCGAGCCGCAGCGGCGTGATCATGCTCGACCCTGAGGGCAACGCGGCCTACGTCAACGGCACCTTCCGTCGCTTGTTCGGGCTCAGCGACCTTCCCCTGGTGGGCATCGGCCGCGCCGATCTGGAGGCGATGATCCAGCCCCTGCTCGAGCGGCCCGCGGTGGTGCTCCCGGGCGGGCCCACCGACGTCGACGAGAGCCTGCTCGACGACGAGATCCTGCTGCGCTCCCCCGACCAGGCGTCGCCGCGGGTGGTCCGGGTCTACAGCGCGCCCGTCAGCTCGGTGAGGGGCGAGCCGCACGGCTGCATGGGCGTCTTCGACGACATCACGCACGCGCGCGAGGTCGATCGGATGAAGACCGAGTTCATCGGCACCGTCAGCCACGAGCTGCGCACGCCGCTCACCTCGATCAAGGGCTCGCTAGGCCTCCTGCTCGACGGCGAGACACAGCTCGAGCCCGAGGTGGCCGAGCTGCTCGGGGTCTCCAAGCGCAACGTCGACCGCCTGGTGCGCCTGGTGAACGACATCCTCGACCTCTCCAAGATCGAGGCCGGCAAGCTGGAGCTGCAGCGGCAGCCCGTGCCGCCGGCGCGGCTCTGCCAGGAGTCGATCGCGGGCGTGGACGGCTTCGCGCAGCGGGTGGGCGTCAGGATCGACTGCCAGATCCCTGGCGAGCTCCCCAAGGTGTTGGCGGACCCAGACCGGGTGGTGCAGGTCCTGACCAACCTCTTGTCCAATGCGCTGAAGTTCTCGCCGCGCGGCGAGGCGGTGTCGCTCTCGGCTCGCAGCGACTCTCAGCACGTCCGCTTCGAGGTGGTCGATCGCGGCCCCGGCATCCCGCGCGAGTTCCGCGACAAGCTCTTCACCCGGTTTGCGCAGGCCGACCGCCAGCAGCGCGAGCAGGAGGGCACTGGCCTTGGCCTTGCCATCAGCCAGGCCCTGGTGCTGAAGCACGGAGGTCAGATCGGATGCTTGAGCGAGCCTGGTCAGGGAGCGACGCTCTGGTTCACGCTGCCCTTGGCGCGGGCCGAGGCGCCCTCGCTGGCGGCGCCGGCGAGGCCTCCGCAGCCGCAGCCAGCCGAGAGCCCGCAGGCGCTGGAGGTGGAGCAGCGATGAGCGGAGCGCTGCAGCTGCCGCCGGACTGGTGCGAGGAGCTGGACGACTCGCTGGTAGCCGATTGGGCCGTGCAGGCGCTGCAGCGCCTGCGGCAGCTCGACGCCGCGCTGGCGGCGGTGCGCACCGATCCCGCCGCCCTGGCCGACGCGCGCGCGATGCTGCTCGCCGGGAAACCAGTGGCCCACACCTCGACGCTCTCGCTGCGCGACTGCGGACCGGGCCGCCTCCTGATGGCCACCGATTCAGCCCGCGCCGTGGTCGCGCTGCTGATCGAGCTCTCGCGCGACTAGGACGCGGAGCGCTCGTCAGCGGCCGTCTGCTCGGCCCCCTTACCGACTCCGTCCGCGGGGCTGGTAGACCGCCGCCGCCCGCAGCGCCGTGTTCCCCGCCGTGAGCTTCTCGATTTGGCCCTCGCGCTGCTGCAGCGCGAGCACGAGCACCCCGTCCACCGCGGCCTTCAGCTCGGCCGCGCCGCTCGCGTCGAGCCCCTGCGCAGAGGCGGGATCGGTGATCCGCGCCGCCTCCATCAGCTGCGCGGCGCGCACGGGATCGCCGGCCTCGAGGGCCGCGCGGATCTCGCGGACCCGCTCGAGCAGCGCGCTCAACCCGTCGTCCCCAGCCGCTGCATGACCTTCTCCACCGCGCCGGAGAAGCCCTCGACCAGCGGCGCGAAGGCCCGGATCGCCTCCTTGGCGCTGGCGGCGCAGACCTTCGCGTCCCGCGTGGTGGCGGCCTTGAGCAGCCGCGCGCAGGTGAACTGGTAGAGCGCGGCCAGCCGCTCGCAGAGCTCGGGCGCCCAGCGCGTGTCGAGCGTGGACTGCAGCCCGATCACCAGGTCGGAGGCCTTGGTGCAGAGCAGCACGCCCTCGCTGCGCCGCCCGTCCTCGAAGCAGGTGACCGCGGTGCGCATGTGGCGGAGCGCGGTCTCGAACGCCATCACCATCAGGCGCTCGTTGGAGGCGGTGGCCGCCTGGACTCTTCCGTACTTCATGGCCGCGTTCATTTGCCGCTCCCGTTGAGCTGGTTGGTGAGGTTGGTGAGGTACTGGCTGGCAGACTTGAAGCCGCTGACGATCGACTCCATCGCGCTGAACTGCGCGACGAGCAGCGTGCGGTACTGCGCCGCGTGCTGCTGCGCAGCCAGCACCTGGCCGTCGAGGTCCTTCACGCTCTTGGTGTAGCCCTGCTGCGCCAGCGTGAAGACCCCGCCGATCGGGTCGGTGTACTGCGCGAGCAGGCTCTTCGAAGTCGCCGCGACGCCCGTGCTCGCCTTCGAGAAGACTTGGTTGACCGCGTCCGGATCGAGCGCCAGCGCGGCGTTGAGCTTCTTGGTGTCGAGCGTGATCGTGCCGTCCTTCTGCGTGGTGATGCCCAGGTCGGCGAGGGAGCGCACCTGCGAGAGGCCCGGGACGCTCGCCGAGAAGAGCGCCTGCAGCTGCTGCTGCAGGCCGCGCACCGAGGCGTCGCCGGCCAGCGTCGCCGAGCGGTCCGAGCCCGGGGCCACGTTGAGCTGGGACTCGAGGGTGGACACCAGCCGGTTGTAGGTGTCCACGAAGGTCTGCAGGCTCTTGGCGGTAGCGGCCTGGTCGTTGTTCAGGGTCAGCGACTCGGGGGCGCTGGTGAGGGCCCTCAAGGTCAGCGTCACGCCCGGGATCACGCTCGAGACGTCGTTGCTCTGGCTGGTGACCGGGAGCCCGTCGACGGTGAGGGTCGCGTTGGCGGCGGTCTGGACGCTCGAGAAGGCGAGGTCGGCGTTGGCCGAGCCGCCGGCGGCGGTGAAGGTGATCGCCAGCGCCTGCGCGGCGGTGCCGGTGGGAGCGAAGCCGGTGTTGCGGTTGGAGAGGCTCAGGTACGACCGGGTGCCGTCGGAGATGATCGCGGCGTTCACCGGCGCGCCGGCGGCGTTGATCTGCGCGACCAGGTCGGAGAGCGCGGTGCCGTCGGTGATGGTGACGTCGTAGCCCGCGCCGCCGGTGTCGAAGTGGAGCGTGCCGCCGGAGAGCAGGCTGCCGCCTGCGGCGAAGCCCTGCGAGCGGGCCTTGGCGGCCTGCGCGAGCGCGGTGACCTGCACGCTGTAGTTGCCTGCCCCAGCGCTCGAATCGGCGGCGGCGCTGAAGCCGGAGTAGGACCCGGTGATGCCCACCTGGACGACGCCCGCGGCGAGCGCCTGGGCTGCGTCGTTGAAGCTGGAGAGCTGCCCCGCGATGGAGCCGAGCTGCGTGGCCTGCGACTTGAGGTTCGTCTGCTTCTTCTGCAGCGCGGAGATCGGCTGGGATTCGATCTGCACCAGCTGGTTGATGATCGAGGTGGTGTCGAGCCCCGACGCGGAGCTGGAGAGGTAGCTGTTGCCTGCGGTACCCGAGATCGCCATCGCGCTCCTCCTTTTCGAACGTCGGCCCGAGGCCAGCCGGCCCGTGGTCGCCTTTTGGGGGCGCCACGGGCCGTCGGGGAAGCGGGCTCCTACCCGGTGAAGCTCATTACTGGAGCAGCTTGAGCAGCGCCTGCGTACCCTGGTTGGCCTGCGAGAGCACCGAGACGCCGGCCTGCACCAGCACCGAGAGGCGGCTCTGGTTCGACGACTCCTCGGCCACGTTGACGTCGCGGATGCGGGCGTCGGCGGAGGTCAGGTTCTCGGTCGCGGTGGCGATGGTGTTGACCACCGAGTTGAACCGGTTGCCGACGGCGCCGAAGGTGGCGCGAGCGCTCGAGACCGCCTGCAGCGCGGTGTCGAGGTTGCCGATCGCCGTCTGCGCGCCGCCCTTGGACGAGAGGTCGATGGCGGCGGTGAGCAGGGTGGCCGAGGTGGCGTCGATCGAGCTGATCGAGATGCGGTCGTTGGCCGCCACGTTGCGGATGCCGACCTGGAAGTCCAGGGTGGTGCCGGTGGCCGCCAGCAGCTTGCTGCCGTTGTACTCGGTGGAGTTGGCGATGCGGTCGATTTCAGTCGTCAGCTGCGTGGCCTCGTTGTTGATGTAGCCGCGCTCCGTGTTGCCCACGCCGTCGGAGGCCGACTGCACCGCCAGCTGCCGGAGGCGGTTGAAGAGGTTGGTGGTCTGGTTCAGCGCCCCTTCCGCCGTCTGGATGATGCCGATGCCGTCGTTGGCGTTGCGCGAGGCCTGGTTGTAGCTGGAGATGTTCGCCTCCAGCGTGGTGCTGATGCCCAGGCCTGCCGCATCGTCACCGGCCTTGGTGATGCGCAGGCCGCTCGAGAGCTTGGACTGCGTGCTCTCGAGCGCCACCTGCGACGCGGTGAGGTTGCTCTGAGCGACCAGTGAAGCGACGTTGGTTCGGATTGAAAAGCCCATGGTCCTGCTCCTTGTGTAGTTGGTTGCGGTAATGTCGTTGAGGGCGTTGCCCGGCCTCACCGAGGTCTTCGGCACCGGCTCAGCATTCGATAAGAGTGCCCCCGGGGACCGTGGAGAGTTCGCGGCGAAGCTGCGCCGCAAGCCTGCGCAAGACGAGGGAACGTGCGTAGAGCTGCGCGAGGGGCGCGAGCAGCTCGCGGCTCTTCGCAGCGCGCCCCGTCACCGCGACCCGCTCGATCGAGATCCGCGCCTCGGCGCCCGACTGCACTCGCGCCAGCACCGCCTGGGCGAGCGAGGACCAGCCGCCGCGCAGGGCGGTGTCGATCCGCTCGCCTGCCACCTCGACCCACAGCCCGTGCGGGAGCGCGCCGCCCACCGTGATCTGCAGCGGCGACAGGAGGCGCTTGTGCATGCGCAGCACCGTCTCGAGCTGGTCGGCGAGGCGCACCGTGAACATCGCCGGCGGCGTCGCGGCGCGCAGGACCTCGCGCACTTCGCGCAGGTGATCCTCCACCCTCCCGAGGCGGATCTCCTCGCGCAGCAGTCGTCCGGACGAGTCGCAGGTGAGCACGCAAGCGAGCGCGTCGCTCACCTGGTAGACGCGGCTCTCGACCAGGCCCGGACTCCCGCCCGACATCGGCCGGCCAGCGCGCTCGGGGGCGAGCGCCAGATCGAACGCCTCAGGGTCGACCTGGCAGAGCACCGGGCGCACGCCGAAGCGGCGCAGCGCGAACTTGCGCAGGCGCCCCTTGCCGCCGAGCAGCACCTCGCCGCCTGCTTCGATGGCCACGGGCAACGCCTGGCCGCGGCGCGCGAACGCCGCCACCCGCAGGAGGCGCGCGGCGGCGAGCGCGGCGGCGGCGGTGAGCGGCACCACCTCGATCTCCATCCCGGCGAGGGCCGCCTTGCAGAGGAGCGGAACCGCCTCCTGCGGCCGGAGCCGACGAGCCGACGGGCGGCAGGAAGGCCGCAGCCACACCGCGGTGGCGCTCTGCAAGCTCAGCCGGCGCTCGGGTCCGCGGTTGAGCGGATCGAACGGCGGCCCCGGCTGCACCGCGTGCTCCACCACCAGGAAGAAGACGCGCGCGTGGGCCGGACGCGCGAGCCGGGCCTCGATCAGATCGGCGAGCGGGCTCTTGCCGGGCGGCGGCGTCCGCTGGGCGGCGGCCCGCAGCGCCAGCGCGCGCACCCGGGCCTGCATCAGCGTGCGCCCGTGGCCGAGCACCGGACCGTCCGGGAGCCGCAGCTGGTAGCCCTGCCGCCGCTCGAGCGCGGCTGGCTCGAACTCGATCGGGCCGGCGCCGAGCAGCGGCAGGAGGACCCGCGGCAGGCCGGGTCCGAGGACGTCGCGTTGCAGCCGCCGTCGCAGCGCCCTGCCGCGCGCGAGCGGGATCGAGCGCACCGCCGCGGCGCAGGCGAGCGCGAGCGCGCGGCCCACCTCGAGCAGCTCGGTCTGGGTGGGCACTCCGGGCTCCGTGGGCTCCAGCTGGGACCAGCGGAGCACTCGCTCGAGTAGCTCGCCGTCCGGAGAGGCCGGCGCCACCCACACCGCGCAGCTCGCGTCGGGCACCGCGAGCAGCCGCGCCTCCATCCCCTTGGCCAGCGCGGCCCGCAGCGCCGCGATCGCCGGCGGCGGCGAGGCCTTGGCGAGCAGCATCAGCGCCATCACCGCCACCTCGCCCGGCACCGACGGCGCGAGCGCGATCGCCACGCCCTGGGGATCGTCGAGCGGCCGCTCGTCGGCGAGCGCGGGCGGCAATGAGCCCGCGAGCAGGGCGCCGAAGAGCAGGCACGCTTCGCGATCCTGCTCGGGGAGCGCGCCCTCGTCGCAGAGGCGCAGGAGCACGGGACGGCCGCCCGCGGCCAGCAGCGCGCGCGCCGCCGTCACCCGCTCGGCCACCTTGAGGCGGTCGTGCGGGCGCAGCCCCTGCACGCCGAAGACGAGGATCTCGAGCAGGCCCTCGCGCTGCAGCGCCACCACCGCGTCGATCAGGCCGCGGCCGTGCTGCATCGAGAGCGGCGGCGACAGCCCGCACTTGCGCGCCCACACTCCCCAGGCCCGGCGGAAGCGGTCGCCGCCGACGATCCCCGGCGGCTCCTTGCGCAGCGCTGGGTGCGTGAAGCTGGCCTGCAGCAGCACGGGCGCGAGCCGCACCGCCGCCGCGATCTCCGGAGAGAGCCTGCGCAACAGCCAGCGCCTGCGCCATCGCAGGAGCGCGGCGAGCCGGCGGCGGTCGGGATCCCCTGCGCGGGCGGGCCGCAAGCCAGCGCTTGCCGCGGCCGGTCTCACCGCCGCCGAGGCCATCACTTCGTTCCGAGCAAGGTCAGCGACAGCCGGAAGCTCTGCGAGCTGGCCGAGACCGCCGCCTCGAGGGCGCGCTGCGCCAGCTGCAGCTGGGTCGCGGCATCCACCACGTCGGCGTCCTCTAGGTGTGAGGTGGCGATCTTCTCGGCGGCCACCGCGGCCAAGGCGGTGGAGTGCGCCTGGTCGAGCGTGTTCGCGGCGTTGCCCGCGGCGGCCCGCGCCGACGCCACCTGCGTGGTCCCGGCGGTGAGCCCGTCGAGCGAGCCCTGCACACCCGCGACGTCGTTCACGCTGAGCGCGGCCGAGAGCGCCTGCAGCGTGGAGAGCACGTCGGCGCCGCCACCCGCGCCCTTGAGCGCGACGTCGGCTCTCACCGAGGCGTCGCTCCAGACGCCCGGCGCGATCTCCAGCCTCCGCGTGGCGGTGTCGCCCTGGTACGCGCCGGTGGCGGGGTCGAACGGGGGCCGCGAGTCCTGCGTGCCGCCGAAGAGGTAGCGCCCGCCCACCTCGGTGTTCAACGCCGAGATCACCTGCGCGAAGATCCCGTCGACGTCCTTGGCTGCCGCCGCCCGCTGCGCCGGGGTGTAGGTCGCGCTGGCGAGCTGCACCGCGAGCGCGCGCGCCCTGCTGAGGGCGGTGGAGATGCCGTCGAGCGCGCTGTCGGCGGAGTTGAGCTCGTCGGTGCCGCGCTGCGTGGCGGTGGCGATCGCCGAGGCCCGCTGCTGCGCCTGCGCGTGGAGCGTCAGTTGGCCCGCGGCCGCCGGATCGTCGCCGGGCTGCTGCACGCGCAAGCCGGAGGAGGCCACCGAGGTCGCCGCTTCCACCCGCGAGCGCGCGTCGCCCGTCCAGCGGTTGGCGTTGTCGTAGATGAGCCGGTCGGTCACGCGCATGGCGTCCTCACTTCAGCTGCATCAGCACGTCGAGCATCGCGCTGGTGGTGTTGAAGACCTTGGAGACCGCCTCGTAGGCCCGCTGCGCCTTCTGGATGCTGATCAGCTCCTCGTCCACCGAGACTCCTGACGCCGACTCGCGCAGGTTGGAGAGGTGGGTCTTGATCGCTGAGTCGTGCTGCGCCTCGGCGTTGGCCTGCGAGGCGGCGGCGCCGAATCCGGAGACCAGCGCGCTAAATGTATTACCAACGCTGACGCCGCTGGTGGCGAGCGCGCCCGTCTCTGTGCCGAGCACCGACACCAGGTTGCTTGCGTCGCCTGGCCCTGCCGCGGCGGAGCCAGCGGCCGCGAGCAGCTTGGGGTTCGCCAGCACCTCACTGGCGACCGCGATCCTGGAGGCCGCACCCGCGCCCGGCGCCACCGAGAAGAGCGCGTGGCCGGTGGTGCCGTCCTGCGCGTAGCCCGCCTGGTGCGCGGAGTTGATGGCGCTTGCGAAGTCGGCGGCGAGCGTGTCGAGCGCGCTGGAAGCCGCCGCCAGCGTGCCGTCGCGCGCGGAGAGCCAGCCGCCCACCTGACCCGAGACGCTGCCCGCGGGGAGCTCCTCGCCGCTGGGGAGCCGCAGCGCGACGTGTCCCCCGTTGGCAGGGTCGGCCGCCGCGGCGAGCGTCGTCGCGTGGTCGCCCGAGACCAGCATCTGCCCGCCGGGGAGCGCGAGGCTGACGTCGCCCTGGTCGTTGGAGATGGGCAGCGCGCCGGTCAGCTGAGCGAGCTGGTCCTGCGCCTGCTGCCGCACGTCGAGCAGATCGTTGGCGTCCTGGCCCGCGCCCTTGGCAGCGCGGATCTGCCGGTTGAGGCTCGCTACCCGCGCCGCGGCATCGTTGATGGTGCTGACGGTGGCGCCCAGCTGCCCGTCGAGGCTGTCCTGGGCCTGCGACAGCGCGCCGGAGGTCTGGTTGAACGAGCGCGCCAGCGCCTGCGCCGCCGAGAGCACGCCCTGCCGCAGCCCGCTGTCGCCCGCGCGCTGCGAGAGCGCCCGCAGCGAGGAGTAGAAGCTGCCGAGGGTGGCCGCGAGGCCCTGCGCCGCCGAGGGGTTGAGCGCGGTGATCGAGCCGAGCGTGTCGGCGCGCGACTGCGAGAACGACGCCTGCCCGAAGGCCGCCGGGATCTGCGCCTCGAGGTAGCGATCGCGCGACTGCGTCACCGATCCGATGGTGACGCCGCCCGGATCCCAGATGCTCCCCGAGCCAGTGGCGAGCAGGTTCGCCGTCTGCCGCGTGTAGCCCGGGGTGTTGACGTTCGAGGTGTTGTGGCCCGCGGTCGCGAGCAGCTGCTGCGCTGCCGCGAGGCCGCCGGCGGTGTTTCCGAGCAGCGCGGTGAGGGAGGCCACGGCTAGGCCCTCCTCGAGACGGCGGCGAGCGCGGCGGCGGCGGGCGGCGCGCCGAGGCGGCCATAGGCGGTCGGCCGCGGCGACATGGCGCGCGTGTACGCGCGCGTGCAGCCGAGCGCCCGCTCCGCGAGCGACTGGTTGAGCGCCGCCAGCTCCGAGAGCGTGGAGGCGAGCGCGCGCACCTGCCCGAGCAGCTCGACCAGCCGCGTGCCCTCGCGCGGGCTTGCGCGCGCGATCGACTCGGCGGTGGCGTCGGTCAGCCCCAGCCCTGCAGCGGCCGCGCTCTGGGCCACGCGCAGCTGGCCCTGCAGCAGCCCTGTGCGCTCGATGAACTCGAGCCGCTCCTCCATGCGCGCCTGGATGCGCCCGCCGTCGAGCGAGCGCAGCACGACGCGCTCTTCGCGCGAGCGGACGACCTCCGCCTGGAGCTCGGCGCGCAGCGCGGCTGCGGCGGTCACAGCGATGGCCAAGGTCACGGTGTCTCTCCTCTCAACAGCCTGGCTTCAGCGACTTCACTTGCTCAAGAGCGCCTGCAGCCGCGCGTCGATCTGCGCGGCGTCGAGGATCTGCTCCGCGATGCGGCCCGCGCTGGGCTGGTAGGTGCCGGCGCTGATGGCGGCCTCCAGCTCCTGCAGGCGGGCGCCGCGATTGGTCCCCGCTGTCTGGCGAGCGACCGCCACTGAGCGGGCGATCTTCTCGCCATCACCATTCGAGACGGTGTCGGTGGGCTCTGGCTGTCCCGGCGGCCGCGCCTGTCGTGGCTGCACTCCTGCCTGGGCGACTGCGTTCGTGTCGGAGATCTTCATACATGCCTCGGATCGCTGGTTGCCTCACTGGACGCTTCGACACGCGATCCGAATCCATTAAGGGCCTTTGGCGATTGCTCCAAAAGCTTGGCGATTCCAGTCTCTCCGGACTTGGCGACCGCCTCGGCGAGCGCCTCGGCGAAGAGGTCGCCCCGCAGCGCGGCCCCCGGCGCGGTGGAGGTCTTCCCGAACAGGTGGGCTGAGGAGAGCAGCTGCTGCAGCAGCAGCGCCTCCATCTTCTCGGCGGCGTCCTTGGGGCTCGACGCGGCGGGTCCGCTCCCGAGGAGCAGGCTCACATGACCTCCAGCTCGGCGTCCAGGGCTCCGGCCGCCTGCAGCGCCTGGAGGATGGCGATCAGATCACGCGGCGTCGCCCCCAGGGTCCCCAGGGCCCTTACCAGCTCGTCCACGGTGGTGGTCGCCGGGACGGCCACGGGCTTGCCGGGCAGCTCGGTGGCGGAGATGTCGGCGGCGTTGGTGGCAACTGTATTACCCGTGCGCGCGAAGGCGCCGGGCTGCGACACCAGCGGCGTCTGCGACACGTTGACCGTCAGCCCGCCGTGGGCCACCAGCGCCGGCCTCAGCCGCACGCGCTCGCCCGCCACCACCGTGCCCGTGCGCTCGCTGACCACCACGCGGGCGCGGACGTCGGAGTCGATCTCGATCGCCTCGAGCTTCGCCAGCAGCTCGACGGGGTCCTTGATCAGATCGCTCTTCACCTCGACCGCGGCGACGTCGAGGGCCCGCGCGCCACCGGTGCTGCCGAGCGCCGCGTTGATGCCCGCGGCGATGCGGCTGGCGTTGGTGGCGTCGGGCCGCCGCAGCTGCAGCACCAGCGCGCTGGCGCCCAAGTCCACCTTCACCTCGCGCTCGATGGTGGCGCCCGTGGGGATGCGGCCCGCCGTCGGGTGGTTCTTGCGCGACACGGAGCCCGACGACTCGGCGTCGAAGCCGCCCGTCTGCACCGAGCCCTGCGCCACCGCGTAGATCTCGCCGTCGGGCCCCTGCAGCGGGGTGGAGAGCAGCACGCCTCCCGAGAGCGAGCGGGCGTTGCCGAGCGAGCTGACCGAGACGTCGATGCGCGTGCCGGGCCGCGCCTGGGCCGCGATCCGCGCGGTCACCATCACCGCGGCGACGTTGCGGACGTGGATGTCCTTGCGGTCGAGCCGCGTGCCGAAGCGGCCGAGCATGCCGGCGAGCGTCTGCGCGGTGAAGCCGGTCTGCTCGGTGTCGCCGGTGCCCGCGAGGCCGACGACGAGGCCGTACCCGAACAGCTCGTTGCCGCGCAGGCCTTGCACCTCGACGAGGTCTTTGAGCCGCACCTGGGCCGCTCGCGCCGGGAAGAGCGGCGCGGCGAACGCGACCGCGCAGAGGAGGGCGGCGGCGGGTCGGCTGGTCCGGTCGATCGAGGAGCGAGAGGCGCGCATCGGAGTCTCCACGGGCTGCTAGAAGGGCCAGAACCAGCCGAGGTGGCGGGCGAACCACCCCTGGCGCTGGTTGTCGGAGAGGTCGCCCTTCCCGGTGAACTCGATCTCGGCGTCCGCCACCATGGTGCTCTTGATGGAGTTGTCCTGCTCGATGTCGATCGGTCGGATCACGCCCGAGATATAGAAGTGTTGCTCTTCGCTGTTCACCAGCACCACGCGGTGGCCCTCGACGAAGAGGTTGCCGTTGGGCAGCACCTTGCGGACCAGGCTGGGCACGGTGGCCACCAGCCGCTCGCTGCGGGCCGAGGAGCCCTCGCCGCGGAAGCTCTGGTCGACGCTGCCCGTCAGGCCCGCGTTTCCGGAGAACCCGGCCGAGTTGCCGGCGGCGCGGCTGAAGGCGGCGATCGCCTGCAGGTCGGTCTTCGAGACGCGGGTGAGGTCGGTGTCGCTCGAGCGGCGGGCGTCGGCGATCTCCTCCACCTTGATGACGACGAGGTCGTTCTCGCGGAGCGCGCGGGCGTCGGTGTAGAGGGTGGAGGCGGCGCGGCCGTCGCGCCAGAGGCTGCCCGGCGAGGTGGTGACGGCCTTCGCCTCCACCTGCGCCAACTCGTAGTCGCGGTGGCGCGGCTGGTGGGCGGCGATGTGCGCGGGGCCGCAGCCGGCGAGGGCGAAGAGCGCGCCGCCGAGCGCGACCACCAGCAGCCGCCAGCCGGATTGGAGGACCAAGGTCAGCTGCAGATCGGTCGGGGCCTTCATGGCATCTCCAGCAGGAGCTCGTTGCCGCTGCGGCGCCCTTCCACCCGGCGCCCCGAGGAGAGCTGGGCGCAGTAGCGGCCCTGGGCGCAGGGGACGATCCGTCCGGCCTGCGTGAGCGAGAGCCCGCCCGAGCGGAGGACGACGCGCACGCTCTGGCCGGCCTGCCAGGAGAGGTCTTGCACCATCCCCGCCTCGAGCACGGCGCCCGCGGCGAGCGGCCGACTGGCGGCGAGCCCCGGCGCCAGCTCGGTGAGCGGCGTGTGGCCCGGCTGCACCTCGCGCTCCAGGAGGGCCGCCGCGCCCTCGAGGCGCTCGCCGGCGAAGAGCGCCCGGCTGGCCACCCAGACCTTCGCGAAGAGGCGGGCCTCGGCGCGCGCGAACCCGCGGCACAGCTCTCCGCCAGGGCCGCGGCCCTCGATGCGCAGCGAGACGAGGCCCGAGCTGCCGATCGGCCGCTCCACCTCGGCCCGCGTGGCCGTGCAGCGCCCTGGGCCGCGGTAGTCGGACGCTTCCACCCGCGCGCCCGGCGCCGCCGCGCCCTGGCTGAGCGCCCGCGAGACCACCACGGGCACCGCCACGGGAACCGCCACGGGCACGGACCGCGAGGCGCGCGCGGTCGCAGGCGCGAGCGCGGCGGCGGCGAGCAGGAGGTGGAGGGAGAGGCGGCGCATGGTGTGTTACCTTTTCCTAGCGGAGCTGCGTCAGGCGCTGCAGCATCTGGTCGGCGGTCTGGATGACCTTCGAGTTCAGCTCGTAGGCGCGCTGCGTGGAGATCATCTCGATCATCTCCTCGACCGCCTTGACGTTGGCGTTCTCGAGGTAGCCCTGCTGCAGCGTCCCCGCGCCCTGGTCGCCGGGCCGCGAGCGCTGCGGCTGGCCCGAGACCGCGCTCTGCTGCAGCAGGTTGTTGCCGAGCGCGCTGAGTCCGGCCGGGTTGATGAAGGTGGTCAGCTCGAGCTGCCCCAGCTCCTGCGGCGTGGCGCTGCCCGGCACGAGGCAGGAGACGATGCCGTCCTGCGAGATGGTCAGCTCCTTGCCGTCCTGCGGCACCGTGATGCCGGGGTCCACCACCTCGCCGTGCATGGTGACGAGGCGGTTGCTCGGGTCGAGGTGGAAGTTGCCCGCGCGGGTGTAGGCGTACTCGCCGTTGCTCCGCTGCACGCGGAAGAAGCCCGGGCCGCTGATCGCCACGTCGAACTGGCTCTTGGTGCCGAGCAGGTCGCCCTGCTCCTGCGAGCGGGTGGTGGCCGCGGTCCGCACGCCGAGGCCCACCTGGACGCCAGCTGCGTCGGTGCCGCCGCGCTGGTCGACCTGCGCCGCCTTCAGGGTCTCGGAGAGGAGGTCCTCGAACTCCGCCCGGGTCTTCTTGAACCCGGTGGTCCCCGCGTTGGCGAGGTTGTTCGCGATCACGTCCATCTTCGTCTCCTGGGCGGTCATCCCAGTGGCGGCGGTGTAGAGGGAGCGGAGCATCGCGTGACCTTCCTGCGTGAGGCTTTCGTTGGGCTGCAGTTACCGAAGCTATCGAACCTTGCCGAGCTCGCTGGAGCGGTCGCCCATCTTTCGATAAGCGTCGATCGCCTGCATCGAGGCGTCGAAGTGGCGCTGCGCCGAGACCATGTCGACCATCGAGTCGAGCGCGGTCCGGTTGCCCAGCTCGACCGCGCCGGTCTGCACCCGGCCCGCCGCCTCGGTGGCCTTGCCGCCCTGCCCCGGCACCAGGAGCGAGGGGCCCTGCTTGGTGATCATCCCCTCGAGCTTCACCTGCCCGAGGCGGCCGATCTGCGTGCCGTTCACCAGCAGCTCGCCGTTGCCGCCGATCGCGAGCTTCGCGTCCGGCGCCAGCTGCACCCCCTGGCCATCAGAGGTGAGCACCGGCCGGCCCGCGGCCCGCAGCGTGCCCTGCGCATCCACCGAGAGCCGCCCGTCGCGCGTGTAGGCGACGCCGCCGTTGACGCCGTTGTTGCTGGTCCGGACCGCCAGGAAGTGGCCGTCCTCGGGGAGCACGTCGAGCGGGTTGCCCGTGTGCGCGCTCGCGCCCGTCCGCAAGTCGGTGCCGCTCCCCACAGCGGCCGGGAACGCGCGCAGACCGCTCTGCTCGGCGAGGACGGTCTTGAAGACCGGCCGGCTCGACTTGAAGCCCGGGGTCTGCGCGTTGGCGAGGTCGTCGGCGATCGACTCGAGCTGCCGCTCGCGCGCCGTCGCCCCCGCCATGCTCACGTAGATCCCGTCCGCCATCTGCTCCTCCGCTGCAGCTCGTGCCGCCTGCGCCAGCTTCCGCTTCACGTTCAGCAAGGAGCGCGCCAGGGACCACTCGGGCCAGACTCTCCTCTGGCCGCGCTCGGCAGCCGTGGGCAGGTGGGACACTTCACACCCGCAGATGCGGCGATTTCGATCCGGCCGATCTGGCCGGGTCGGGACGGCGGAGGTAGCTGCGCACACCCGCGAACCCGCGCCGCTAAAGGGCGAGACGCGACGTGCCGATGAACCCTGCGTGACCCCACGAACGAAGCTCGATGCGCTGATCGGTGTCCTCGAGAGCCGTGAGGATTGGCTCGCCAGGACGCTCGCCCACCTCGCCGACGCGCTGAAGGAGTCGCGCACGGAGGAGCTGCGGCTCGCCACCCGCATCGCCGGCGAGAGCCCCGCGGCCAACACGGTGGACGAGTTCCGCGCCTGCGAGCAGCGCGTCGAGCAGCTGCGCCTCGCGTTCTTCAAGCAGCAGGCACAGAGCCGCACCCTCCTCGACGAGCACGAGAAGGCCCGGATGGTGCTGGCCTCCGCGCACCGCCGCACCGAGACGATGGTGAAGGCGAGCGAGCGGATCAGGTCCGGGATGGTCGCGGCGCTGAACAAGGCCGAGACGCGCGAGCAGGACGAGCTGGCGCTGCTGGCGTTCCAGCGGACGGGGTAGGTTCGACGACCGGGGCTCGCCGCCGGGGTGGAAGGCCCCCGGGGCCAATCACGAGCCCCAGCATTTGCCGGGGCTCCTGGCACGGGACACCTTGTCTGGCCCCGGCCCCCCTGCGGCGCGGGGTCTGGAGACAAGCGGGCCGCAGGGAGCGCCGACGACCCTCTGCACGCTTAGTTAGGGCCCTGCGGACCTTGCGCGGAATTTCGCGAAGAGCCGCATTTGCCGGGGCTCCCATGCGCGCGGCCATCGTGCATGGCGGTTGCTTTCAGGGGCTCTCGTCGCGCTGTCCTCTGAGTTGGACGCGCACTTCTCGGTCGACCTCTAAGCCGCCTCTTCCACTCCCCCCACCGCGTCCCGCAGCTTCTCCAGGGCCTGCGCGTGCAGCTGGCACACCCGCGGCTCGCTGATCTTCAAGAGCTGCGCGATCTCCCGATACGTGCAGCCTTCTTGATAGTGCAGCCCGAGGATCGCCCTCAGCCGCTCCGGCAGCCGCTCCACGTGGTGCGCCAGCAGCTTGCTCTGGCGCGCGAGGTCGAGCTGCTCCTCGATGGCCGGCGTTTCGCCGCGCAGCTCGAACTCCGGATCGAGCGGGGCTGGCGGCGCCGCGGCGCCCTCCACCTCGGCGAGCTCGGTCGCGGTCATCGACATCTGCTCGGCGACTTCGGAGTCGGCGGGAGGCCTGCCGAGCGCCTGCGCCAGCTCGCGCCGGGCCTTCGAGACCGCCTCGCTCCGCTCGCGCAGCCGGCGCGGGAGGTGGTCGAGCTTGCGCATCTCGTCGAGCATCGCGCCGCGGACCCGGTGCTCGGCGAAGGTCTCGAACTTCACCCCACGGCCCAGCTCGAAGCGGCGCGCCGCGTCCACCAGGCCGAGCGCGCCCGCGCTCCAGAGGTCGTCCTGCAGGCTGGGGATGCCGGCTTTGGTCGCCATCCTCCGGGCGAGGCGGTCGATCAACGGTGCGTACCGCTGGATCAGCTCGGTTTCGTCGTTGCGAGGAGCGGCTGCGTAGATGGCGTGGGCGCGGTGCATGGAGTGTCGCTAGCGGTTGCTAGCGCGCCTCCCTGAAGAGGCGCTGCCAGAGAAACTTGAGGCCGCCGTCCATCGGGACGGGGGCCGGCTCGTCGAAGATCTTGGTGGCGACGACGGCGAGCGCCCGGGCCGAGGGCGAGGCCGGATAGAGGTCGACCAGCGGCCGCTGCGCCATCGCGGCGCGGTGCACGTTCTCGTCGCGCGGCAGCCAGCCGACGTAGCGCATCTGCGCCGAGAGGAACCGCTCGGTCACCTGGGTGAGCTTGCCGTAGAGGTCGCGCGCGGCCGCCTCGCTGGGCGCCTGGTTGACGATCACGCTGAAGTGCCGGACCCCGGCCTGCTGGCAGAGGACCTTCACCGTCGCATAGGCGTCGGTAAACGAAGTGGGCTCGGGCGTGACCACCAGGAGCGCCTCTTGCGCCGCGCTGGTGAAGAACATCACGTTCTCGCCGATGCCCGCCGACGCATCGATGACCACCAGGTCGAAGCGGTCCTCGAGCGGGTCGAGCGCGGTGACGAGGCGGAGCTTCTGCGCGTCGTCGAGGCGCGAGAGACCCTGCACGCCGCTGCCCGAGGGGAGCACGCAGATCCCGTGCGGACCCTGCGCGAGGATCTGGTCGATCGGGAGCGAGCCGTCGAGGAGGTGCCCGATGTTGTAGCGGGGCTTGATGCCGTAGAGGATCTCGACGTTGGCGAGGCCGAGGTCGGCGTCCAGGATGAGGACGCGCAGGCCCTTCTTCGCGGCGAGCACGGCGAGGTTCGCGGAGATGTGCGTCTTGCCGACGCCCCCCTTTCCGGAGCAGACGGCGAGCACGCGCAGCGGGGTGGCCGCGAGCGCCTCCGACGCGATCATCTCGCGCAGGCTGCTGGCCTGGTCCTCGCCGTTGCTCTCGCTGCTACTGAACGCGGTCATGGTCCCAGCTCCCCAGCACCAGGTCGACCAGGTCGACCCGCGTGACGGCGTGGATGTCTTCGGGCACGCGCTGCCCGTCGCAGACGCAGCTCACCGGCACGGCGAGCGACCGGGTCGCTGAGAGGAAGCCCGCGGGCGCGGCGGCCTCGTCGAGCTTGGAGAGGATCATCCGCTCCGGCTTCAGGCTGCCGTACCGCTCGGCGACCGCCGCCAGATCGCGGTGGCCCGAGGCGGCGCTCACCACCAGGTGCAGCTCCAGGCCGGGCACCGACCGCACCAGCTCCGCCTGCCGCTGGACCTGGTCGTTCTGCGAGCGGCCCGCGGTGTCGACCAGCACGAGGTCGCACTGCCCGAGCCGCTCGAGGCAGGCCACCAGCTCCGGTTTGCCGCGCGCGACGAAGGCTGGGATCCCCATGATCTCTCCGTACCGGGCCAGCTGCTCGCTGGCGCCGATGCGGTAGGTATCGACCGTGATCAGGCCGACCTTGCGCCCCTGCTCCATCAAGGCCTTCGCCGCGATCTTGGCGAGGGTAGTGGTCTTGCCCACGCCGGTGGGGCCCACCAGCGCGAGCGCCTGCTTGCCGCGCTTCACCCAGGGCGCGCGGTCGGCCACCAGCGCGCCTTGCAGCAGATCGCGGATGGCCCCGAAGAGCGCCAGCGGCTTGAGCGGCGTCCCCTGCGAGAGGGCCTCCTTGATGAGCAGCGAGGCCTGCGCGGAGTCCATCCCGCGGCCCACCAGGCACGCGTGCACCTCGTCGGCGGCGGCCGCCAGCGGTGAAGAGCCGCGCGCGGCGAGCGTGCCGATCAGCGCCTTCGCCTCCTCCAGCGCCGAGCGGAGCTGCTGCAGATCGGTGCCGTAGGCCGGGGCCTCGAAGGCGGTGTTGTAGCGCCGGACGGCGCCCGCCTGATCGCCGCTCTGCTCCTCGAGCAGCGCGTCCTCGCGGGCGGCCACCTGCCACGCCGGCTCCTGGCGCGCGCCCTTCTCGGAGCGCGGGCGCGGGTAGCGGGAGGGGATGAGCTCCTGGTTGTTGTACTCCTCGCGGTCGTCGCGCTCCTGGCGCCCGTCCAGGCCGTCATCGCGCTGGCTGCGGGCATCCCGCGCCGGGCGCACGGCCGAATCGGCCCGGGTGCGCTCGGCCTCTTTTGCCGCCTTCTCGCGCGCCACCTTCTCGAGCGCGCGGTCGTCGAGCGCCGCCATCACCTCGAACTGCGGCTTGTGGAACAGCCGGCCCGGGACCTCGCGCGCATGGAGGACGATGGCCTCGGGCCCGAGCGCGGCCTTGGCCGCTGCCAGCGCCTCGCGCGCGTTCGCCCCGCGGAAGGTTCGGATGGTCGACTGTTCCACGTTCATCCTCCTGCTCGAAAAGAGAAGCTACGTTCAGCCCTGCAGCCCGACGGTGCCGGCGGGCTCGATCGAAGTACCAGGGAGCAATTCCCGGGCCGTCACCACCCAGAGGTCCGGCACGAACCGCGCCGCGAAGTCGAAGAGCGGGCGGCGCAGGTCGGGCGGCGCCAGGACGACGGCCGGGCGGCCCGCCGCGGCGAGCTGTGCGGCGCGGGCCTCCAGCGAGGCGAGCAGCGCGCGGGCGGTGGCCATGTCGGGCGTGAGGACCGCTTCGCCGTCGCTCTGCGCCAGCGAGGCCCGCAGCGCCTCTTCGGCCGGACGCTCCAGGGTGAGCGCGTGGATCACGCCGTCGGTGGCGAGGCGGCCAGTGAGCTGCCGGGCGAGCCGCCGGCGGACCTGCTCCACCAGGTAGCCCGTGTCCTTCGAGCGCGGCGCGGCGTCGGCGACCGCCTCGAGGATGGTCCGCAGATCGCGGATCGAGACGCCCTCGCGCAGGAGGCCGCGCAGGACGCGGACGAGCTCGCCGAGCGAGAGCTGGCCCGGGACCGTCTCCTCAACGAGCTTGGGCGCTTCCTTCGCGCAGACGCCGAGCAGCTCCTGCACTTCCTGGCGACCGAGCAGCTCGTGCGCAGAGCGGCGCAGCAGCTCCGAGAGGTGCGTCGTCACCACCGACGGCGGGTCGACCAGCGTCAGCCCGAGCGCCTCCGCTGCGGCGCGGTCGGCCTGCGCGACCCACACCGCAGGCAGACCGAAGGCGGGCTCCTTCGCCGAGAGGCCGCGCACTTGAGGGACGGTGCCCTTGGGGTCGAGCGCCATCACGCGGTCGTGGTAGGCCTTGCCGCGCCCGATCTCCAGGCCGCGCAGCAGCACGCGGTACTCGTTCGCCTCCAGCCGCAGATCGTCGCGCAGGTGCACCGCGGGCAGCACGAGCCCGAGGTCTTGCGCCAGCTGCTTGCGCAGCGCGATCACGCGGGCCGGGAGCTCGCCGCCCTTGGCCTGGTCGAAGAGCGGCAACAGGCCGAAGCCGAGCTGCAGCTCGAGCGGCTCCACTGCGAGGACGTCCTGGACCCTCTCCGTCTTCGCCGTGGGGTCGTCGAGCTTGCGCTCGGGCGGTCGCTTGCGGGCGGCGGCCGCGCGCTGCGAGAGCACGAAGGTGCCCCCCGCGAGGCCCAGGAACGCCAGCGTCGGCATGCCCGGGAGCAGCCCGAACGCGCCGAAGATGCCGGCGGCCGCGCGGAGGACTTGCGGGTCGCCGAAGATCTGCTGGTGGACCTGCGCGCCGAGGGGCGAGCCGGCGCCGCCAGCGCGCGTGACCACGATGCCGGCAGCCGTCGAGACGAGCAGCGCCGGGATCTGCGAGACGAGGCCGTCGCCGATGGTGAGCAGCGAGAAGGTCTCGGCCGCCTGCGCGAGCGAGAGGTGGTCGCGGAGCACGCCGGCGATCAAGCCGCCCGCGAGGTTGATGCCGGTGATGGCGAGGCCCGCGACCGCGTCGCCGCGGACGAACTTGCTGGCGCCGTCCATCGCACCGAAGAACTCGGTCTCGCGCTCGAGGCCGGCGCGGCGCGCCTTGGCCTCCGAGTCGGTGATGAGGCCGCCGGCGAGGTCGGCGTCGATCGACATCTGCTTGCCAGGCAAGGCATCCAAGGTGAAGCGCGCGCTCACCTCGGCGATGCGGTTGGCGCCCTTGGTGATGACGCTGAAGTTCACCACCAGCAAGATGAGGAAGACGACCGCGCCGACCACCAGGCTGCCACCCACCGCGAAGCGGCCGAAGGTCTCGATCAGGTGGCCGGCAGCGCCCGGGCCCTCGGAGCCCTTGAGCAGGATGAGCCGCGTGGTGGCGACGTTGAGGCCGAGGCGCAAGAGCGTGGTGATCAGCAGCAGCGAGGGGAAGACCGAGAAGTCGATCGGCTTGATCAAGGACAGCGCGACCAGCAGCACCAGCACCGCGAGCGAGACGTTGAACGCCAAGAGCACGTCGAGCGCGGCCGCGGGCAGCGGCAGCACCATGATGGCGAGCACGCCGAGCACCGCGATGGGCAGCAGCAGGTCTCCGCGCGCCTGCGCCGGAACGCCTCCGGTCTGCGCGTGCTCGCTCAAGCGGCAGCTCCAGCGCCGCGGCTCTTGCCGGTGATCCGGTAGACGAACGCCAGCACCGCGGCGACCGCCTTGAAGGTCTCAGCGGGGATCTCGCGGCCCACCTTCACCCGCTTGTAGAGCAGCCGCGCGAGGGGGATGTTCTCGACGATGGGGACGCCGTTCTCGCGGGCGAGATCGCGGATGACCTCGGCCATCGCGCCCTTGCCCTTGGCGACCACCTTGGGCGCGCCGTCTTCCTTGCGGTAGCGGATGGCGACCGCAAACGTCGTCGGGTTGACCACCACCGCGTCGGCCTTGGGGACCTCGAGGCGCACGCGGTTCTTGATCAGCTCACGGTGCTTGCGGCGGCGGCGGCCGCGGATGAGCGGGTCGCCGTCCTCTTCCCGCATCTCCCGTTTGGCCTCTTCCCGCGTCATTTTCATCCTCTTGGCGAACCGGAGCTGGTTCACCGCAAGGTCCATGCCCGCCAGGATGAGGACCGCCAGCGCCAGCCGCTTTCCCAGAGGGAAGAACCACTCCGCGGCCACCCCGAGGAGGGCCTCCGGAGGCGAGCTCGCCAGCGAATCGAGCGCCAGGAACCTGACACGCCACACGCCCCAGACCGCCGCAATGATGACGCTTACTTTAAACGCGGCGATCCCGAGGTCGGCGACGCCATCCCAGGAGAAGAGCTTGGTCAGGCGGCCGCGACCGAGGCGGCTGAAGTCGGGCAGCGCGAGCTCGCCCCAGAAGCCGCCCCGCGTCTGGGCCACGGTGGCGACGATGGCCCCGAAGGCCGCGGCGGAGGCCACCGCGAGCGCCAGGAAGGCGAGGCGGACGGCGGTGCCCGTCCCCAGCGAGGCGCCGTGCCCGATGGCGCCCAGGCCCTCGCGCACGAAGGCGACCAGGGCATCGCGGAGCGGGAGGGCGAGCGCGACGACGGCGGCGCAGCCGGAGAACAGCGCGGCGCCGGCCACCAGGTCGCGGCCGACCGGGACGTCGCCTTCGCTGAAGGCGTTCTGGAGGCGGCGCTCGGACGCTGCCTCTGTCTTGTCTTCTTGTGCGTGCTCGTCGTCGGCCACGGGGCGAGCCTTTGCAAGCGGCTAGCCGACGTCGTGACGCGCTCCGATCGGGGTGCATCGATGCAGTGGGTGCACCGATCAGAAGCCCCGGCAAATGCCGGGGCTAGAAGTGCGGCCGCCCTCCGGGCTGTGTCCCAACATCGTTGAGAGACCACGGAGGTCGAGCTTGAACGGGCGGGGCATGTGTCGCAGCCCCGAAGGGGCGGCAGCAACCTCTTCCCGCAACCTCGCCCGGTAACCTCTCCCCGCAATCTCTTTCGCGCCCTGGGTCAGCTCCGCAGGGCCGCCACGGCAGCGCGCGCCACCAGCTCGGCGGCGTTGCTGCCAAAGAGATAGAGCGCCGCGCCGCCCGCCAGCAGCGCGACCGCGAAGCCGATCGACTGCAGCGAGATCTGCGGCGCGAACTTGCCCGCGAGGCCGAGCGCGAGGTGCCCCGAGGTGACGCCCACCAGGATGGGGAACGAGACGCGCGCGCCGAGGCCGAGGCCGTTGATGCCCTGGCCGAGCGCCTGCACGAAGAGCGCGCGGATGCCCTCGGTGGTGGCGAGCGGCGCGGTCTGCAGCGAGCGGCAGAACCAGAGGACCAGCTCCCGGTGCAGGCCCAGCGCGACCGCGCCGCCGAGCGAGAGCATCGAGAGGAGCTGGCCGACGGCGGGAGAGTCGGCGCCCGTGAGCGGGCTGAGCTGCGCGCCGTAGCCGAGCCCCATCGCCAGGCCGGCGATGTGGCCAGCAGCCGCCGCGGCCTCCAGCACCCAGCGCGCCCCGAGGCCGCCGGCGAGTCCGTAGAGCGTCTCCCGCATCGTCGCCAGCCCGAGGCCACCGAGCGTGCCGGGCACCTCGAAGTGCGGACTCCCCGCGCCCAGCCAGGCCGCCGCCGAGAGCAGCACGGCGAGGCCCATCCTCACCCTGACGGGCACCGCGCGCGCGGATGGCCCGGGCGCCACCATCAGGAGCGCCGAGCCGCGCAGCAGGACGAGGAAGGCGCCGTAGAGATAGGGGAGCGCGGCGTCGACCGACCCGGCCGCGGCGAGCGCCGCGAACGGATCGAGCGGGTCTGGCGCGGCCAAGAGCGCGCCCACGCTAGCCTCCGAGGCTGGTGATGGCGGCGGCGAACGACTGCGCCAGCTTCTCCAGCATCCAGCGGCCGAGCAGCCAGATCACCAGCAGCGTGCCCGCGAGCCGCGGGACGAAGCCCACCGCTGGGTCGTTGATCTGGGTGGCGGCCTGCAGGATGCCGACGACGAGGCCGATCGCCAGGAGCGCGCCCAGCATCGGCCCGCCCACCACCGCGAGCTGGAGCAGCGCGCCGTGGAGGAGGCCCTGCAGCTCGCCGGTCATCAGAAGCTCCGCAGCAGCGAGGCGGCCAGCAGGTGCCAGCCGTCGGCGAGGAGGAAGACGCCCAGCTTGAGCGGGAGCGCCACCAGCGTGGGCGGGACCATCATCATGCCCAGACTCATCAGCACGGTGGCGACGAGGAGGTCGATCACCAGCAGCGGGATGTAGACGGTGAGCCCCATCCGGAACGCGGTGGTCAGCTCGGAGATGAGGAACGCGGGCGCGGCCACCGTCAGCGGCACCTCGGCGCCGCGCTCGGGGCGGCCCGCGCCGGAGGCCTCGTAGAAGAGCTTCAGGTCCTCGGTGCGCGTCTGCTTCAGGAGGAACTCGCGCACGGGGGCGGAGGCGCGGGCGATCATCTGGTCCTGCGGGAGCTTGTCCTCGAGGTAGGGGCCGAGCGCGTCGTCCCAGACCTTGTTGACGGTGGGGGCCATGATGAAGCCCGTCAGCGCGAGCGAGAGCCCGAGCAGCACCTGGTTGGGCGGGAGCTGCGGCGTGCCGAGCCCCTGCCTGACGAAGGACAGCACGATGATGATGCGGGTGAAGGAGGTCAGCGAGACCAGCACCGCGGTGGCGAACGAGAGGGCGGTGAGCAGCAGGAACAGCTTCACCGCCGACGAGCCGCCCGCGCCGATCTGCAGCGAGAGCAGCGGATCGGTCGGGGCGGAGAGCGCGGCCGCCAGCGGTGAGAGGGCGGGCATCACGACACCCGGGCCCGGCGGCCGGCCACCAGCTTGCGGCGCAGCTCCTGGTCGTCGCCGGTCTCGTCGAGCAGGGCGCCGAAAGAGCGCGGACCCTGGCTCGCGGAGCCGGCAGCGGCGGGCTGCGGCTCGCGCGCCGGGATCAGCCGATCGAGCAGCGCGCGGCCGAACGAGGGACGGTCGGGCGCGGGCTGCGCCTGCTCGCGGCCTGCGGGCTGCGGCGCCTGCGCGGTCTTGGGCTGCGGCGCGGGCCGGGCCGCCAAGAGCGTCACGCCGGCCTCCGAGGACGCGAGCAGGAGCGCCTCGTTGCCGAGCTGCGCCAGGATCAGCGCGCGCCTGCCGCCGAGGCTCTGCGTCTCGAGGATCTTGAGCATGCGCTCTGCCTCGGGCCGGCGGCGCAGGAGCATCGCCACCGCCGCCAGCAGCGCGGGGATGGCGAGCAGCCAGAGCATGCCGGAGAGGCCGGAGACGGGGATGGGGGCGACGGGGACGACGGCCACCTGCGCGAACTGAAGCGCGGCGGGCGCGGTCGCGGCCTGCGCTGCGGCCAGCGTCGACACCGGCGCGGCGACCGCGGCTGCTACCGCAGGGGCGACGGCCTGGGCCACCTGGGCAGCCACCTGGGCAGCCGCGGGGACGACCACGGGAGCGGCCACCGGGTCGAGCAGCGACGCGGCCGTGGTGAGTGACTGGGCGAGGAGCGTGAGCATCTGGTCTCCCTAGCGAAGCCGCGCGATGCGCTCGCTGCGGCTGACGATGTCGGTGAGGCGGATGCCGAACTTGTCGTTGACCACGACCGCCTCGCCGCGGGCGATCAGCCGTCCGTTGACGAGGATGTCGAGCGGCTCGCCGGCCACCTTGTCGAGCTCGACCACCGAGCCCGGCCCGAGCTCGAGCAGGGTCTTGATCGGCATCCGCGTGCGTCCGAGCTCGATCGCCACCTCGAGCGGCACGTCGAGCAGCAGGTCCATCTTGCGGATCCCGGGCTCCTTGGACTCTTTGGTCTCCATCGGTGCTCCTCTTCCTGGGCCCTCGGCCCGGGCGCTGCAACGCGGCTCAAGCTGCTTCGATCGTCTCTTCGCGAGGCCCGACCACGCCCTCGGTCAGCTCCATCACCATGGCCCCGCGCTGCACCCGCGGCTGGCCGAACAGCTTCACCCTGCCCTCGACGGTGAGCGGGAGCGGCCCCTGCTCGTCGCTGGAGAGCGTCAGCACGGCGCCCACCTCGAGCTCGAGCAGCTTCTCGAGCGAGAGCGTGGTCTGGCCGAGCAGGCCGCAGACCTCGACCTCCACCTGCTCGAGCTCGTACGAGAGCGCCTTGGCGAACCGCTGGTCGGAGCCCGCGTTCATCCGCGGCGGAGAGGAGAGCCGCTGCTTGGCGACCTCCACCGCGGAGTACGGGATGACGAGCTGGAGACGGCCCTCGACGCCGTTGGTGACCTGGTAGGTAGAGACGATCACCACGTCGGCCGGCGGGGCCACCGCGGCCATCCGCGGATCGGGCTCGAAGCGCACCACCGAGGCGGAGAGCGGCAGCACCGGCGCCCACATCTCGTTCATCGCGTCGGTGAAGATGACCAGCAGGCGGCGCAGCACCAGCTGCTCCACCGAGGTCAGCTCGCGCCGGTTCTCCATCCCACCCGGCTCGGGCACGCGCGGGCGGCGATCACCCAGCGCGGCGGCGAGCAGCGCCTCGGCGAGGCCGGGCTCGAGCACGAGGAGCGCGTGGCCGTAGCCGCCGCCCAGGCTGAGCACCGCGATCACGCTCGGCGACTGGAGCACCGCCGAGAAGTCGGTGAACTTGAAGAGCGCCGCCGGCGCGGTGGTGCAGCGCAGGCCCATCCGGGTGCGGCCGGAGAGGCCGCTCGCGAGCATCGAGGCGATCTGCTCGTTGATCGCGTCGAGCGTGGGCATCTGCCCGCGGATGATCCGGTCCTGCGAGGTGAGGTCGTAGGTGTTGACGGCCTGCTTGCCGGGGGACGCCGCCGCGGTCTGGATGCGCCCCTCTTTCAGGGCGCTGAGGAGGGCGTTGATCTCCTCTGGGTGCAGGGTCTCCGGCATGGTGTCGGTAGCCGATTTCTTACTGGAGGACGAAGTCGGTGATGTAGAGGTTGCGGACGTGGCAGTCCTTCGCCACCTCGAGGAGCCGCTCGAAGAGCGCCTGCTTGAGCTTGTCGAGCCCGGCGCCGCCGCGCAGCTCCTCCACCGTGCGGTCGGAGAGGAAGATGATGAAGGCGTCGCGCAGCTGCGCGGTGCGGGCGGTGAGCGACTCCTTGTCCCGCTCGCTGGCGATCTCGATCTCGAACGCGAAGCGCGCGTACCGGTCGGACTCGGGGTTGCGCAGGTGCACCACGAAGTCGGCGAGGCGCAGCGTGGGGCCGGCGCCGATCGGCGTGGGGCCGCCCTTGTCTCCGCCCTTCGACTCGTGGCCGCCGCTCGCCTCGTGGCCGCCGCCGTGGCCTTCCTTCGGCGCGTCGTGGGCACCCTCCTTCGGGGCCGCGGCCTCTGCATCGGCGGCCGGCGCGGCGGGCGCGGCGGGCTTCTTGGTCACGAGCAGCAGCACGGCGCCGAGGATGCCGAGCAGCAGCGCGGCATTCAC
>JAYWAO010000441.1:0-10573 GCA_043782365.1 Deltaproteobacteria bacterium
CGGGCCAGCGCCACCGTCTGCGACAGCACGTGGCGGGTGCTCCAGGCGACGCCGGAGAAGAGCTCTGCGCGCGGCGCGCGAAGGCCGATTGAGTAATACCCACCGTCCCACGCGGGCCCGAGGACGACCGCGTCTGGCGCCAGCGCGGCCACGCCCTCCACGAGGAGAGCCACCGGCAAGGTCGGGGTGTCCGCATCGACGAGCAGCACGCCCGCGGCGCCCGCGGCGAAGAGGTCGACGCAGGCGTGGTGCAGCCGCTCGCCGAGGTCCCCACCACGCTGCGCAAAGAGCAGCACGCCCGGGCCGGCGAGGTCGCGAAGCGCCGGCGCGGCCTCCGCGGGCGTGAAGGCCACCGCCGGGACGACGCCGTGCACCTGCCGCAGCTGCGCGAGCTTGTCGGCGAGCAGCGCCCGGTAAAGGAGAAGGGCGCCCTCCTCGCCGAGCCGCGGCGCGAGCCGCGTCTTCACCTTGCCGAGGAGGGGAGCCTTGGCCATCACGGCGATGACCACCCGTCCTGCGACGGCCGGATCCTGCGGGCCTCGGGTCACGGCTTTCCTCCGCGTTCCGCGCGCGGCATGCCTGCCTTGGGCTGCGCGGCGACCGGCCCGAAGCGGGAGAGGACAAAGCGCTCCCGCGGGTGGGCACGGGGGCCAAAGGGCGCGACTGCGCTGGCATTGTAATACCCGCCGTCCTCGCCCACGGTCCGTAGCCAATCGAGGGGGCCAGGTTCGAGCTCCACGGTGTCGATCGGCTGCAGCCGGGCCCGCTCTGCAGGGCCGACCTCCTGGCGATGGACCAGCGAGGGCTCGACGAGAAAGTCTCCGGGGGCCGCCGCGCTCTGGCCGGGGAGATACGCCGAGAGCCCCGCCTTGCGCGCATACCATTGCCAACCCCAGTGCCCGGTGAACCAGAGGCGCGCCTCGGGGTCGCGGCCGTGCAAGAGCTGCGCAAGCTCGGTTGCCTGGGTCCGGTAGAGGTCGGCGGCGCGCCAATCGGCGATCGCCACCAGCGCGCCCAAAGCCACGGTGAGGGCGGTGCCCGCCGCCATCAGCCGCGGGCGGAAGACAGGCAAGAGCGCTCGAGGGCCCGCCGCGAGCAGGAGCCACCCGGGCAGGATGAGCAGGCTGTGGCGCACGGCAATGAACGGCGCCACCGCCAGCAGAAAGGCGCTGGTCAGCCACAGGTGTCTCGAGAGGGCACCCTCGAGCGGGGAGGCCGGGCGCCGCACCGTCGCCACCAGCGCCGCGGCGCCGAACGCGAGGAAGAGACCGCGCGCGACCGCCACCTCGGGCGCCTGTAGGCCCAGCAGCGAGGGTGCGGCCAGGGCGACCGCGGCATGGCCGAGCGGGAAGCCCGCACCGAAGGCGAGCGCCCAGGCCGTCCGGCGGCGCATGGACGGGTCCTGCAGCCAGCCCGGCAGCAGCGCCAGCACGATGGGCGCGCAGGCCCCAAACGAAATCGGCCAGAGAAAGAGGCAGCGGTCTAGCAGGTCTGCGACGGCGCCCGAGGCCGGGCGGCTGAGCAGCTCGAGCCGGCGTCCGAAGAGGTGGGGCCGCCCGCCGTCGAGAAGGTTGAAGAGGCTCCACGCGGTCAAGAGTAATACCGGCACCAGCAGCACGCGGAGCGCGCGCACCTTCTTCTGCAAGACCAGCTCCAGCGCGAGCCAGGGCACCAGCACCAGCGCCGAATACTTGATCAAGCAGGCGACTCCGGCGCAGAGCGCGGCCAGCCACCAGCGCCGTTCGCCTTCGGCCTCGTTCCCGGCGCAGGGCAGCGCGAACCAGAGGCATGCAACCCAGGCGAGCAGCAGCGGCACTTCGTTCATCACGTTCTGACCCGGGAGGAAGCCGGGCCCGCAGAACAAGAGCAGCGTCAGCGTCCGCGGCGAGGGCGCCGAGACCCGCAGGCAGAGGCGGTGAAAGAGTAATACCAGCGCCGTCCCGAGCAGCGCCACCAAGACGTGGGACCAGAGCTCGACGTGTTCGCTTCGGGCGAGCGGCGCGAGCAAGGCGAAGAAGAGGTGCGGCTGGTTCAGCTCTCCAGCCGGACGCGGCGTCTGCTGGTCCCAGAAAATAAGGTGGGAGAGCGGATGGAGCGGGTCGTTCGCGATGCCCTGGGCGATCTCCAGCGAGACGGTGTCGTCGATGTGGACCGCTTTGGTCAGGTTGAAGGCGGCGCACCAGAGCGACACGCCCAGGCAGAACAGGAGGTCCCGCGGACGCCACGGCCGGAGCGTCTGGTTGGCACCTTCAGCGGAACGCATGCCGGCCGATCAGGGTGAGGATGCGCGCGGTCGCGCGCACGGTGCCGGAGAGAGTGCCGGAGACCTTGGAGTGCCCTCCACGGCGGACGCGGCAGCGCACCGGCAGCTCGACGGTCGCCAGCCGCTTCTGGTGCGCCTCGATGAGGAACTGGATGGTGAAGCCGTGGCCCCGCTCGGTGAGCGAAAGCCGGGCGAGGGCGCAGGCGCGCACCGCCTTGAACGGCGAGAGATCGGAGCAGCGCGCGCTGCCCGTGAGACGCAAGAGCAGGGGCGCAAGCCAGTTGCCCCAGCGCTGGGTGAAGGTCATCGCGCCCGGCTCGGTGAGCGCGCGGGTTCGGACTCCGAGCGCGAGATCAGCGCTGCCTCCGCGCAGGGCGGCGAGCAGCGCAGGCGCGTCGGCGGGGTCATCGCTGCCATCGGCGTCGAGGAAGAGGACCGTCTGTGCCCCCAGCGCGCGGGCCCGCTCGAGCCCGGCCAGACAGGCGGCTCCGTAGCCACGCTCGGGCTCGCTGACGACCTCGGCACCAGCCGCGCGCGCGACCGCTGCGGTGTCGTCGGTGCTGCCGTTGTCGGCGATGACGACGCGGTCGACGTGCGGCGCGATGCCCCGGATCACCCAGTCGAGATTGACCGCTTCATTGAGCGCGGGGATCACCGCGATGATCCCGCCCGCGCTCATGGCATGGCTCCCGCGGCGCGGCGGCGCAGCAAGAGCACGCCAGCCTCGTCGAGAGCGACCTCGAAGCGCCGATCGCCGCGCAGGCGCACCGCGGCCGCCGCCAGGGTGTCGCTCTTCGAGAGGTTGCTGGCGACACCCTGGGTATCGAGCACGACGAACTCGTCGCTCTCCTCGCCGTCGGGCCAGAAGTGGATCACCTCGCGGTCGGCGAGGTGTGGGACGAGGCGGTCCTGCGCGGACACCGACGCCTGCTCCGGCACCAACGCGAACGCTCTCCGCAGCGCGGCGCCCCGCGTAGAACCAGCGAAGGAGAAGTCCAGCGGCCCGTTCGTCATCGTGGCCCGCTCCACCGCGCCGGGTAGGAGCAGCGCGGCCGTTCCCGCGCACCAGACGAGCAGGCCGCGCGGGCCCCACGCTTTCGAGCGTTGGTAGAGAGAGGAGAGCCCGAGCACGACCAGTGCGGCGAGCGCGGGTACCACCGGCGCGCCGTACTGGTGGTTGGTGTCGCAGATCTGGCGCTTGTCCGAGAGGAGCTGCACGAGCAGGAGCGGCGCGCAGAGGAGCAGCGGCCACGCGAGCCGGCGCGGCTGCAGGAGCGCCAGCGCGATGAAGGCGAGACCTGCGTGGGTGAGCTCGAGCAGATAGCCGGGCCGCCAGGCCTCGACCAGGAGGCCGAGGAAGCGCAGCGGCTCGGTCAGCGCGAGCAGCACCGCAGAGCCCAGGCTGCCGCCGGCCCGCTGGTACTGCTCGAGGTAGCGGAACGCGCCGCCGCCTTGGAAGTGCGGGATCAGCCAGAGCACCTCGGCGACGAAGAGGCCCGCCCCCGCTGCGCCGAGCAGGGCGACCGCGGGGGCGCGCGCCCGGCCCTGCACGAGCACCCAGGCGAGAGCAGCGCCGCAGACCGCAAGCCCCATCTGCTCGCGCAGGCTCATCGCCACCAGGGCGCCGCCAAAGAGCAGGCCGAGCCGTCCCTCTGCGATGGCGCAGATCATCATCGCCATCGGGAGCGCGCAGAGCGTGATGCTGTGGAAGTCATTGATCTGGGCGAAGACGAGCTGGCCGCTCAGCAGCATGGCGAGAGTGCAGGCGAGGGCGGCGCGCCGATCGCCGAGCACGCCGCGGGCGAAGCGCTCGAAGTAGATCCCGGAGGCCGCGCAAGCGCCCGCTTGGAGGAGGAACAGCCAGACCACCGAGGGGTGGAGCCGGTAAGGCAGCCAGAGGGGCAAGAGGCCAACCTCGAGGTGCGCCGACCACTGGTGGATCCGCTCGACCGAGTTGTTCAACCCGCCGCGCTGCCCGAGGCTCCAGAAGACCGACTCGTAGGCGCCCAGGTCGGCCGCATTGGAGCCGAAGTGGAGGTGCCGCAGCAGCGACCAGAAGAAAAGTAATACTCCTGAACCAAAGAGGAGCCACGGGAGCAGAGGGTGGGCGCCCGGAAGCGGCAGCGTGGCTGTTCGGGGCGGACGCATCGGGAGGAAGCCTTCAAGGAGGGTGCGAGGGGTGTGGTGGCGCGCTTCTTTCCGGAGAGCCTGCCGCACGGGCAGGTGGTGTCAGCCTCAACGAAATGGTTGCAGTGTCCTGGAGGCGCCTCTGGCGGCGAGCAGCCGCGCCACCTCCTCGAGCGCGACCCGCAGCGTGCCCTGGTTGCGCGCCACCCGCAGCTCGTCGTCGGTGCCCGCGGGGTGCCAGTAGACGCCCGCTTCATCGACGGTGAGCTCAGGCAGCAGCGAATCCTTCCCCACCAGCAGGCCCTCCTCGGAGAAGCCGCGCTTCAAGAGCGGGCGCACGATGTGGTGCTCGGGCGGGATGCGCAGCTCCTCTTCCACGAAGCGGCGCACTTCAGCCACGCGCGGCTCGAGCTCCTTGGTGACGGTGGTGGCGACGCGGACGGTGAAGCCCCGCTCTTGCAGGAGACGGATCCCCTCCACCGTGCGGTCCCAGGAGCCCGCGCCGCGGTAGGCGTCGTGCAGACCCGGCGAGACGTCGTCGAGGCTCACCTGCAGCAGCAGATGCTCGCGCCCGAGCAGGCAGAGCGCCTCCAGCTTCTTGCCCCGCAGCACCATCGCGTTGGTCAGCACCGTGGTCTTGAAGCGGGGCAGGGCGAGCTGCAGCATCTCGAAGATCTCCGGCAAGAGGAACGGCTCGCCGCCGGTGAGGAACAGCTCGCGCACCCCGAGCAGCGCGGCCTCGTCCAAGAGCGTCCGAAAGCGCGGCAGCGGCATCGCCCGCCGAGCGGCGAACGGGCTCGAGGAGACGAGGCAGTAGCTGCATTGCAGGTTGCAGTCGTAGTTCGTATAGACCCAGAGACGGGGCGCGAGCTTGATCGGGCGGTGCCCGCTGCCGACCTCCTCTCCCTCGGCCATCCACCGGCCGCAGCCCGCGCAGTAGAGCTCCTGCTCGTGCCAGGCGCCGTCGTCGAAGGCGGGCCGGCTCGGGCCTGGTTGAAGCTCGCTGGACACCGGCGGATTCAATTGAACCAGTTCAGTCATGGCGCTTCCTTCCATGCGACCAGCAAGACCGAGCGGGCGCCGGCCGCGCGCGCAGCCGCCTCCTGCCGGGTGCCCGCGAACGGCTCGCCTCCCAGCTCGAACGAAACCCGGACGAAGCCGGCCTCCTGCGCCAGTGAAGCGAGCTCGCTCACGGGCACCGGACCCAAGAGCCCTGCGCTCCACCCGGCGGGGCTTGCGCGCGCAGCCGCGGGCGCCGCTGCCTCGACCACCACATCGGCCAACACCAGCCGGCCACCGGGCCGCAGCACGCGCAGCGCCTCCCGCAGCGCCTGCAGCTTGTCGGAGACCAAGGCATTGAGGACGCCATTTGCCAGCACCAGGTCGGCGCTGGCATCCGCGAGCGGCAGCGCCTCGGCGGCCCCGCGCTCGAGGCGCGCGTTCCGTGCGCGGGCCTGCTTCAACGCCAGCCGGCCCTTTTGCAAGAGCTCTTCGGCTGGCTCGACGCCGATCACCTGCCCGGTCTCGCCGACGGCCAACGCCGCGAGCAGCACGTCGGCCCCGGCGCCGCAGCCCACATCGACCACGGTCGACCCCGCTGCGAAGTCCACTGCGGAGAGCGGCCGCCCGACGCCGCAGAACGCCTCGCGCGCCGGCTCGGGAAGCGCCGCGAAGGACTCCACATCATAGCCGAGCGCCCGGGCTTGCAGGGGGCCGGTCTTCCAATCGTGCGCGCGCCGCGGAAAGAGCGCGATGCGGGCGAAGTCGCGGCAGACGGCCCGCCGCAGCAGCTCCTGGTCAGCCAGCGGCGGCTGCGTTCTCTGCGGCAGCGGCGAGGCCGGAGGACGCGCGGCGAGCAGGAGCGACACGCGCGACTGCAGCGCGCCGGTTCGGGCGTTGCGATTGCGCTCCAACACGGTCACCGAGGTGAACCCGTGGGAGGCGAGGAGCTGCTCGAGCGCTGCATCCTGCAGCGCGCCACCGATTCAACGGAACCAGTCGTCGAGTGTTCCGATCTTGCCCTCCGGCAGCTCCTCGCTCAGCGTGGTCTCGGCGAGGAGGAAGCGCCCACCTGGCTTGAGCACCCGGCGGATCTCCTCGAGGATGGGCGCCTTGTCTGGCGAGAGGTTGAGGATGCCGTTGGCGACCACCCAGTCGGCCGAGGAGTCGGGCAGTCCGGTGGCGTGAGCGGGCGCCTCGCGCACCTCGGCCTGCGGTAGCTGCAGCGCCGCGAGGTTGCGGCGTGCCCGCTCGACCATGCCGGGCGCGGAGTCGATCCCGATCGCCCTTCCTCGCGGGCCGACCATCCAGGCGAGCAGGGCGAGGTCGAGGCCGCCGCCGCAGCCGAGATCGACCACCGTCTCCCCAGCGCGGACCGGAGCGCGCAGCGAGGGCGTGGCCACGCCGGTGAACGCCTCGCAGACCGACGCCGGGAGTTGATCGAGGAGCGCGGCGGGATATCCGAGCGCCTCGGCGTAAGTGCGCCCCACCCGGAAGCCGTACTTGCCCTCGGGCTGCAGCGCGACTTCGGAGTAGCGGTGGCGGACGGCTTCTTCGATGGCAGGCGCGGTCAGCCCGGCGGGGAGCTGCACAGTCGTAGGTGGTGGATTGATGGGCTCGCTCATCGGATCATTCCCCTCTGGCGCAGGTCGCGGTTGGCGGCCTCGGAGACATCTTCTGGCCGCTCGGAAGCAGCCCAACGGGCGAGCTCGACGGCGCCATCCGAGAGCGAGGTGCGCGCCTCGAAGCCAAGCTCTTTTCGGGCGAGGGAGACGTCGGCGAAGCAGTGCCGGATGTCACCCTCGCGGTGCTCGCCGCGCAGCTCGGGCTCGAGCCGACTGCCGAGCAGCCTGCCGAGCAGCCCGGCCAACTCCAGCACCGTGACCGACCGTCCGGTGCCGATGTTGTAAGACCGGTGACAAGCGCTCTCGGGAGCCGTCTCGGCGCGGAGGTTGGCCTCCACCACATCGGAGACGTGCACGAGGTCGCGCCGCTGCTGTCCATCCTCGAAGATCAGCGGCCGGCGGCCGTTGAGCAGCCGGGAGGCGATGATGGCGCAGAGGCCGGTGTAGGGATTGCCCAGCGCCTGCCTCGAGCCATAGATGTTGAGATAGCGCAGGGCAATGGTCGGCAATCGATAGGCGCGGCCGATGCAGAGCGCGAGCTGCTCCTGGGAGAGCTTGGAGACGCCATACGTGCTGGTCGGGTGCAGCGCGTGCTCCTCGCCGGTGGCGATCGCCGAGACCTCGGCGCCGCAGTCGGGGCAGACGGGCTCCCACTGGCGCGAGCGCAGGCGCTCTGGCGTGCGCACGACGCGCGAGAGCGGGCCGTGGGTGGGGCAGCGGTAGGCACCGTCGCCGTAGACCACCATCGAGGAAGCGACCACCAGGCGACGAAACTGGGCCCGGCGGGCGACCATCCCTTCGAGCAGCGTGGCCGTCCCGACGGCGTTGACGTCGAGGTAGCGGCGGATCTCGACCATCGACTGGCCGTTACCGACCATCCCGCCGAGGTGGAAGACGCTCTCGACACCCTCGAGCGCCCGGTCGACCATCGCCCGGTCGCGCAGGTCACCGACCACCAGCTCCGCCTCTTTGGAGAGAAACCGCGCGACGCCGCTTGGGTGGGCCTGCGGCAGGAGGTCGTCGAGCACCCGCACGCGATCGCCTCGCGCGAGCAGGCGATCGACCAGGTGCGAGCCGACGAAGCCCGCGCCGCCCGTGACCAGGCTGAGCCGGCTCACCTCGTGTCCACCCTTCTGGTCGCGCGGTTCATCGGTTGGTCCGCTATATGGGTCATTGCGCGGTTCATTGCACGGTCAAGCGCAGCGAAACCCGGGGGCTGCCCACGCAGGCCTCGCTGGTGGCGATGAGCGAGTAGACATAGTCGCCCGGGACCGCCGGCGCGGTGAACGTCGTGCGCCACTTGCCGTCGGGGAACCCGAGCCCTTGGTTGCCCGCGGAGGGTGGGTCGAGCGCCTTCGACCAGCTTTGCGTCGGCTCGAAGAGCAGCACCTCTTCAGAGAGGGGGTCGGTGGGTGAGCCGGCAGCCGCAGTGGTCTCGACGGTGACCGCTGCGCCCGGTGCGACCTTGCTCGCGGAGAGCGTGGAGCCCGAGAGCGTGGGCGTCGGCTCGCCCGGTTTGAGCGGAGGGGCAGACACCAGCGCGCTCTCCCCGACGCGGGCAGTGCGCGAGCCGTATTTGTAGCCGTCTTGATAGGCGTGCAGGCCGAGGTCGATCGGCGCGCAGGGGAGGACGACGTCGAAGTAGCCGTCGTTGTCGGTCAGGGCAGCATACCGATAGCTGGGATTGCCCTTCGAGGTGTCGGCGTTGTGCACGTAGATGCCGCCCGCCTCGATCGCGATCAGCACCTGGCCCAGCGGGCCCCCCGCGCTGCTGATGACGTTTCCCTTGAGATGGCCGGTGCTGCCCGTGCACGACGACACCTGCGCGGCCTCGGGTTGGTTCCCGCAGGAGAGCAGCGCTGCCAGAGCGGGCGCTGCCAGCCACTCGAGGACGCCGCGCTTGCTCACGACTGGCTCACCGTCACGGCGGTGCCGTCGCTGGAGGCCGGGTAGTGCTTGAGGGGCTGGAGCGCCGGCCCGTTGAGCAGCGCGCCGTCGGGTCGGTAGGCAGAGCCATGGCAAGGGCATTGAAGCTCGTCGCTCTTCGGGTCGTAGTTCACGAGGCACCCCTGGTGCGTGCAGGTCGGATTCACTGCCGAGAAAGTGCCGTCGGGCCGCGCGATCACCAGCAGCGGACCGCCGAAAGCGGGCAAGCAGATCTGGAGCGCGCTTCCGCGCGTCCGCAGCGAAGGAAATTTGGAGAGCGCGAAGACCGCGCTCGAGCCGACCAGCTCCGGTGAGACGCCCGAGCGCGCGCAGGGATAGATGATGAGCGCGTCGAGCAGCTCGTCGTAGCGCCAATCGAAGGTCTGCAGCGGCGTCTCGGCCGGGCCTTTCACGGCCTTGCCCTCGAGAGAGAAGCGCGAGCCGTGGCAGGGGCATTCGAGCTCGTCGCCATTGAACCCGAGCGGACATCCTTGGTGCGAGCAAGTGGCTGCGACGATGGCGAAGTCGCGTGGACCCCGGTAGAGCACCATCCGCAGCGGCAGTCCCGGTGAGCGCACCAGCAGCGCTCCGCCCGGACGCAGCAGGTCTGGGTAGAGACGCGGTGAGAGGATGACGATGCCCGACTGTTGAACGGCGTCCGTCAGCGGCGCCGGGTCGAGAGTGCTCACGCAGCCCGGCAGCGCGGTGACGGTGGCGGCGAGCGCCCCATGGCTCGCGACCACCTTGAGGAAGGTGCGCCGCGTTTCGCTCACTTGGCGGCCTCGGGCCTGGCCGCCTCGAGCACCAGGTGGAGGACGATCTCGACCTTGTCCTCGACGGCGACGAACATCAACGAGGGCCGCTCCACCTTGAAGGCCTCGAGGCTGATGGGGAAGCTCGCGTCGACCGTCAGCTTGCCTTCGCTCTCGGCGGTGACCTCGACCGTGAGGGCGACCGCCTGCTGCTGGCCGTGGAAGGTCAACCTGCCGGCGACCGGGAGGCTGACCTTGGCCGGGGTCTGCGCCGGGAAGGTGAAGCCCTTGCCGACGCCCTTGAACTCGACCTGGGGGAACTTCGCGGCCTCGGTCACCTCCTGCATGTGCGAGTCCCGGTTGCCGTTGCCGGAGTCGAACCTGGCCACCTCGGCGCGGGCCACCACCTGCACGGTGCCGTCTGCGAGCACGCGGGCAGAGCCCTGCGCGCCCTTGGCCGTGCCCTCGACGGTATGCAGCTTGTGCACCAGCTTGTAGCTGAGCGAGGAGCCCTCCGGGGCGACGGTGAAGTCGCGTGCACCCGGGGGCGCCGCGGCGAGGAGCGCGACGAAGGAGGCAAGCGCGGTGGCGGTGGTCAGCAAGTGTGTTTCCTTTTCGCCTTCAGAAGAGCAGCACGGCGAACCCGGCGGACATCGCCCCGAAGGTGGCGTATCCAACGGCTTGGTGGACCTGGGCGAACGAGCGCTGGTCGAGGTGGCCCTCGCGCAAGCTGGCGGTGACCCCGAGCGCGATCTGCGCGACCATCCCCAGCGTGGCGACCGCCATCAGCGTCTTGTGCAGGGTGGCGCTGTCCCAGCGGTCGAAGCGGGCGTGCTTCTCGAACGGCTCCGGCGCCAGCACTCCGAGCAGTCCGGTAGCAG
>JAYWAO010000442.1:0-10564 GCA_043782365.1 Deltaproteobacteria bacterium
ATCCAGCACCACCTGCCCCAGTTCTCTGACGTCGATGATTCCCGCCATGCGCTGCCGCAGCGCCTGGAGCGCCTGGACGAACTGGAAGCGCTCGGCGAAGAAGATGGCCAGCACCCTCTCCTCGACCTTCGCCTTGAGCGGCTCGAAGAGGATGAGGATGACGAACGACGCCACCATGGTGTTGAAGAGGAAGAGCCCGATCGAGGAGGAGCCGGTCCAGCGCACCAGCACGCCGTAGATCAAGGCGAGCACCACGATCTTGCCCAAGAGCTCATTCAGATCGAGCAAGCGGTGGCGAACGATCGTCTGCGAGAGGAAATAGAGGTAGATGGTCAGGGCGACATTGGCGAAGGGCGGCGGGGGCCAGCCCGCCAGGCGGATGAGCAATTCGCCGAACGTCAGACCCACGCAGAGCGCGGCGCCGACCCAGAGGTAGAAGAGCCGCGCGCGCTCGGTGCGCGAAGCGGCCCGGCGCATGCGCGCGTAGAGCAGGTAGACCGAGGCGGTCAAGAGCACGAAGACCACGCTGGCGACGAGGATCTGCGCCGTCGGGATCAGCGCCAGCGGCGAGAGCGAGAGCACCAGCACCAGCACGGCGATGGTGCCCGAGGTGCGCCGCAGCCCGGCCGCGCGGCCCGCCGCCTCACCTTGGAACTCGGCGAGGAAGCCGAGCATGGCGGGCGGGATCACGCCCGAGGCGGCCAGCGTGAGGCGCACCCAGTCGGCGCCGTGGAGGACGTGCTGGAGGAAGTCGCCCAGCTGGTAGGCGAGCAGCGAGAGGTTGAGCAGCGCGAACGCGGTCCACAGGCGGGTGCGGCCCTGGCGCAGGAGCATCGCCACGGCCAGGGCGAGACAGACGATGGCGGCCAGGAGGGCCGACTGCGTGCGTGCGTCCACGGGGCGAGGGTATCACGGGCCTGTCGCTCCCGAGAGGCGTGCCGCGCCCGCCTCCACCGACGTTCCTGCACGACACTGAATGAGCATTCATTCACTCCCTTGACGCCCACTCTGCCCTCATGCACCGTATCGGGCCCGTGTCAGACCCCTCCGAGACCCACGCCGCCCTGTTGCCCGTCCTGCTGGAGGACCAGCGCGGCCACGTGCGCGCCCTCACGCTCAACCGGCCTGCGCAACGCAACGCGCTCTCGCCGGAGCTGCTCGCGGCGCTGCGGGCCGCGCTGCAGGCGGCCGACCGCGATCCCGCCACCCGCGTCATCCTCCTCACCGGCGCGGGCGACCGGGCCTTCTGCTCGGGCGCCGACCTCGGCTCCGCGGCGAGCGCGGGCGAGGCCGGCCTGCTCGGCGCGCACGAGGCGCGGCGTGCCTACGCGGCGCTCCTCTTCGAGCTCTCCCGCTTGGGCAAGCCCGTGGTGGCGCGGGTGAACGGCGCGGCGCTCGCGGGCGGGCTCGGGCTGCTCTGCGCGTGCGACTTCGCCGTCACCGCCGACGACGTGAAGTTCGGCCTGCCCGAGATCGACCTCGGCATCTTCCCGTACATGGCGCTCGCGCCGCTCTGCCGCACGGTGGGCCGCCGCCACGCGCTCGACCTCGCGCTCACGGGCCGCAAGCTCGACGCGGCCGAGGCCAGGCAGATCGGCCTGGTCAACCGCGTGGTCCCGCGCGGCGAGCTCGACGTCGCCTGCATCGAGCTGCTCGCTACGCTCTCCAAGAAGAGCCCGGCCGTGCTGCGCCTGGGCCGGCGCGCGTTCCATCTCACCGAAGGGCTCCCCTACGAGCAGCAGCTCGAAGCGCTCTGCGGACAGCTCTCGCTCAACGCGCTCGCGGAAGACGCGATGGAGGGCCTCTCGGCCTTCTTCGAGAAGCGCGCCCCCGAATGGAAAGGACGCTAGCCAATGGCTCATACGGCCGATCAGGACAAGGTCGTCGTCACCTGCGCGCTCACCGGCGTGCTCGCCACCCGCGCGCAGTGCCCGTGGGTCCCGTACACGCCCGCCGAGATCGCCGAGGAGGCCAGGCGGGCCCATCAGGCCGGCGCGGCCATCGTGCACATCCATGCGCGCACCGACGAGGGCGGGCCCACTTTCGATCCCGCGGTGTACGCGGCCATCCGGCGCGAGACCGAGCAGCGCTGCCCGGTGATCCTCAACTTCTCCACGGGCGGCGCGGGCCCGATCAAGGACCGGGTCGCGCACATCGCCGAGGTGAAGCCGCCGATCGGCGCCCTCAACATGGGCTCGATGAACTACGCGAAGTACTCGGCGAAGCGGAAGGAGTTCGTCTTCGACTTCGTCTTCGAGAACACCTTCGCGGACATCAGCTATCTGCTCGAGGTGATGAACGGCAACGGGGTCAAGCCGGAGCTGGAGTGCTTCGACATCGGGCACACCGCGTCGGTGGGCCCGCTGATCGACAAGGGGCTGCTCGCGGGCAGGCTCGACTTCAGCTTCGTGATGGGCGTGCTCGGCGGCGTGCGGGCGACCACCGAGAACCTGGCGCGGCAGGCGCGCGAGGCGCAGGACCTTGCCCCGGGCTGCACCTGGAAGGCGCTCGGCATCGGCCACGAGCAGTGGCGGATGGTCGCTTCGGCCCTGGTGCTGGGCGGCAACGTGCGGGTGGGGCTGGAGGACAACTTCTACCTGGACGGCAAGGGCACGGTGATGGCGAAGAGCAACGGGGAGCTGGTGGCGAAGGCCGTCCGGATGGCGCGGGACATCGGGCGCGAGCCGGCCACCGTGGAAGAGGCGCGGGCGCTGCTCGGGCTGGCGCCGGGGATGGGATGAGGCTCGCCGGCGCGGCAGGTCGCTCGACCCACTTCCAACTCCCCGCAGGGCCGTTCAGGCCCCTGTGATGCGTGCGGCGCTCCGCCGCGCCCGCGCCCCCAACCTCCGCCCGTTTCATGCTACGACCGGCCCATGTCAAACGTCGTGATCGTAGGGGCCCAGTGGGGCGACGAAGGCAAGGGCAAGATCGTCGACCTCTTCACCTCGTGGGCCGACGTCGTGGTCCGCTACCAGGGCGGCGCCAACGCGGGCCACACGCTCGTCGTCGGCGGCGTGAAGACCGTATTACACTTGGTCCCCAGCGGCATCCTCCACCCCGGCAAGCGCTGCTTCATCGGCAACGGCGTGGTGGTCGACCCCGAAGCGCTGGTCGAGGAGATCGAGCTGCTCAAGGGCAGGGGCCTGATCGCCGACCCCGCGCAGCTCATCGTCAGCGACAACGCCCACGTCATCCTCGCCTACCACAAGCGGATCGACGCGGGCCGCGAGAAGAAGGCCGGCAAGGGCTCGATCGGCACCACTGGCCGCGGCATCGGCCCGGCCTACGAGGACAAGGCCGCCCGGCGCGGCATCCGCGTGCGCGACCTCGGCCGCCCGGCGGTGCTGCGCGAGAAGCTCGTCACCCGGCTCGAGGAGGCGAACGCGCAGATCGCGTGGCTCGGCGGCGAGCCCGTCGACCTCGAGACGGTGCTCGCGCAGGCGCTCGCGCTCGGCGAGAAGATCGCGCCCTACGTGGGCGACTGCTCCGAGCGCCTCTCGCACGAGGTGGAGCGCGGCCGCGCCGTGCTGTTCGAGGGGGCGCAGGGCACGCTGCTCGACGTCGACCACGGCACCTACCCCTACGTCACCTCGTCGAACACGGTGGCGGGCTACGCCGCGGTGGGCGCGGGCCTCGGGCCCACCTGCATCGACCAGGTCATCGGCATCACCAAGGCGTACACCACCCGCGTCGGCAACGGACCGATGCCCACCGAGCTGAACGATGCGCTCGGCGAGCGGCTGCGCACGGTGGGCGCGGAGTTCGGCGCCACCACCGGCCGCCCGCGCCGCTGCGGCTGGCTCGACGCGCTGGTGCTGCGCTACGCCGCGCGCGTCAACGGCCTCTCGGGGCTCACGCTCACCAAGCTCGACGTGTTGACCGGGTTCGACCCGCTGCAGATCGCCGTCTCGTACCAGCTCGCGAGCGGCAAGACGGTGACCGAGTTTCCCTCGGACCCGGAGGTGCTCGCGGGCGCGGTGCCGGTCTACGAAGAGCTGCAGGGCTGGAAGGAGCCGCTCGGCGATCTGCGCGAATACTCCGAGCTCCCGGCGGCGGCGCGGCGGTACGTCGAGCGGGTCGAGCAGCTGGTCGGGGTCGAGGCGATCGCCGTCTCGGTCGGTCCGGAGCGGCAGCAGACCATCGTGCGGAAGAACCCGTTCCGCAAGGCCTAGTCTAGCTGCTCCGCTGTCGCCCCGGCGCTGATCTGGTGGTAAACGCTCCTCGTGCCGAAGCCGAGCTGGAAAGGCAGCGCCGGGATCGTCGAAGGCGGGGTGACCTTCACCCTCTCCGGCGGCGGCAGCGCGCGCAGGCCCGAGCGTCCGCGCATCACCAACGACGAAGACGAGCGCGTCGCCGCCCGCGAGCAGGCCGAGGCGCTCGCGAAGGCCGCCGTCGCCGTGCCAGCGAAACCAGCCGCGCCAGGCGCGACCGCGCCCGACGACGACCCATCAGGAACCCAGGAGCAGTCCTCATGGGCAGTTGTCGTGCGCGCGGAGCAGTCTTCCTAGCAGCGAGAGCAGCACCGAACTGGAGCAAGCCATGGCCGACCAGCACACCGCAGTGATCCTCGACGCACTCCACACGCCGCGCGGCAAGCGGGGCGGCTCGTTCGCAGGGCTCCACCCGGTGGACCTGCTCGCGCAGACCCTCACCGGCGCGGTCGCGCGCACGGGCATCAAGCCGGCCGACGTCGACGACTGCATCATGGGCTGTGTGACGCAGATCGGGGAGCAGGGACTCAACATCGCGCGCGGCGCGGTGCTGGCCGCGGGGCTGCCGATCGAGGTCCCCGGTGCCACCGTCAACCGCTTCTGCGGCTCGGGCCTGCAGGCGGTCAACTTCGGCGCGCAGGCCGTCATCAGCGGCTCGGCGCAGCTGGTGATCGCGGGCGGCATCGAGCACATGACCCGGGTGCCGATGGGCTCCGATGCGCTCGCGGGCGACGGGCCGATGTCTCCGGGTCTTCAAGAGCGGTGGCCCGGGCTGGTGCCGCAGGGGCTCTCGGCCGAGCTGATCGCCGCGCAGTGGGGCTTCACCCGCAGGCAGTGCGACGAGTTCGCCGCGCACAGCCAGGCCAAGGCCGCGCAGGCCTGGGAGCAGGGGCGATTCGGCAAGGAGGTGTTGACGATCAAGCTGCCAGGCGGCGTCGAGGTGACGCGCGACGAGCACCTGCGGCCGACCACCACCGCCGACACGCTCGCGAAGCTCAAGCCCTCTTTCAAGGAAGACGGCGTGCTCCACGCCGGCAACAGCTCCGGGATCGTCGACGGCGCCGCCGCGGTGGTGGTCGCGTCGAAGGCGCGCGCGCGCTCGCTGGGGCTGAAGGCGCGGGCGAAGATCGTCTCGATGGCGGTGGCCGGGAGCGACCCGATCCTGATGCTGACCGGGCCCATCCCCTCGACCCGCAAGGCGCTCGCGCAGGCCGACCTCACCGTGGCCGACATCGACCTCTTCGAGATCAACGAGGCCTTCGCGCCGGTGCCGCTGGTGGTCGCGCAGGAGCTGGGGATCCCGATGGAGAAGGTCAACGTCAACGGCGGCGCCATCGCGCTCGGGCACCCGCTCGGGGCGACCGGCGCGATCCTGCTGGCGACCGCGCTCAACGAGCTCGAGCGTCGCGGCGAGCGGCGCGCGTTGATTACACTTTGCATCGGCTACGGGATGGGGATCACCACCATCATCGACCGGAAGGTCGACTGAGGCGCGGGCCCCGATGAAGCGGTGGAGGGCGGGCTTCTCTTCGGCGTGCAGCTTGCCGTCTGCCCAGGCGGCTGCGGGCTCTAGCTAGAGCCAAGGCCGATCAGCTGCCTGCGGTGCGGACGCGTCGGGCGCGATGGCGGCTCCTCGGGGACGGCGGGCTACGAGAGTCCACTATCGCACTCCTCCCGGGCCGCCGTCGTCCGCCGCGCGACCGACCCGCGGCCCCATTTCCCGGTGTATGTTCCCCACCCATGTCCGCTCCCCGCCTGTCGCTCGCTCCGCTCGCGGCCCTCTGCCTCGGGCTGTTTTTGACTGCGTCCCCTGCGCCCGTCTTCGCCGCGCCCAAGAAGGGCGGCGCGGAGAAGTCGGGCGGCGGCGCCAACAAGGCCAAGGCGGCCGAGGCGCGCAACAAGGGCCTGACGGCGGTGGACCTGGGCAAGGACGACGAGGCGATGGCCGCGTTCCTCGAGGCGGTGAAGCTCGACCCGGCCGACGAGGTCTCACAGCACGAGATCGGCAAGATGCTCTTCAAGCAGGGCAAGTACGAAGGCGCCATCGAACGGTTCACCACCGCCGTCAAGCTCGACCCGAAGGACTCGCTCGCCTGGTACAACCTCGCTTACGCGAGCCGGAAGAACAAGCAGTTCGCCGAGGCGGCCGAGGCCTACAAGAAGTACTCGGTGCTCACGCCCGACGACGCCGACGCGCTCTTCGGGCTGGCCGAGTCGCTGCGTCTGGCGGGCAAGCACGAAGGCGCCATCACCGCCTACGAGAACTACGTCAAGAAGGAGACGCGGGCCTCGGAGCAGAAGTTCGTCGACCGCGCGAAGGAGCGCGTCACCGAGCTGCAGAAGCTGGCGCAGGAGGAGAACGAGCGCAAGCTGGCCGAGGAGGCCGCCGCCAAGAAGGCCGCCGACGAGAAGGCCGCCGTCGAGGCCGCCCAGAAGCGCGTCGCCGAGGAGAAGGCCGTCGCGGAGAAGGAGGCCGCGCGGCTCGCCGCCGAGCAGGCCGCCGCCGAGAAGGCCGCGGCGAAGAAGGCCGCCGAGGAGAAGCTGGCTGCCGAGAAGGAGGCTGCGCGGCTCGCCGCCGAGCAGGCCGCCGCCGAGAAGGCCGCGGCGAAGAAGGCCGCCGAGGAGAAGCGCGCCGCCGACAAGCAGGCCGCGCGGCTCGCCGTCGAGCAGGCCGCCGCCGAGAAGCTCGCCGCGAAGCGGTCCGCAGAGGAGAAGAAGGCCGCCGAGAAGGAGGCCGCGCGGCTCGCTGCCGAGCAGGCCGCCGCCGAGCAGGCCGCCGCCAAGAAGGCCGCCGAGGAGAAGGCGATCGCCGACAAGGAGACCGCGCGGGTGGCGGCCGAGAAGGCCATCGCCGACCGGCTGGCGGCCAAGGAGCGCGAGAAGGCGCGGCTGGCGGCAGAGGACAAGGAGTCGCTGCTCGACTCGCCCGCGAGCACGGCGCCCGCCGCTCCCCCGACTGCGCCGGCCGCAGCGCCTGCTCACGCCGCCGCAGCGCCGGCCCCGAGCTCGGCCGCGACGCCCCCCGCTGCTGCCGCGGCCGCCGCGCCCACGGCGCCGCGGGTGATCGTCCACGGCGAGAACGAGAAGCCCTCGCCGCAGAAGATCGTCATCAAGGTGCCGGGCGCCGCCGACCCCGCGCCGGCTCCAGCGCCGCCGCCCGCGGTCCTGCCGGGCGTGGCGCTGGCCCAGGGCAGCATCGCCGAGGGGGACAAGGCTTTTGGTAACAAGGATTACCGAAACGCGCTCTTCAAGTATCTCGACGCGGGCAAGGCCGACCCGAGGTCGGTCGAGGCGCGGGTGAAGGCCGGCGACAGCTACGCCAGGCTGGGGGCCGAGGCGGAGGCGATGGAGCAGTGGAGCCAGGCGCTCGCCATCGACCCCAACTCGCTCGCCGCCAGGGAGGCGGTCGCGCAGTTCAAGGCGCGCAAGGCCGCCGTCACGGCGTCTGCCGCCGCGCCCGCTGCCGCGCCGAGGACCGCCGCGGGCAGCGAGGAGGAGGCCCGCAAGCGGTACACCGCGGGCGTCGGGCTGGTGCGGGAGCGTAAGTTCGAGGCGGCCATCGCGGAGCTAGATCTGGCGATCGCGGCCAGGCCCGGCTTCGCGGTGGCGCTGATCGCGCGCGGCTCGGCGAAGATCGGCCTCGGCCGCTACCAGGACGCGGTGGCCGACTACAGCGCGGCGCGCAGCGCCAACGTGGCCCTGGCGGCGCCCATCTTCGGGCTGGCAGAGGCGTACCGCGGCCTGGGCGAGTCGGCGAAGGCCGCGGGCCTCTACCGCGAGTTCGCCGCCAGCAGCGCTCCCGACGCGCAGGCGCAGCTCAAGCAGTACGCGCTCGCCAACGCCCAGGCGCTCGCGCCGAAGTGAACCCGCAGCCCGCTCGGGGCCCAGGGCACGCGCTCTCTGCCGCCGCGCGTCGTACGCCGTGCTTGATCACCTCTGCCCGCCCGTGTAGGAGACGCCTCCAAATGGACTCCCCCGAGAGCAAGACCCCCGCAGCGAGCGGTGAGCCCGCGGCCACGCAGCCTTCGCATCCGGGCGCTGCGCTCTCGCCGGAGGGCATCGCGCCGGAGTCCGACGTGCGCACGCACAGCCCTGGCGCAGCCGCTCCCTCGGGCGGCGGCGCCTCCGACGATCTTGGAGCGCTCGGCGAGCTCCCCAAGGGCTACGGCGACGGGCGGCTGGTCTGCCTCGTCCGCGACCCGTCCTGCGCCTACATTTATTGGGACCTCTCGCAGCAGCAGATCGAGCAGGCGTTCGGCGGACTGGGCGCCGCAAGCGCCGCGCTCAAGCTCTGGTCGCTGAAAGGCGAGCTCGTCCGCGAGGTGGAGGTGCACCTCGAGTCGCGCGGCTGGTACGTGCGCGACCTGGCGCCGGGCTCCGAGCTGCGGGTCGAGCTCTGGGCCCTCGGTGAGCACGGCGCGCGGCTCCTGCGGGCAGCCCGTCCGCTGCGGCTGCCGCCCTCGACCCCCTCGGACGACCTGAACCTGGAGTACCTGGAGGTGCCGGCGTGGCAGCAGCTGGGCGGCCCGCGGCAGGACAAGCGGGTCCACGCGCCGGGCGCCGCTTCGCTCGCGACGGCCGCCGAGCCGATCGAGCCTTCGCACGTAGGCGCGCTGCCGTGGAGCGGCACCCACGCTCCTTCCGCCGCCGTCGCCGCCGCCATTGCCGCCAACGAGAAGACGCCCGGGACGACGTAGATGAAGGGATCGCTCGCGCTGGTCCTCCACGCGCACCTGCCGTTCGTGCGCCACCCCGAGTACCCAGACTTCCTCGAGGAGGACTGGCTCTACGAGGCGATCACCGAGACGTACCTGCCCCTGCTCGAGGCGTTCGACCGCCTGCTCGACGACGGCCTCCGCTTCCGCCTGACGATGACCCTGACGCCCCCGCTGGTGGGCATGCTCCGCGACGAGCTCCTGATGGAGCGGTACGCAGCGCGGCTCGACCGCCTCTGCGAGCTGACCGACAAGGAGGTCCAGCGGACCCGCGGCGACGCGCACCTCGGCAAGCTCGCGTGGTTCTACCGCGAGCACCACTACCACCTGCGCCGGCTCTTCCACGACCGCTACAAGCGCAACCTGGTGGGCGCCTTCAAGCGGCTGCAAGACGCGGGCGTGCTGGAGATCATCACCTGCGGCGCCACCCACGGGTTCCTCCCGCTGATGATGCAGCCGGAGGCGGTCCGGGCGCAGATCAAGGTGGCCGCGGTCGACTACCGGATGCACTTCGGCCGCGACCCGCGGGGGATCTGGCTGCCCGAGTGCGGCTATTCGCCGGGCATCGAGAAGCTCCTGGCGGCCGAGAACATCCGCTTCTTCTTCATCGACTCGCACGGAATGGAGCACTCGTCGCCCCGGCCTCGACGCGGGGTGTACGCGCCGGTCTACACGCAGGGCGGGGTGGCGGCGTTCGCGCGCGATCCCGAGAGCTCGATGCAGGTGTGGAGCGCCGACTATGGATATCCCGGCGATCCCTGCTATCGCGAGTTCTACCGTGACATCGGGTACGACCTCGAGCTGGACTATATGCGCCCGTATATCCAGGCCACCGGCGCGCGCAAGAACGTGGGCATCAAGTACCACCGCATCACGGGCAAGGTGCCGCTCGGGCAGAAAGAGTATTACGATCCAGAGGAGGCGCGCCGCCGGGCCGACGACCACGCCGCCAACTTCGTCTTCAACCGCACCAGGCAGCTGGAGTGGCTCCGGTCGCAGCACCCGAGCGGGGCGCCGCCCATCGTGGTCAGCCCCTACGACGCCGAGCTGTTCGGCCACTGGTGGTTCGAGGGGCCGATCTTCCTCGAGCGGCTGATCCGGCGCGCGGTGGCCGAGCAGCACGTCTTCGACCTCGTCTCGCCGATCGACCACCTGCTGGCGTGGCCAGAACAACAAGTTTCGCAGCCGCCGCTCTCGAGCTGGGGCGCGGGCGGGTATGCGGGGGTCTGGCTCGATGAGTCGAACGACTGGATCTATCGCTACCTGCACAAGGCCGCCGACCGGATGATCGAGCTGGCCCGCCAGTTCCCCGACGCCGAGGGCCTGTCCCGCCGCGCGCTCAACCAGGCCGCGCGCGAGCTGCTCCTGGCGCAGTCGAGCGACTGGGCGTTCATCATCAAGACCGGCACGATGGTGGACTACGCCGTGCGCCGCACGAAGGACCACGTGCTGCGGTTCACCCGGCTCTATGACGAGCTGCGCGCGGGCAAGGTGGACGAGGCGTGGCTCGCGCAGGTGGAGTCGCGCGACAACCTGTTTCCCGAGATCGACTACCGCGTCTACCAGTAGCGTTCGCGGAGGCTCGCGCGAGCGGCCGCTAGCGCCCGCGCAGCTGCGGCCAGCGCGGACGGCAGGTGG
>JAYWAO010000443.1:0-10556 GCA_043782365.1 Deltaproteobacteria bacterium
CGGGTCCATCGCCGGGTCCATCGCCGGGTCCATCGCCGGGTCCATCGCCGGGTCCAACGCCGGGTCCAACGCCGGGCGCATCGCCGGGGGCCTCGCCGGGGGCCTCGCCGGGGGCCTCGACCGGGTTTGACTGACCGGCATCGCGCCATCGGGGAGAGACTTCGGACCCGCAGGGCTACGGATCAAGCGGGAACCCCCCGTCGCCTGGAGCCGGGTAGAGCGGCCGGTAGCACTGGGTCTGGTAGACGCCGTCGAAGGGCGCCAGCACCTGGTAGACGCCCGCCGAGTCGAAGGTGGGCTCGGCGCAGAACCGGGTGCACTGCAGCAGCACGGCGGAGAGGTCGAACGACTGCGCCTGCCAGAGGCTGGCCCCGTAGTACGCCTGGGACGAGACCCCGAGACCGAACGGGACGGTCAGCGAGTACGCCGACGCCGCGCCCGCGATGACGATCTCGTACTGCAGGCGCAGGAGGAACGGGAAGTCCCAGAACAGCCCGAGCTGGTACTGCGGCGCCGGGCTGGTCGCGTGGAACCGCGGCAGCGCCGGCACAGGCTGCGGCGAGGCGCTGCCCGGCAGGCGGAACGCGACGTTGGCTGCCGTGCCCGTGGCTGCGCAGTAGGAGAACGCGTCGGCCGGGCTGGCGGTGAGGAGCTCGTCATTGAAAAAAGTGGCAATACCGAAATTACCGACCGGGACGTTGTCGGAGACCGGGGTCCGCTCGGGCGCGAGGAAGGTCAGCTGCTTCATGGTGCCTGCCTGGCCATCCGAGTACTTTCCGATGAAGGTCAGGTACTGGTCGCGCGTCGGGAGGATGGGCAGGTTGCTGAAGGCGAACGGGCCTAGGCTCAGCTCCGGCAGGTCGGGCTGGATCGGGCACGAGCGCTGCGCGTTGGTGGGGAGCTGGTCGAGGTCCGACCCCGGCAGGTTGGCCGGACACCAGAGCACCAGGCGCTGCAGGTCGGTCCGCACCATCGAGTAGGCGTAGCTGTCGAAGACGAGCGCGCCGCTCACCCGGGGCGAGGTCTTGTCCCGCTCGAACGGCAGGATCTGCGCGAGCGCCTGCTCGACCAACCCTTCGAGCTGGCCGGTGGTGTCGTCGTGGTGGAGCGCGAGGCTGAGCACCATGTCGTTGCCCCGGGCGCGCACGAGGTCGATCTGCGCGCGCAGCTTCGCAGCCAGACGGGTCGAAAAGCCCGGGGTCTGCCAGTCGTCGATGCAGAGCTCCGCGTCCCCGAGCAAGAGCCGCTGCGTCTGCATCGCCCGGTGCTCGGCGGAGATGGTGCGGTGACAGGGGCGCAGCAGGTAGCCGATGGCGGTGTCGCTCTTCACCGGGCTGCGCAGGGTGGGGAAGGCGGGCGCGACCTGCGGGTTCTTCCGGGCGAGCGCGGGGGCGGTGAAGGTCCCCGTCGCGTCGGTGACGGTGGCGCGGGCGCAGACCACGGGCGCGGTGGAGGCCGCCAGCGGGAGCGTCTCGGGCGCGAAGGCGGCGCGGTCCTGCGTCTGCACCTCGAGCCAGCCGAGGGGACCCAAGCCCGCGGGGCAGTCGGCGGCGAAGCCATAGCCATATGGATTGCCCGATTGCCGGCCGATATCCCCATATCCGGGGCCCTCGATCCGCAAGCTGCGCCGCAGGCCGAGCGCCTCCACCTCCTGGTTGCGCAGGGTCGGGAAGGTGTGCCGGGCGCGCCACTGCACGCGCCGGTTGGTCTGGTCGAAGACGCCGTACACCAGGAGGCTGCGGTTGCTGTACGGCGGCCCGGCGCGGATGAGGTTGACGTTGGTCTCCGCGTCGAGCGCCAGCGCCCCGTCGACGTGGTAGCGCAGGCGCAGGCCGATCGCGCGCGGGGCCTTGGCGACCGGGAGACTGAGGCTGCCGCAGCGTCCGTTGACCCCGCAGTCGACGGGCAGGTGCGTGTGCACCGGCGTCAGCTTGCCGAGCGCCGTCCAGGGCAGGGCAAAGTCGTCGGTGGTGTAGGTCAGCTCGAGCTGGCTCTGCGCGCCGAGCCCCTGCTGCGCCTCCACCCGGTAGAAGACGAAGAGCGTCTGCTCCTGCTCGAACCAGGTCGCGTCGGCGAGCGTGAAGGCGGCCTCGATGTCGCTGATCGGCACCTTCCCGCAGCCTGCGCCCAGCCCGAGCGTGACCGCCAGCAGGGCCGCCGCGGGGAGCGCCGCGAGGGAGCGCGCCGCGAGGGGCCCGACCGCGCTGACCAGCCTCCCGCGGTCCATGCGCGCCTCTAGGCCATCAGCGCGGCGAACGAGCCACGCCCTTGCGCAACCAGCCGCTTGAGCGCGGAGGCCAGCTCTTCGTGCCCGCGCCGCGCCGCCTCCAGCTGCTCGGCGCGGGAGGAGAACGCGAGGTTCGCCCGGATCGCGCTCCGCAAGGCGGTCGCCTGCTGGGCGAGGAAGGTCTCCTGCCAGGCGGCGGGCTGCAGCGACATCCAGCCGGCGAGGGCGCGCGGGTCCACCTCGAGCAGCAGGTCGGTGCGCTGCTCCCCCGGGAGCTTCTCCAGCATGTCCGGGTAGAGGATGCGCTCGTGCCAGGCGGGCAGGGCGCCGCCCGCGCGGGCCAGCGTGGTCGCGAGCAGCTCCTTGCGGTCCTTGGGGTCGAGCCGCTGCAGCAGCACCGAGAGGGCCTGCGCGGCGTCGAGCTCCTGCCCGCGGTCGGCGATCGCCTCCGGGGTCGCGGCCGGCGGGGGCGGCAGCGGCTTGCCCGCGCGCGCGGCCTCCAGCGCGGCGAAGAGGTGCGTCCGCTCCTCCTTGGCGATGCGGTTGGACGCGAGCAGCTCGCCTGCGACGGCGACGGTCTGCGCTGGCGTCAACTGGCGCGCCACCTCCTGCTGCACGTCGGGCGGCGCGAGCGAGAAGAGCAGCGCGCCGTGCCGGGCGGGCAGGGCCTCGATGATGCTGACGAGGCCGCTCGGGCCGAACTCCTCGCGGAGGCTGCGATACACCTCCGCGTCCGCCTGCGCCAGGAGCGACGAGGAGATCGCGTGCCGGTTGAGCGCGTGGAAGAACTCGGCATCCGAGGGCAGCTGCCGCTGGTCGAGGTTCTTCAAGTACTCGGCCAGCTCGACCTTGCGCACCGCCAGCTCACCGTCCGAGGGGAAGGCGAGCGAGAGCCGGTCGCCGAAGACGAGGATCGCCTTCGCCAGCATGCGGAACTCGCCGGTCTTCAGCCACTCGCGCAGCAGATCGACCACCACGCTCTCGTCCTTGGCGAGCTCGGCCTCGGCGATCCGATCGGCCCACAGCTTGCCCTGGGCGCTGACGAACTGCGCGTCTGTTCCGGGCTCCTGCCCGGCGTCGATAACTTTGGGTAACTCGCCCTCGGCGCCGTCGCCGGCCTTGGCGGCGGCCTCGGGCTCGGGCTCTGCCAGCTTGCCCGCGGCGAGCTCGGCGAGCATCGCCTTCTCCTCGATCGATTCGCGCCCCAGCCGGCGCCAGCCCCAGATGACGATCAGCGTCGCCAGCGTCCCGAGCAGCACCGCGATCATCCAGGCGAAGTGCGGCAGCAAGGTCACCCACAGCTCGCGCAGCGCCAGCTCGGCCTCCCACTTCTGCGGCTTCTCGGGCGCGAGCGGCTTCAAGTCCACGGCGGGCGGCTCCACCTTCTTGGGCGCGGGCTCGGGCTTGGGCGGCGGCGACTCGGCCAGGGCCGGCGAGATCGGCTCGAGCAGCTGCGCGCCCACCGTCACCTTCAGCCAGCCCTTCGACAGCCGCTGCTCGAGCCGCCGGACCAGCACCTGCACGTCGTGGGTGGAGACCGACTTCTCGTGGCCGAAGTCGCAGCGCGCGTCCGTCAGGTACTCCTGGGCCGGGACGCTGCCAGGCCCCTCGGTGTGGCCGAGCCCGGGCAGCGAGGCGGAGCGCGGCAGATCGACCACCGCGTGGTCCCGGTAGACGCAGCCCTTGGAGACGCACCGCTCGGGCGCGCAGTCGTGGACCAGCGACTGGTCGAAGAGGCCCTCCAGCGCGCGCACCTCCAGCAACACCGAGGGCGGGATGTGCTTCTGCGGCAGCGGGGCGGCGCCGCCGGCCTGGGCCAGCGCGGACCCGGGCGCGGCCGCGAGCAGGGCGAGTGACGCGAGCAGCACGGGGCGGTTCATCAGTAGAGCCTCACGACGACGCGGCGGTGGCGGGCGAGGCGCATCTCCGGCGAGAGCCCCTTGAGGGCCTCCTCGGGGAGCGGCTTGGTGTCGGCGTAGCCCTCGACGCGGATGCGGCCCCGCTCGATGCCCACCTCCTCGAGCCGCTGCCGCACCACGATGGCGCGCGCGCTGGAGAGCTCCCAGTTGCTGGCGAACGGCCCGCCGGGGAGGATCGGCGTGACGTCGGTGTGCCCCTCGACGGCGAAGCCGTACTTCTTCGAGTAGGGCGCGAGCACCTGCAGCATCGAGGTGACGGTCTGCTCGAGGTCGGCGCGGATGGCGGCCTTGCCCGAATCGAACACCAGCCCCGAGTTGAGCGACAGCTCGAGGCCGTCGCCGGTGACCGTGGTCGTCACCAGGTCTTGCAGCTGCTTCTTGGCGATCTGCGCGTCGATCTCCTTGCGGATCGACTCCAGGCTCGACGGGCTGTCGGCGCCCGAGATGCTCTTGGCGATCTGCTGCATGCGCGCCTTGTTGAGGTGCGCCGCCGAGAGCAGCACCACGAAGAAGAGCAGCAGGTTGGTGATCAGGTCGGCGTAGCTGAGCAGCCAGCTCTCCTCATGGCCCATTGCGCGGCGTTGCATGGCTCCCCCCTCCCCGAGCGACCAGCTCGTTGACGCAGGTCTCGGAGCGCTCGAGGCAGCCGAGCCGCTCGTCGAGCAGGCCGTTCAAGAAGTGCCCGATCGGCCCGGCGATCCCGGCCCCGAAGGCGACGCCGTAGAGCGTGGCGAGCAGCGCCAAGGACATCGCCGCGCCGATGTTGAGGTTGTCCGAGCTCATGTTGCGGAAGAGCTGGATCATCCCGGTGATGGTCCCGACCATCCCGAAGGCCGGGCCCAGCTTGGAGAGCATCACCCAGTTGTTGATGGCGGGCTGCCAGAGCCCGATCTCGGCGTGGCGCAGCTCGAGGAAGACCTTGGCCGAGACCACCTCGGGCGACCGGTTCATGACGAGCTCGGCCATGTCCTTGATGCTGGGGAAGAGGCTCCGCTCGGCGATCGCCAGCGCCGCGGCCCGCTTGCCCTCGCGCCAGAGTCTATAGAGCTGGTCGCGCTCCGCCTCCATCGCCGAGGAGCGCTTGCTGAAGAGGCGCAGGCCCGGGACGAGCTCGCGCAGACAGGTGACGGTGCGCAGCGCGGTGGCGCTGGTCGAGCTCACCAGCACCGCTGCCGACGAGCCCACCACCACCATGACGAGCGCGTGGAGGTCGAAGGCGGAGATGACTTGTTGCCCCGATCGCTCCTCGAAGCCGAACCAGACGACCAGCATCAAGATGAGGATTCCGATGATTTGCAAAGTGAGTCTCCTACTTCTGCTGCCGCTGGAGCTCTTCGAGCTTCTTGCGGACGGCGGGGTCGCTCTCGATGGCCTCGACCTGCTCGTAGATCTCGATGGCCTTGTCGCGCTCTCCCATCATGAGGAGCAGCGAGGCCTTCGCGCGCAGGAACTCCGGGTGCGACTTGTAGCGCTGCAGCACTGCCTCGCACCACTCGAGGGCGACGTGGTAGTTGCCCTCCTTGAGCGCGTCCTGCATCAGCGTCCGCGCCCGGGTGATGCTGACGTCGGGCGCGCTCTCGTCGATGCGCAGCCCGCGGGCGCGATAGGCCTCGATCAGCGCCTCGTCGGCCCGGGTGGCCGGCGGGGGCACCAGCCGCGTCGCCGGGATGGTCTTGATCTCGCTGCTGCCCGTCCCGTGCTCGATGACGATGCGCTGGCCCGACGAGAGCATCGGCACGTCCACCTCGGTGAGGACGTTGCCGTCGTTCCAGCGGACCTTCATCACCGTGGTCGAGCCGAACACCAGGGGGCGCATCAGCGTGCCCTCCTCCTTGAGCGCGGTGTTCTTCTGCGGGGCGGGCTCGACCAGGTAATAAGTGTAGTTGCGCGCGGAGCAGGCGGCCCCCAGCAGAGGGAGGAGCATGGCGGCAAGGCTGAACAGCCTGGTCGTGGTGCCGGCCGGATGGGTGCCGGCCAGATGGCGAGGCCCCCCTTGGCTTGCGACGGCGTTCCTCGGAGCCCCGGCAAATGCCGGGGCTAGAAGGGCAGCCGCCCGCCTTCGCGGGCTGCGAAAGGGAGCGAGCAGGAGGTGGACGCTGGGGGAAACGAGTCGCATCGGGACCTCCTCAACAGACGCCTGGTCACAGCCCCGCAGGGGCGGCCGTCCTTCTAGCCCCGGCATTTGCCGGGGCTCCTGATCGAGCGACCCTGCATGCCCACCCTTTCGTCAGGGGCCCCGGGGGAGCGGCGACGCAAGATCAGAGGAACCTTACCGCTTGCGGTTCCGCCCGCCCCGCCGCCGCCGGCGGCGCTTCTGGCCGGCCCTGTCGCCGCCCGGGCCCTCGGTCTCCTCGGCGAGCAGGTCGCTGACGTTCAGCCCCAGGAAGAGCCGCTGCCACTTCTCGAGCTCCACCTCGCCCTTGCCAGTGGAGATCGACTGCAGCTCGAAGATGGCGAGCGCCTCCGGAAAGATGCTCTGGCGCACGAACTCCTTCGGCGGGAGCCCCTTGCGCTTGCGCTCACCGGCCAGATAGCCCTGCGAGTGGAGTACGAGGCGGGTCCGCTCGGCGATGCGCCGGGGGAGCCGAGCGGTGCGGACCATCTCGGTGAGCACGGTCTCGGCCGGGACGATGTTCTTCGGGAGCGACCAGGGCTCGGAGCCCATCGGGCCGGCGGTGCCGACCGAGAAGACCGGGATGTCGCCGCCGCGCCTGCCGCCAGCGAGCATGCCGCCGGGGAAGACGTGGGGAGCGGCCTCGGCTTTGGGAGCTCCCTCAGCAGCGGCCTCCGGGGCAGCAGGAGCCGCCGCAACGGTCTCGGCGGCGGGCTCGCCGGAAGCCTCAGCGAGGGCAACCTCGGGAGCCGGGGCCGCGGCACCTTCAGCCGCTGCGTCGTCGTCGCCCTCGTCGGAGTCTTCCTCGTCGTCGTCGTCTTCCGAGCCGTCGTCAGCCTCCTCGTCGTCGGGGGCGTCGAGCTTCTGCTCGAGGGCGGCGAGCTCTTCGTCGATCTCGTCGTCGTCGTCGGCGCGGGCCGGGGCACCGGGCGACTCGGGAGCAGCAGCGATCCCGGCGCCGCGCTCTTCTTCGCCGGGCTCGACCTCGACCTCTGCCGGACCCTGCAGCGCCATCACCTCGACGGGGTCGGTCTTGGGGATCGGCCCGTGCGGCGCGCCCGTGCGGGGCAGCGGCAAGAGCAGCGTCGCCAGCAGCACCGTGTCCGACGGCACCTCGTCGTTCTTCACGTGGACGTCGAGGGCGTCGAGGGCCTTCAGCTGCCGGTCGTAGGCGGCCTCGTCGGCGGCGAAGACCGCGGCCACCGGCGGGAGCAGCACCTTGAGCGCGCCCACCTGCCGCAAGAGCTCCAGGCAGCGCCGGGCGGCCCCCGAGCGGGCCAACTTGAGCAGCTCCTCGAGCACCCGCGGCGGGGCGCAGCGCGGGATCTCGGAAGCGTGGGTCTGCATCGCGGCGAGCGTCTCGGACTCCAGCGCGAGCCCGCACTTGGCCGCGAAGCGGATGGCCCGGAGGATGCGCACGGGGTCTTCGCGCATGCGCACGTCGGGGTTGCCGATGGTGCGCACCCGCAGCTGCGAGAGGTCGTCCTTGCCGCCGACGTGGTCGACCACCTTGCCGTCGTCGGGGTCGTAGAAGAGCCCGTTGATGGTGAAGTCGCGGCGGCGCGCGTCCTCCTCAGCGGAGCCGAAGACGTTGTCGTGCCGGATCAGCAGGTCCTGGGGCAGGTTCGCCTGCTCCAACTCTTCGAGCGGGTTGGCGCGGAACGTCGCCACCTCCACCACCTTGCCGCCGCGGAAGTAGACGTGCGCCAGCCGGAAGCGGCGGCCGATCAGCCGGCAGTTCCGGAAGGTCTCCTTCACCTGCTGCGGGAGCGCGGAGGTGGCGATGTCGAAGTCCTTGGGCCGGTGCCCGAGGAGCAGGTCGCGCACACAGCCGCCGACGAAGAACGCCTCGTAGCCAGCCCGGCGCAGGCGCCTGACGACCTTGACCGCGTCGGAGTCGAAGAGCTCCTCGGCGATCTCGGGCGGCGGGCGCGGGGCCGCGCTGGCGGCGGGAGGGGCTGCGAGGTCTGTAGGGGCCGGAGCGGGGGTCGCTTCGGCGGATTCGGTCGAGTTGTCTGACATGGTGCCCGATTCGTGGACGGGGCGCTCCGCTTCAAAGAGTGATGCGAGCACAGCGCTGCGCGTCTTCTAGTCTCCTTATGGCGGGTGGGTCAACAGGAGGCACCCCTCCCGATCCCTGACCGATGACGCGCCCAGGCGACCTCGTGCTAGCCCGTGGGCATGATGCGATCCTCTCTGCACCGACTGGCGGGCCTGCCCGCAGCCCTTGCGCTCCTGCTGGGCGCGCTCGCGGCCGACGCCGGCGAGCTGCGCTTCCGCGGCCAGAACCAGAACCTGGAGGAGGCCCGCGCGCTGGTCGGCAAGGCCCGCTTCGAAGAGGCGCTCGAGGAGCTGAAGACCGCCGAGGCGCTGCCGGGCAACACCAACCGCCACCTCGCCGACCTCTACATGCTGCGCGCCGGGGCGCTGCTCGGCCTCGCGCCCTCGCCCGAGCGGACCGCGCAGGCGAAGGACGCGCTGGTGAAGCTGTTCCACGTCGACGCCGAGGGGGCCTCGCTGGCGGCCGCCACCGACGCCGTCAAGGCGCTCGCGCAGCAGCTGAAGACCGAGCGGCCCATCCTCCTGCACGATCGGCTGGTCACCGTGCGCTCGGGCCGGCCGATGCGCCTGCGCGCGCGCCTGCTCGCGGCCCCCGCCAACGCCCAGCTCCTCGTCCGCTACCGGACCGAGCCCGACGGCGAGAGCGCGGACGGCGCCGAGCTGGCGCTCTCGCTCGTCGACCCGGGGCAGTTCGTCAAGGTGCAGCTCGACCCGCGCGGGGCCGATTCGTTCGAGGTGTTCCTGCGGCCTGGCGTCGGCGGCGTCCCGGCCGACGGTGAGCACGTGATGCGCTACTATCTCGAGGCGCTCGACGAGAAGGGCGCCCTGCTCGACCGCAACGGCACCGCGCAGGAGCCGATCCGGGTGCAGCTCTCCGCGACGCGCACCGAGGGCTCGGGCGTGGGCGGGGCCGACGCGGTGATCGCCACCCTCGACGAAGGCGGGCACATCGCCCACCCTCCCCCGCCGCCGCCGCCGCCGCCGCCCTGGTACAAGCGGTGGGAGATCGCCGGGCCCATCGGCGGGGCCGTCGTGGTGGCAGGGATCGTCGCCGCCGTGCTGCTCGTCCCCAAGCCGCAGGCCCCCTCGGGCGCGCTCGGCCAGGTGAAGCTGCCGTGACCGACTCCACGGACACCAACGGGCGCAGCCCCGCTCCCAGCAGGGCCGCACGGCGCTTCGCGCGCATGCTCGCGGGCCTCGGCCTCGCCGCCTGCGCGCTCTGTGCGGCGGGCTGCAAGCAGCAGGACGCCGCCATCCGCTTGACCATCCGCGGGCAGTTCCTCATCCCGGCCAACGCCGACACGCTGGTGCTCGACGTGCTGGAGAACAAGACGACCATCCTGCAGCAGACCTGGCCGCTGGCGCCGCCGATGACGCTGCCGACCAACGTGGTGATCGTGCAGTCGGGCGCGGCCCACCCGGCGGTGAAGATCAACGTGCTGCTCGGGAAGGACACCCGGGTGGTCGGCCGCGGCACCATCGACGCCGACTTCGTCGACGGCAAGACCGTGGACATCGCGCTCGACGTGCTGCCGTAGTAGCCGCTGCTAAAAGCCGCGCGGATCCGGTTGCATCGGCGCGCGGGATCTGGCAAGTCCACGCGCCGTCCCTGAAGCACCCACCTGCTGCGCCGCTTGCAGCACCCCAAAGTAGAGACCGGAGCCCCCGGTCACGAAAGGTCGCCATGTCCGCCTTCAGCACGTTCCTCGAGTCGAAGAAGATCACCGTCGGTTCGCTCCTCGCCGCCTCCAACCGCCTGGAGACCCGCACGCCGGAAGACCACGCGCTGGTGCTCGCGCGCGTCGACGCGAAGAAGAACAAGAAGGAGGGCGCCGCCCCGATCGCCAAGCCGAAGAGCGGCCGCGGCGTGTCGCAGAAGATCGTCGACGCGGCCATCGCCGGCGGCGCGATCACCAAGCGGGCCCGCGCGAAGCTCCTCCGCGCCGCTACCCACCTCGTGGTCGAGAAGAAGAAGGAGGCCGCCCCGACCATGAAGGACCTCTTCGGTGACGCGGTCGCCAAGAAGGGCGAGTCGAAGGGCAAGAAGGACGTGAAGAAGTAGTTGTAAGACAGCGCCTCGCAGCACCGCAGCGCCGCGACGCGGGCTCCCCTTCCTGCGCGACGAGCGAGCGGCTAGCCCCAATGCCGATCAGTTAGCACCGGGGTTGGGGTCGCACTCAGGAGCCCCGGCAAATGCGGCTCTTCGCGATCTTCCGTGCAGGTCCCAGTGCCGTTC
>JAYWAO010000444.1:0-3811 GCA_043782365.1 Deltaproteobacteria bacterium
ACCAAGCGGGAGCGGACCGGCCACCTGATCGAGCTGGTCTCTCCCTCGGCGGAGGGGACCGCGTAAGGGGAGCAGCGCAGGCGGGCCTGACGGCTGCCGTTTGCGATGCTCCCGACGAACTGTCGGTAAGTCGGGAGATGCATGGCCGCCAAGAAGTCCGCTGCCGCTCCGTGCAGCACCAGCACGAAGAGCCAATCCGTGGCCCGCAAGGCGAGTGTGCGCCGCGTCGCGCCCAGAGCGACCGCGTCCAAGGCGCAAGTCAAGGAGGCGCCTGCCATCCTCACCCGCTTCTGGGGAGTGCGCGGGAGCATCGCGACGCCAGGAGAGAAGACGCTGAAGACGGGCGGCAACACCTCCTGCGTCGAGGTGCGCTGCGGCGAGCACCTGCTCATCTTCGACATGGGCACCGGGCTCAAGCCGCTCGGCCAGTCGCTGCTCAAGCAGGGCCAGGGGGTGGTGAAGGCCAACATCTTCGTCAGCCACTACCACTGGGACCACATCGTCGGCCTGCCGTTCTTCGCGCCCGCCTACGATCCGCGCTCGGAGCTGACCATCCACGGCGCCACCCGCAAGGGCCGCGACGTGCGGCAGATCCTCGCCGGGCAGATGATCGACCCGTACTTCCCGGTGGACCTGGGGGTCTTCAACGCGCGCCTGCGCTTCGTGCCGCTCCAGGACGGCGGGCAGGTGAAGCTGGGCGACGTGCGCGTGCGCGCCTTCGAGCTCAACCACCCGGGCGGCGCGCTCGGGTACCGCGTCGAGCACCGGGGCAAGGTGATGGTCTACGCCACCGACTTCGAGCACGGCACCGACGCCGACGACCGCCTCGTCGAGATGGCGAAGGGCGCCGATCTGATGATCGTCGACGCGCAGTACACGCCCGCCGAGTACGAGGCGCCGGCGCCGTTCTCGAAGAAGGGCTGGGGCCACTCCACCTACGAGATGGCTGCGACGCTGGCGCGGCTCGCGGGCGTTTCGCAGCTGGCGCTGTACCACCACGAGCCCGAGCGCAACGACGACGGGATCGAGGCGATCGCGGCGCTGGCGCGGAAGATCCACCCGGGGACGTTCGCGGCGCGCGAGGGGCTGACCATCGAGCTGTAGCGCCGCGCGGGCTTCGCAGCGCCCGACTTCAGCGGCTCCTCCTCCACCTCGGCCACCTGCGCCTCCGCCTACGCGCGGTGCGCTTCATCTTCCGGCGAGAGCTTGCCCATCTCGCGCCCGAGCCGGCGCGCGCTACTTCGCGGAGGCGTCCAGCGCCGCGGCCAGCTTGAGCCCGCGCCGCAGGCCCGCGAACGGCAAGAGCCGCAGCGCGTCCTCCACAGGCACCCAGCGGTGCTCGGCGTGCTCGCGTGGCTCGAGCCTGGGCTCGCTCCCCGCGGGCACGCGCAGTCCGAAGGCGGTCTCGCGCGCGAACACCGGCGCCTTCGGCGGCGCACCGGGCTGCGGCTGGCCTCCCGCCGTCAGCGAAGGGTCGAGCGCGAAGGCGTGCACGTAGTCGAGCGCGCGCAGCTCGTCGAGCGCGGGGGTGAAGCCCGTCTCCTCGTAGACCTCGCGCGCGGCCGTCTGCAGCGGGCTCTCGCCGCGCTCTCGCCGGCCCGTGAGGGTCTGCCAGAAGCCGCCGCGCGCGGGGAGGCGGTGGAGGAGCAGCGCCTCGTCGCCCTCGCGTCCCTCGCGCAGGATGGCCACCGAGATGGTCTCCAGCTCGATGGGCACTTCGAAGGGCTCGCTCTCCCACACCCCGGCAGCGACCAGCGCGGCCTGCGCCATGACGGCTGCGAGCGTCGGCGCCGCCTCTCCGCGCTCCTGCAGCAGCGACTCCAACGAGCAGACCCACGCGTCGGTGATCCCGCAGGGGACGATCGACTCGAAGTCGGAGAGCCGGGTGTCCACGTTGAAGGCGAACCCGTGCGTGGTGATCCACTTCGAGAGGTGGACGCCGATGGCGCCGAGCTTCTCCCACGCGGCGCGCGACCCCTCGGGCCGCCGCACCCAGATACCCGCTCTATCATCCACCCGCTCCGCTTCGATGCCATATCCCCGGGCCAGCCGGATCATCACTTCCTCGACGGAGCGGACGTACTTGCGCACGTCGCGCCGGTCGGGCTTCAAATCGAGGATCGGATACCCCACTAATTGCCCGGGCCCGTGGTAGGTGACCTCGCCGCCGCGGTCGGTGGCGTAGACCTCGAACCCGCGTCGCGCGAGCTCCTCTTCAGGCAGCAGGATGTCTGCGCGGGTGGCGCCGCGGCCGAGCGTCAGCACGCGCGGGTGCTCGAGGAGCAGCAGCGTGTCGGGGATGACGCCCGCGTGCCGCGCCGCCGCCACCAGCTTCTGCGCGGCGAGGCCGTCCTCGTACTCGACCACGCCCAGCGGGCGCACGTGGAGCGGGCGGGGCTCGCTCATCGGCGCACGGGAGGAAAAGTGTAAGACATAGCGCTACCCGGCGATCTGCTTCGCGTCGGGCCGGGGCACGGGCGGGACCGCCAGCAGCTCTTCGCGCTGCTCGCGCAGGCTCCAGGGCATCGACGAGTAGACGTCGTCGAAGAGCCCCTCGCGCGGCGGGTCGGGCTTCTTCTCCGCCTCGGCGATGGCCGCGTTCACCTCGGAGAGCAGCTCCGCGCGCAGCGCCTCGTCGCGGGCTGCGTCGAGCAGGCCGGCGCCGATCAGGTGCGCCTTGAGGTGCTCGATCGGGTCGCGCTTCCTCCACGCCTCGACCTCGCGCTCGTCGCGGTAGCGGGTCGGGTCGTCCGACGAGCTGTGGGCGCCGATCCGGTAAGTGTCACACTCGACCAGCGTGGGGCCCCCGCCCGAGCGCGCACGGTCGACCGCGATCTTGACCGCCGCGTAGACCGCCAGCGCGTCGTTGCCGTCCACCTTCACGCCCGGGAAGCCATAGGCCTGCGCCTTGATGGCGATGCTCTCGGCGGCGGTCTGCTTGGCGGTGGGCACGCTGATCGCCCAGTGGTTGTTCTGGCAGATGAAGACCACCGGGCTCTTGAAGACGCCGGCGAAGTTGAGCGCGACGTGGAAGTCGCCCTCGCTGGTGGCGCCGTCGCCCAGGTAGGCGGCGATCACCGTCGGGTCGCCCTTGATCTTGGCGGCCATCGCAGCGCCCACCGCCTGCGGGAGCTGCGTGCCGATGCAGGAGCCCCACGACACCTGGTTCACCGACTTGGCCGCCATGTGCGACGGCATCTGCCGGCCCTTGGTGACGTCGCCCTCGTTGCCGAACACCTGGCAGAGGTAGGGCACCAGCGGGAAGCCGCGCATCAGCATGGCGCCGGCCTCGCGCAGCGCGGGGAAGATCCAGTCGCCCGGCTCGAGCGCGATCGCCGAGGCGAGCGTGGCCGCCTCCTGCCCCGTGCAGGCGCCGTAGAAGCCGACGCGGCCCTGCCGCTGCAGGGTCATCATCCGCTCGTCGAGCGTGCGCAGGCGGACCATCTCGCGGTAGAGGCGCGAGAGGAGCGCGGGGGAGGGGGCCGCAGGGTCGTTGGCGCTGGGGTTCGCGGCAGCGGCGTCTGCGGCGGCGACGGTGGCGGGCGCTTGGCTCATGGGGTGCGTGTTCTAGCAGGGTGCGGGGCGGGGCGGAATGGCCCGCGACGTGCCCCGGCTATGCTGCTGCCGCGTCGCTTTTGGCCGTGCCGGTGTGTGACCGCGTCGGCTGGAGGCCGCCCCGGCACGTGGCCGCGTCGCTGTGGCCGCATCCGTCTCGCAGCCGCCGGACTCTTTGAATCCCCCTCGGAATCGGATATTCGTTCGCCCCTTCCCCGGGAGCCTCGCGACATGGCCGACTTCGCCACCTACGACG
>JAYWAO010000445.1:0-10540 GCA_043782365.1 Deltaproteobacteria bacterium
CGCTGCTCGCCAAGGTCGACGCCGAGGGCGAGGCGACCTTCGCGGCGATCGGCGACGACAACCCGCGCTGCCCGAGCGGCGCCACCGCGCCCGGATGCACGGTTCCCCGAGTCCGCGCGCGCGCCGTGCTAGATCGCGGGCTCATGGACACTCCCGCACCCAAGCTCTCCGTCGGCAGCAAGAACCCCGCGAAGGTGGGCGCCGTCCTCGCCGCCGCCCGCCACTACTGGGGCGAGCGCGCGCGGGTGGTCGGCCACGACGTTCCCTCGGGTGTGCGCGCGCAGCCGCTCGGCCACGAGGAGACGCAGGGAGGCGCGGTCAACCGGGCCCGCGGTGCGTTCACCTGGGCCCGCGGTGCGCTGGCGGCCGAGCCGGGCGCCCTGCTCGGCCTGGGCCTCGAAGGGGGCGTGGTGCTGCTCGCCGGCCAGCCGGTGATGATGGGATATGTCGCCATCACCGATGGCCTGCGCGAAGTGGTGGTGCCCACGGTTGGGACGCCGCTGCCGGCCGCGTGGGCCGAGGCGCTTGCGCTCGGCGCGGAGCTGCGGCCGTTCGTTCAGGCCGCTGGTTACAACTATGATTACCAGCAGGGCGTGGTTGGCTTGCTCACCAATGGCGCCCTGCAGCGCGACGACGCCTTCCGCGCCGCCGTCACCACCGCGCTGGCGCCCTGGGTGAACCCCGCGCTGTACGCGCGTTGACGCTGAGCGCCCCCGTGCGTGGGGGATAGTCGATGGAGCCCGGCTCAGGCCCCGAGCAGCGCCCGCCTTCCACCCTGCAGCAGCCCCGCGAGCGCGTCCCACGCCTGCTGCGCCGACAGCTCGGTCATGCAGCGCAGGTGGCCCTTCGGACACTTCCTCCGGCCGAAGAACGAGCACGGCGCGCACTCCACTCCAGCGAAGAGCGCGCGGTGCCCGGCCCAGGCGAACATCTCCGGATCGGTGCTGCCGAAGAACGCCAGCGTCGGCACGCCGAGCGCGCGGGCGAGGTGCATCGGCCCGCTGTCGTTGGCCGCGTAGGCCGCGCACAGCGAGGTGAAGCCGGCGAGCTGCGGGACGTCGAGCTGGCCCGTCAGATCGACCGCGCCAGGAGCGGCTCCCACGATCGCAGCGCCCAGCGCCCGCTCCGCCGCGCTCCCCTGCACGGCGACCTGCAGCCCGGCGGCGAGCGCGTGCCGCGCCAGCTCTACGTAGCGCTCCGCGGGCCACTGCTTGGTGGCCCAGTTGGCGCCCGGCGAGAGGCCCACCAGCGGCGGGGAGGGCCGGCCGTCGTTATCGAGTTTATCGAATCGCACGCCGGCGCCGTGGAGCGCCTGCGCCGCGCTCGCCGCGTCGCCCGGCCCGAGGAACGCCCGCAGCCGGCCCCGCGGCAGGCGCCGGCCCACCAGCTGCTCGACGGCCGCGTGGTAGCGGTCGCAGAAGAGCATCTCCGACCGCCACGGGCGCAGGCCCAGCTTGACCGGGAGCGTGTCGCGCCAGTCGCGCTTCTCCCAGACCACCCGCCGCCACTCGCGGGGAAAGAGCGCGCGCAGGAGCCGGCTGCGCAGCTTCCCGTGCAGGTCGAGCACCGCCACCGCCCGGGCGCCCGCGACCTCCTTGCGCAGGCGCGCGGCGAGGCTCAAGACCCCTTCGCGCTCGCCCAGGCCCACCACGCTGGAGACCGCCGGGTTGTGCGCCACCAGCGGGGCGAGCCGCTCCTTCACCGCATAGACGATGCGGGCGCGCGGCCAGGCGGTGTGCAGGGCCTCCAGCGCGGGCGAGGTGAGCAGCACGTCGCCCAGCGCGGAGAAGCGCAGGATGATCACCGCGTCGGGCTCCGGCTGGGGCGAGAGCCGCGGCGCGCCCCTGCCGAGCGGGACCAGCGCGAAGGCCGCGCCCCTGCCCGGCTCGCTCACCGCGTCGCCTGCGCGGGGACCTGTCCGGTCTGCAAGATCCGGTATGGCGTCTGCTCGAGGAGACGGCAGTTGGCGAGCGGCACGATGAAGGTGTCCACCAGCGCGTGCTGGCCCTCGACGCAGGCGTGGCTCACCTGATCGGTCAGCACCATCCACGCCGACCCGGGGCCGAAGCGCAGCTCCTGCAGGCCGCTCGCGCCCTGGCGGAACGACGGCGTGTCCTTCATCCAGTTGTGCAGCCGGCGCAGCTGCCGATCATACGGCGAGCTGTCGAGCATCCGCGCTTGCGGCACCAGCCTCGACGCCGCCCGCACCAGCGCGGTGAAGGCCCGGTCGAGCGGACCCTCGTCGATCGATCTCGGACCGCGCGGGCCGAGCAATCCGGCCTCGGCGGCGTGCGCGGCGTAGAGCGCGGCGAAGGCCCCGCGGGTGATCCAGACGCGGTCCTCGCGCGGGTTGACGTTGACGAAGAAGCGCAGCACCCGGTCGCCGTGGGTGGCGCCGTAGGCCCCGGCGTCCACGTGGACCAGCTCGTTGCTGGCGTGCGCCGAGAGCGCGCGGCCCTTCTCCTGGACCGGCCGCATCGAGGTGGTCCCGGGCTCCATCCCGCGCGTGAAGCCGGGCATCGCGGTCTGCAGGAACGCGCGCACGCCGGCGGCGTGGCCCGAGAGCAGGTCGCGCGCGCGGGCCTCCAGCGCGGGCTGCTTCTCCAGCCCCTTGAGCCTGCCCGCGGCGAAGTACCAGCTGGCGTTCTTGCGCCCGAGGTGCGGCCCGAGCCCGCGCAGGAAGTCGAGCCCGTCCTCCGGCGGCAGCGCCACGGGGCTCTCTTCGAAGTGGACGATCTGCCCCTGTTCGAGCGCGTCGGAGAGCTCCAGCCCTTGCGGGACGCGGTCCGGCGCGATGGTGCGCAGCACCGCTCCCTGAGAGGGGGACTGCACGGGGCTGGTGCTGGAGGCGCTCATCCGGGCCTGTTCTGCCACGGATCCGGCCCCGGCGCTCCGTCACCGGCAGACCGGCCTTCCACGCCCCGGTCCCCAGCACCCTCTGTTCGCCGCCTTTCCCAAGACCAAGTGGGTGCTCTTCGGCGACACCGGCGAGCAGGATCCCGAGGTCTACCAGCAGATGTCGGTGGAGAAGCCCGGCAGCATCCAGGCGATCTTCATCCACAACGTCACCAAGGCGAGCCCGTCCGAGGCGCGCTTCAGCTGCGGGAGCGGCAAGCAGATGACCGTCTTCACCGACTGGAAGTCGCTGTCGAAGGACCTCGACGCGCGCGGCCTCGGCTTCGGCCAGACGCCGAAGTAGCAGCGCCGCGCGCGGGGACCTCATGTATCGTGCGCAGATGGCCTTCAGCGGCATCCCCAAAGGCGGGCTCGCGTTCCTCGCGGGCCTGCGCGAACAGAACGACAAGGAGTGGTTCGAGGCCCACCGCGCGGCCTGGGACGACGAGCTGCTCCCTGCCATGGTGGAGGCCTGCTGCGCGCTCCACGAGCGGCTCCGCGGCCCGATGCCCAAGCTGGTGCTGCAGCCGCGGGTGGGCGGAAACCTCTTCCGGCTCAACCGCGACGTCCGCTTCTCCAAGGACAAGAAGCCCTTCGAGACCCACGCGGCGCTGCTCTTGTGGGAGGGGGCGGAGAAGTTCTCGGCGCCCGGGTTCTTCGTGCGCGTGGGCCCTACCGAGGTGGTCTTCGGCGGCGGGCTCGAGACCTTCGAGGAGGCCCACCTCGATCGGTATCGGAAGCTGGTGCTGAACGCGAAGGCCGGCGAGCGGCTCGCCGAGGCGCTCAAGGAGGCCAAGAAGGCCGGCCTCACCCCCGACGGCGAGAAGCTGCCCAAGCCCCCGCGCGGAGTGCCAGCCGAGCACCCGCGGGCGGAGCTCTCCAAGCACACGGGGATGGCGGTCTCGGTGAGCAAGAAGCCCGGCGAGTGGGTGCACACGGCGGGGTTCCTCGACCGCGCGGAGGAGGCGGCGCTGGGGTACGCGGCGCTGCACGCGTGGCTGCGGGATGAGCTGTGCAGAGCGTGATGCGCGCGGCCCCTACTTGATCAGCAAGAACCCATTCAGCACCAGCAGCAGCCCCGACACCCCGGCGATCAGCGCCGCCGCCCACAGCTCCCTGCGGCGCGCGCTCGCGGCGATGGTCGACAGCACCACGCCCGCCTGCAGCACCACGAAGGCGATCTGGAACCAGTCGCCCTGCTTCTGGTGCTTGCGCTTGTCGTCCTCGATCCGCTCGGCGTTGGCCTTGATCTCCTTCAGCTCGCCCTCGTACTCCTTGGTCTTGGCGATGGTGCGCGTCTCGAACTCCTTGAGCGCCTCGGCGAGGTCGGGCCGGCCCTGGCCCATCGCGTGGGCCATGTCGTAGGTGTTCTGCGACAGGTGCTTCTTGATCGACTTCGACTGGTAGTAGTTCCACTGATCGCTCGCCTCGGCTTGAGAGAGGATCGTCTTGGAGAACTGCCCCGCGTAGCTGCCCGAGGCGACGGCGGCGAGGACGGCCAGCACCGCGGTGGTGCGCGGGACGTGCTCGTGCCAGCGGTGGTCCGCGGCGGCCTGCTCTGCAGCCGAGGCCTGGGGTTCCTCGCTCTTGGACGACGGGTTCTGCTGGGCCTCGCCCTGCGCCGCGGTGGACATCTCGTCACCCTACCAGTGGGTCGGGGGTCGTCGCCGCAACGATCTCGCGCTTGCTTCTTAGACCGGAGCGCGGTGTGTTAGCTTCGCCTGCCCCTCGACGCCACCGGCTACGCCCGACCCCATGCACCCGACCTTCGGCCGATACGAACTCCTCAAGCGTCTAGCGGGCGGCGGCATGGGCGAGGTCTACCTCGCCCGGCAGCGCGGCCTCGACGGCTTCCAGAAGCTGCTGGTGATCAAGACCCTCCTCCCGCACCTCTGCGAGGACGAAGAGTTCATCACCATGTTCAAGGACGAGGCGCGCCTCACCGCGCAGCTCATCCACCCCAACGTCTGCCAGGTGTTCGAGTTCGACCAGGTCGAGAGCACCTACTACATCGCGATGGAGTACCTGCGCGGCGAGGACCTGCGCCGCCTCTGGAAGGCCTCCGAGACCAAGGGCAAGCCGCTGCGGGTGCCGCTGATCTGCCGGGTGATCGCCGACGCCGCCGCCGGCCTCGACTTCACGCACTCGCTGCGCAACCAGGAGGGCGAGCCGTACCACATCGGCCACCGCGACATCTCCCCGCAGAACATCCTGGTGACGTTCGAAGGCGGCGTAAAAGTAATCGACTTCGGCGTCGCCAAGGCCGCGGGCCGCGCGCAGCACACCCGCACCGGGGCGCTCAAGGGCAAGTACAGCTACATGAGCCCCGAGCAGGTGGCCGGCAAGGAGATCGACGGCCGCACCGACATCTTCGCGCTGGGAATCGTCCTCCACGAGCTCTTGACGGGCCGCCGGCTCTTCAAGGCCGACAGCGACGTGCAGACGCTCGAGCGCGTGCGCCAGGCCGTCGTCCCGCCGCCCTCGTCGATCAACCCGCAGATCCCGCAGAGCCTCGACGGCATCGTGCTGCACGCGCTCGCCAAGGACCGCGAGCAGCGCTTCCAGACGGCGCAGGAGTTCCGGCTCGCGCTCGAAGACTGGCTGATCCAGGGCCGGATGAGCGCCTCCAGCGCCCACCTCGCCGAGTTCCTCAAGGTGATCTACGCGGAGCGGCTCGACAAGGAGTCCCGCCTCGGACCGTTGATGGGCGACGTGGGCCTCACCGCCTCGCCCGATCAGCTCGGCGGCAAGACGCCCTCGGGCGCGCCGAGCTCGTCGCCAGGCAGCATCCGGCTCGGCGGCCAGCAGCCGGCGATGAGCGGCACCCCGGCGGGAGGGCCGACCACCAACCAGCGGCCTCCCGACGCGACCACGGGCAAGAACGAGATCTCCCTCTCGCAGATCGCCACCGAGAGCGGCGCCAGCCCGTTCGAGCCGAAGAAGAGCGCGCAGATGCCGCTCTTGATCGCCGTCGGCGCGGCCGCGCTGCTGGGCACGGCTGGACTCGTCTGGAAGGGCTCGCGGCCCGCCCCGGCGCCCGTGGTCACCCAGGCTGCGCCGGCGCAGCTCTCCATCACCACCGAGCCGCCGGGAGCGCTGGTGACCATCGACGGGCGCCCCGCGGGCCGCTCGCCGATGCCCAACGTCGCGCTGCGCGCGGGCGCGGTGCGGATCGAGCTCTCCCTCGACGGCTACAAGCCGCTCAGCGAGGCGCTCACCCTGGCCGCCGGTCCGCAGGAGCGCAAGTTCACGCTGGAGAAGGCGGCGCCCGAGCAGGTGACGGTCACCCTCCACTCCGACCCCGAGGGGGCCGAGATCACCGAGGGGGCGATGGTGATCGGCAAGACCCCCAAGCTGTGGGTGACCACCGCGGGCGACCACCAGCTGAAGTTCAACCTCCCCGGCTACCAGGAGCTGGTGCAGCCGGTCACCGCGGCGGTCGGCAAGGAGGCCACGGTGAAGCTGAACAAGCTCGCGAGGCCCAAGGTGGCCCCGTTGCCCGGCGGCCTCGGCGACATCAAGGGCGAGCGTTGACCCTTCCCGTGACCCACGCCCTCGATCTGCAGATCGACGGGCGCTACGTCGAGAGCGACGACCCGCGCCACATCCGGGCCGCGCTGCTGCGGGTCGCGCGCGAGGAGTTCGCCGAGGTGTGGCTCACCGTCAACGGCGGCCCTGGCTTCGCGCTGCTCAAGTCGCGCGAGCGGGCGCTCTGCCTCTTCGTGCGCACGCTCGACGACCCGGGCTTCACCTCCAGGCAGGGCCTGCGCGAGCGGCGGCGCGGCGAGCTCCACTTCGAGCTGGCCGACGGCTCGAGTAATACATTTCCTGCCGCCTGGACGGTGCCCTTCTTCGTCGCGCTGCGGGCCGCCGACGAGTTCCTCCGCACGGGCGCGATGCCGGCGATGGTCCGCTGGCACGAGGACGGCGATCCGGCGTAGCGGCGCGCGCCGGTTCGAGCGCGCGCGCGAACCCCACGAAGGCACGTGAAGCGGTACTCTGCCAGCAGCGACCGACACCGCTTCGAGGTCTTGCGCCCATGCGCTCCATGACGAACCACCGCCGTCTCCTGCTGGCCGCAGCCGCTTGCGCCTTCACCCTCGCAGCGCTCTCTTCGCACCCCGCGCGCGCCGACGAGGTGGCCGACGAAGCCGACTTCCGCTTCAACCGCGCCGCCGCCTTCTTCAAGCAGGGCAAGCTCGAGGAGGCGCTCAGCGAGTTCCTCTCCAGCAACCGGCTGGTGCGCAACCGCAACGTCATCTTCAACATCGCCCGCTGCTTCGAGGCGCTCAAGCAGCCCAACGAGGCGCACCGCTTCTACAGCGAGATCCTCGGCGACGAGATGCCCGAGGCCGACCGCAAGGTCCTGCTCGCCTCGCTCGAGCGCCTGCGGCCTTCGCTGGCGATCCTGGAGGTGAAGACCGAGCCGCCGGGGGCCACGGTGTTCGTCAACCGGCGCGACCTCGGCGCGCGCGGGCAGACCCCGCTGACGCTCGCGCTCAAGCCCGGCAAGGAGACGGCCCTGGTGGAGCTGGGGGGCTACAAGCCGTTCAAGGCGGAGGTGCAGCTGGCGGTCGGCAAGGTGGTCACCGTCGATGCGCCGCTGGAGAGGATCTACGGCGCCATCGCGGCGAGCGGCTATCCCGAGGAGTTCGAGCTGCGGGTGGACGGCAGCGAGGAGCCGCTCCTGACCGCGCCGGGCAAGGCCAAGGCGCTGCCGGGCCTGCGCCGGGTGGTCGTCACCGCCACGGGCTACGGCCCCCACGAGACGCAGGTGAACGTCCCGCCCGAGGGCGTGGTGCCCGTGCAGTTCAGGCTGGTCCCGCTGCCGCCGCCCTCCGGCGAGATCAACGTCAAGGTCGACAACGTCGAAAACGCGGTGATCCGCCTCGACGGGCGCGAGTTCGGCTACTCACCGCACATCGGCCCGGCCACCGCGGGCATGCACACCGTGGAGATCTCCGCGCCGGGCCGCGAGCCGATCACCAGGATCCTGCTGGTGAAGGTGGGCGAGCAGGCGAAGCTCGACGCGCACCTGCGCTACCTGCAGCCCCGCGTGGTCGCCGCCGAGCGCAAGCTGACGCGGGCCGAGGATTCGCCGGCGTCGATCACCGTGCTGTCCGGAGAGGAGCTGCGCGCGTTCGGCTACTCGACGCTCGCGGAGGCGCTGCGCTCGGTGCGCGGCTTCTACACCACCAACGACCGCGAGTACGAGGCGGCGGGCGAGCGCGGGTTCTCCACCGTCTCCACCTACAACCAGCGGATCCTCATCCTCAACGACGGGCACGTCACCAACGAGATCAGCTACGGCCAGGGCGCGGTGGGGCGCGACTTCGACGCCGACCTCTCGGACGTCGAGCGGATCGAGATCGTGCGCGGCCCGGGCTCGGTGCTGTACGGCAGCGCCGCCTTCTTCGGCGTGGTCAACGTGGTGCACCACACTCCGGCGCCCGGCGCGCACCTGGCCGGGGGTGGCACGCTCGGCTCGCTCGGAGAGCAGATCGGCCGGCTGACGGCTTCGGCGGGAGACGCCGAGCGCTGGGTGATGTTGCGCGGATCGGTGAGCGACGCCAAGAACGACAAGCTGTTCCTCGTGCCCGGCGCCACCACGGCCGGGGGCGCGCCAGTGGTGGCGCAGGACCTCGACTTCGAGTACGCGGGCCACGCCGATCTGCGCGCCCGCTACCAGGACCTCACCCTCTCGGCTACCTACAATTATCGAAAGAAGAACCTGCCCACCGGCACCTTCCAGTCGGTGCCCGGCGCGCCCGGGTCGAACATGCTCGACCGGCGCGGCTTCGTCGAGGCGAACTACAACCACGCCTTCGACTCGGGTCTCGGCGTCGAGCTGCGCGCCGCCTACGACACCTACCGGAACAAGGCGAACTGGAACTACCTGGACGCGGGCGCGGGCGTGGACACGCTGGCCGCCGACTGGCTCACCGGCGAGGCGCGCATCCGGCTGCCCGAGGTCTTCCACAACAAGCTGCTGGTCGGCGCGGAGCTCCAGGACCGCTACAACGTGCAGGTCACCTCCTTCGTGCCGGGCGTGAAGCTGTTCGACAACGAGTCGAGCGATCCTGCCGTCTCGCGCGGCGCGCCCAGCGCGGAGACGATCTTCAGCGTCTACGCGGGCGACGAGATCACGCTGCACAAGCGCGCCCACTTCAACCTGGCGGCGCGGCTCGACAAGTGGCCCACCTTCGGGACCGTCTTCAACCCGCGGGTGGTCGGCATCTTCCAGGTCTATGAAGACGGCACCACCAAGGCGATCTTCGGGCAGGCCTTCCGCGGCCCGAGCTTCGCCGAGCGGTACTACGACGACGGGACGACGACCAAGGCCAACCCGGGCCTGCAGCCCGAGCTGATCACCAGCTACGAGCTCGAGCACACCCACCAGCTCAACGACGAGACCACCGTGGTGGGCACGGTCTACCACTCGCGGATCTCGCAGCTGATCAACAACGTGCTGCTCACGGACGGCTCGGGCGAGGCGCAGCTGCAGAACTCGAGGGGCATCACCACCAGCACCGGCGCCGAGCTGGAGGCCCGTTGGCAGCCCACCAGCGGCACGCTGATCTCGTTCTGGTACGCGTGGTCCCGGCTGCGCGACCCGCAGGACCGCCCCTTGCCGAACTCGCCGGAGCACTCGGCCGCGGTGCGCTTCATGCTGCCGCTGGTGAACGACGTCCTCTCGCTCTCCACCGAGGTGGTCTACGGGGGCCCTCGCCGCACCGTGGTGGACGGAGGCGCGCCGCAGCTGGCGCTGGTAGGCGAGTCCTTCCGCTGGAACCTCGGCATCACCGGGCAGTACCGCAAGTACAACGTGCGCTACGGCCTCTTCGCGCAGAACCTGCTCGACGAGAAGGTCTCGCTCCCCGCGGGTCCGGAGATCCCCGGGCCGAACCACGCGGTGCCGCAGTACGGCCGGGTGCTCCGCTTGCAGCTCTCGGCGAGCTACTGACGGGTGAAGTGTATTACTGCGGGGCGGGCGGCAGCTTGCGCGCCTGCTGGGCCAGCGCCAGCGCCTCCGGGCGGCCGGCGTCGCGGGCGGAGGCCTCGGCGGCCTCGCAGAGGGACGCCCCGTCCTGGCGCTGCTGCCGCACGGCGCTCGCGCAAGCGACCACCAACGCGAACGGCTCGCCAGGCGCGGTGGAGAGGAACCGTCGCACTTCGCCGTCGAGCGCGCGCAGGCCGGCGAGGTCGAGCGCGGCCACCTTGCCGACGATGCGGCCGTAGGGCTTGAAGGTCCGGTACTCGAGCGCGGCGATCAGGCCGGCGAAGCGGGGCACGTCGCGGCGCAGCCAGACCTCGCTGGTCTCGTCCCAGTAGACGAGCGCCCAGGCGGGCGATTCGAGCAGCCGGTAGCCGCCCAGCCGCTCCTTGAGGCGGGTCGCCAGCGCCCACTCGACTTCGTAGCCCGCGAGGAAGGCGCGGAACGCCTCGCCAGAGCGCTCGGCGAGCGACCAGCGCTGCAGGAAGCCCTCGGGCACCGGCACCACGCGCCCGTCGGCGAAGGTGGGCACGCCGGGCCGCGCGTACGCGAGGTAGCCGCCGTCGGCGAAGGAGTTGAACCCGCGTCCCTCGAGCCGCTGCGCCACCAGGAAGGCGGTCGCCCGCACCGGGAGCGTGGCCGGGGCCCAGG